>VFGV01000001.1 GCA_009392275.1 SAR202 cluster bacterium
TTGACATCGGAAAGTTCAAAAGATTCCCATTCCAGGAATTGTCTAGAATCCTTATTACAGTCAACAACTACCAAGTAAAACCGTCCAAAAAGACACGAAATCAATTTCCATGTAGTTGAATCACCATGGATGCCTCTTAAAACGTTTTTCTTCGATGTAGATATGTCATCTTGTTTGAAATCAACCAATATCCCGGCGTTTTTATATATTTCTTCGTTATACAACTCGATATAACTACCCCTAAAATCTTCAAATATAGTAGGAGGTTTAATTAGTAAGACTCCTGACAACTTCGTTTGAGTTATATTTAATTCTATTTGCTTTTGAAATTTTCCCGAATCCATCAAAATGGTCCTTTAAATTCATCTATTTCCGGTGATTCTTGGACATCCGGCTCCCAATCTGTTTCCTTCCCCATAAGCAAGTCATAGCCTGCTTTTGCTATTCTTCGACTATCAGGATAATAGAGATCTTCTAAAATTTTAGTTGTAGGGCTAGTAACGAACTCAAAGCCCATACGCTTCATATTAACTTTGTCTTGCCCCTGAACATTTTCAATTACTAAAGACATTATCTCAGCGCTGGCTCCACAAGTAGTCCACCCATTATCAACTATTAATAAATTGCCAGTCTTTTCAACCGATTCACATATTGTTTGAACGTCTAAAGGGCTTAGGGATATTGGATCAATTACTTCAGCGGAAATAGATGATGTTGCGAGACTTTTAGCAGCCCTGATGCATTCAACCATTGCATGTGAAATACCAACTATCGTTATGTCATGACCAGCCCTTAATATTCTCGCTTTACCAAAAGGAACCGAATACAAGTCTTTTGGTACTTGTCCTTTATAGTTATGAAGCATTCTATGCTCAATAAATATAACTGGATTGTCATCTTTTATACTTGCTACCAGCGCTCCTTTTGCATCATAAGGCGTCGTTGGAGCAATGACTTTTAAACCAGGCACATGCATGAAAAATGACTGCAAGGCTTGTGAATGCTGAGCACCTTGCCCCCAACTTCGTCCGATAATTGATCTTACAACCATGGGGACTTTAACAGCTCCACCGTACATATAATGGCTTTTTGCAGCCACATTAATCAATTGATTCATCGCTAGTAGCATAAAGTCCATGCGTTCATGTACCACAATTGGTCTCATTCCCGCCATGGATGAACCACTTGCGATTCCAGTTATAGCGTCTTCGGCCAGTGGCATATTTACCACTCGGTCCTGGCCAAATTCACGAGACAAGTTGCTAGTAGTTCCGTATATACCTCTTGGGTCATCGACTCCTATTCCTAAAACAAATACGGATTCGTCCTGAGACATTAACTGTCTGGTGGCTTCATTTATTGCCTCAGCATAGCTTATAGATCTAGTGTTAATATTCGATTTAGGCATACACATCCTTATAGAGAGAGTCCTTCGCAGGGAATGCACTTTTTTCTGCAAAATTTATTGCTTGCTTTAACTCTAAATCAACTTCTTTAAAAACATTCTGCTTAAAATCAGAGCTCACCAATTTAGAAAGTTGTTGTAATGGATCAACTATCTCAGCAGATAATGTTTTAATATCATCTCTTTCGCTTGGACCAACATGCTCTCTATATCTTTCTGTCATACATTCAAAAAAGAATGGTCCTCTACCTTTTTCTATAATTTGATTCCTGGCCCAGTTAACTTTTTCATATATTGTGTAAGGGTCATTTTGGTCAATTTTCTCGGAATGCATCCCATATACAGACGCTCTTTCAGCAATATTGGTATTAGACTGACGTTCACTCTGATGGCTTAAAACAGCATATTGGTTATTCTCGCACACAAAAATCATTGGCAATTTTTTTAAGGCAGCGAAATTCAATGTTTCATGGAATACGCCTTCTTCTGTAGCACCATCCCCAAAAAAACTTACAACGATATTGTTCTGCTTCATTACCTTGAATGCATATGCATATCCGGCTGCCTGCGGAATAGTGGTAGCAACAACTGCAGACATACCCATAATACCCCGGTTAGTATCAACTAAATGCATTGATCCACCCTTTCCTCCGGCCACCCCAGTGGACTTACCATACAATTCAGCCATCATGCCATTCAAATCGCCACCTTTTGCTAAATATAATGAATGCCCTCTATAAGTTCCAAATACAACATCCGCTTCAAGCAATGCTGCGCATGCACCAACAGTCACAGCTTCCTGACCGATGGATAAATGTACCGGACTCTTAATTTGATCAGTTGGATATATTAATGCTATTTTTTCTTCAATAGTACGGATTCGATATAGACTTTTATATAAGTTATTAATCAACTTGGTCTTATTCGATTTTCTGTTTTCATTTTTCAATCAATTAATCCCTTGCTCTTGATCCAATCGTATTATGAAACATCAGCGACAATGTTCTCTATAATTGCTTTAAGATGATCTACGTCGCTTTCATCATATTTGCTTAACTTCCCAACTTCGTTTGAAGAATTTCTAAGCTCTTGCATATTTACAGGCTTTTTGACTTCTGCAAACTGATATCTTCGTTGAGCTCTTTTTATTAAAACGTCAGGGTAATTATAAAGTTTATACAATGCATAAGAGTTGACTCCCATTAACGCAGCTGTTGCCGAACTGGTAGAAGCTACTGAGTATGCTGCTTTAATCAAAGATCTGTCCCTAGCAAAAAGCATTTCAGATGTCATCGGTTCCTTAAGAACCTCAAATCCGGATAATTCAAAATGTATCTTATCCTCTCTTGGATGTGGTTTGTAATAAAGATCGACATCTTGATTCAAGTAAGAATCAGAAAGAACCGAAAGAATCTGATTTGTCGTTTCTATGTATGATTCCTCGGTTATCTCCTCAAACTGACTAGTTGGACCTAAAGCATGGCCCATAAACAAAATGTACGGCTTTTTATTCTTTTTAGGTTTGATAAAACCATCAATGATTGGATATTTAAGTTGAATGAAATCTTTACGCGTAGACCATTCATTAGAGTACACAATAAATCCGTCAAAATACTTACTTTCTCTATAAAATTTCCGGTGAGAAATAATATAACCGTCCATATTAACCTTCACCATTGGTGCTCCTAAAAGCGCATAAATATTAGTTAAAAACCACATCAAACCCCAATTAGTATATTTTTTCTGAACATCCAGAGGGCCTCCTATCCTGAATACTTTTACTCGTTCGTTTTCTGATCGTATTTTCTTAAGAAGCATCCTTGAACTTAGACAGTCGCCAGTTAAATCAGTAAATAGAACCATACTAGGTTCGTTAAACTTAATTCCAGATAATTGATCTAGTAATTCACTGACATCTCCTACCCTTTTCCTAACATTTTTAATCGCCAACGTGTTTAACCAATTACTAGTTTGAGCTGTTTCACAATATTTCAGTTCAAGAACTTCATCATAACCACTTGTAAACTCTGAATGATCAATTAAATTGAGATGAGGATTATCCAACAATATCAATTTTTGATTGATATTAGGAAAATATAAACGTAAAAAGTTACTCATCCCCTTAAACAAAGCAAGATGAGTAAAGTGGCCACACACAAAGTAAGTCGTGAAATCCATATATTTATTTTCTATTTGCCGAGCAAACTTTAACTAAACTCATTACTGCTAATTGCATATCTACCAAACTGTCCTACCGCCATCAATTGTTAAACATGATCCAGTCATATATCGAGAAGCTTCCGAACAGAGGAAAACTACTGCAGATTTATATTCACTGGGTTCTGCCATCCTACCCATGGG
>VFGV01000002.1 GCA_009392275.1 SAR202 cluster bacterium
CTAGTTCATCTGGTTCAATTAACCCAAGCACAGTTTGTATCTTACCTGATCTTTCTGTTGATGCCATCTTATCTCCTCCAAAATAAATAGACGAATTTAAATCTAATTTTGATAGATGTATTTTTATGCCAAACATCTATTTAGGCAAGGATTCTAACATGGTTAAGGTTAGAACGTCTGTAAAAACCTCGAGTTTAGATGTAGGGCATATCTATGAATAAAGGTAAGTAAAGGTATATGCTAGCTGGCTGCCCTTACAATCTCCATATTTTTATATGCTCTAAGCCCAGCGGCCATAAATGCCTCTGCTTCAGGAGGAAGTTCTGCTAAAGATTCTATTACTGCGTTCATATCTTCCTCTTCATCTTCATTATTAATTCTGCTTCCCCAAAGAACATCCTTATATATATCTCTAGAAGTAGCATTGAACATTAACTCTAGTACTTCTCCGTCTAATGAAGAGTTAGAAGTTTTAAGCTTATCAATCTCGTTTCGCAATAAATCTAGTAACTTAATCTTTTCGTTCATGGTTGACTCCTTTTCTCTTCGATAAAGTTTTACTTCTCAACGTCTTGGCTTAATTCAGCCGATACTGCAATTCATAAAAACGTATTGAAGTCTTGACGTCAAGTAGTATAAAAGCATTGCATGGTATATGTCAATACGTGTAAACTGTTTAACGTTATGACGCAGATACGCCGTGAAGTAAATGAAACAGAATTAGGGTCGATAAAGGGTTCTAAGGCACTAACCGTGCGCATTCCAACTGATTTATGGAAATCAGTCAAGATAAAGTGCGTTCAGGAAGACACTAATATCCAGGCCTTACTAGCACATTATCTAAATGTTTGGGTTGAGGATAGGAATTAGTGGATTATGAAGTAACTAATTTCAGCCAGGTTATTATACGTTCAATTTCTGGTGTTACACCTTCTATTTTATGTTCCACGTAGTCAAACGTATGATCAAAACCGCCAGGTATTGATACCGTAGTATGAATATTCTTTGATGTTAAAGTTTTTGTCATAGATAGCGTGTTACTTAAAAGCGAATCTTGATCTCCACAAACAAGATAACATGGAGGGAATTTATCTATATATGGAGAGAAAATTGGACTGACTAAAGGATTCTGGACATGAGAAAGATAGTTTGCCCCCAAGTATCCTCGTGTGAACCAAACTTCAACATACCCGCTATTTGAAAGAGGTTCATTGATCATAAGAGGAAAGTCAAAAACACCGTAATAAAGTAAAGCTCCTGAAAATTTAACTTCAATGTCGGATAAATCACCGCCGTCTACAGCTTGATTATCTCCATGAAGCACATGAATGGCTACTGCTGATAAATTAGCGCCAGCGGAATCTCCGCTAATAATCATTTTTGTTGAATCACCTTTAAATCGTTCAGCATTTTTAGTAATCCATCTAGCTGCATAAACCACGTCTTCAGGTGCGTTGGGGAAAGGTCTTTCTGGAGCTAATGAATACTCTAAGTTAAAAACCACAAATCCATTCTCAGCCAGCCTCATTGTTTTTCTTCTGACTCCTGCAGATGACCCTACACACCAACCACCACCATGCATATATAAGATAACAGGGAAGGGGCCTTCACCTTCAGGCATGTAAACCTCAGATATAAGTTTCCAGCCATCTTTATCTCTTATTTCGACAGTTTCCTGCTTTCCTATTTTAGGCATATCTACGTTCAGAGACGAAAAATCCATCGCTTCTCTAACAAGTGGTATCTCTTCGACGGTTTGTGGAAGTGGTGGGTCAATATCTTGTCCAACTAAAAGAGACATCCAGTTATTGTTATTAGGATTTGCCATTCAAGTCACCTCTTAAAAAATTAATTTTTAATCAAATTTATCTATGCATTAATTTACTGCATTTCTTATCATATTTACACAATGTGAAATAGTACACAAATTGTTAGTTGATCTGTTATAGTTTTTATATGTTCGATTTTGATGTAATAGTCATGGGGGCAGGACTTGCTGGTATGAGAGCTGCGCTGGCCGCTTCTCAGAATGGCAGTAAAGTTGCTGTGATCACAAAAGTGTACCCAGTGAGATCTCACTCAAATGCTGCTCAGGGCGGAATAAATGCTGCATTAACAGATCGTGGTGACAATTGGGAGGATCATGCCTTTGATACCATAAAAGGCTCAGATTACCTTGCAGACCAAGATGCTGTAGAAGTAATGGCACGAGAAGCTGGCAGTGAAGTAATCAATATGGAGCATATGGGAGCCGCATTTAATAGAGATGACGAAGGAAGATTGGGTGTTAGAGCTTTTGGCGGCCAACGCGAGGCAAGAACATTTTTTGTGGCAGACTTTACTGGACAAGCACTGTTGCATGTGTTGCATGAACAAGTGCTAAGCTCTGGAGTTCAAGTTTTCGAAGAGTGGTTTGTTACTACCCTTATTACAGAGGAAGAGAGATGCGTTGGATTGGTTGCTATGGATATGCGCACAGGTGAATTACACGTGATGCGTAGTAAAGCAGTCATAATAGCTTCAGGTGGGGTTGGCAGGGTATTCGAGCCATCCACAAACGCATTAATTTGTACTGGTGATGGTATTTCATTGGCATATCGAGCCGGGGCTGGAATAATGGATATGGAGATGGTGCAATATCATCCGACAACCCTGAAAAACAATGGCGCTTTAATGTCTGAAGCAGCTCGTGGTGAAGGAGCTTATCTTCTAAATGCTGAAGGTGAGCGTTTTATGGAAAGATATGCTCCCAACATGATGGAACTCGCTTCGAGAGATGTTGTTTCTCGATCAGAACAGACCGAAATAAATGAAGGAAGAGGCATAGATGGATGTGTCTTACTAGATGCAAGACACCTCGGTGAAAAATTAATTAACGAAAGACTTTTACAAATAAGACAGCTCGGGATCGATTTTGCTGGAAAAGATATGGTGACTGATCCAGTTCCAATACGCCCAGGCATGCATTACATAATGGGCGGTATAAAAACAGATATTGATGGCCTTACATCAGTTCCTGGTTTGTATGCAGCAGGCGAGACAGCTTGTGTTAGTGTTCATGGAGGCAATCGCTTGGGTGCAAATTCTTTATTAGATACCCTTGTTTTTGGCAGAAGGTCTGGAGAACATGCTTCAGAATGGGTAAAAACTCAGGCACCCGCTTCGATTGATGATACACATGCGAGTCGTTGTTTAGAAGAAATACAAAGTCTTCTAGATAGAGATTCGGGAGAAATGTTTGGTCAAATCAGGCTAGATTTAGGCCAGACAATGAATAAACACTTGGCAGTGTATAGAGATCAAAAAGGTATGGAGCAGGCTAAGTCAGATTTGGCTGATCTAAAACAGAGATACGCTAGTGTAATGGTTCAAGATAAAAACAAGATTTTTAATACTAATCTGATATTTACATTGGAATTAGGATTCATGCTTGATTGTGCTGAAACCACTATTATAGGCGCATTAGAACGTAAGGAGAGCAGGGGAGCTCATACCAGAACCGACATGCCAGAGAGGGACGACAAAAATTGGCTTAAACATATAGTGGTAAGCCAAAGTAACGGAAAACCAAAGATTGATTATGTGCCAGTTAATATTACAAAGTGGCAGCCTCAGGAAAGAAAGTATTAGGTAATTTATAAGTTATGCATGTTGATTTAAATATAGCTAGGTTTGATCCTGAATCGGGCGAAAAGAAACCTTATCGAGAAGAGTTTAATATTGAAGTTGATGAAACATCCACTGTGCTGGATGGGTTAATTAAAATTAGAGAAGAGGTGGATGGTACCCTTGGATTGAGATGCTCTTGCCGAAGTGCGATTTGTGGCTCTTGTGCTATGAGGGTAAATGGCAAAGCTGTTCTTGCTTGTAATACTAAGATTTCTGACCTTGTTTCAGATGAAAATAAATCAATTAATGTGGAACCTGTTGGGAACATGAAATTGATTAAAGATTTGATAGTTGAGTTTGATACACATTGGCAGAAAATCAAAGCGATAGAACCATGGGTCAAAACAGACGCACCGCCTCCAGAGGCAGAGTATATTGCATCTAATGAATCTATGATGGAATTAATAGGGGTTATGGGTTGTATTCAATGTGGTGCATGTGTTTCAGATTGTACCGTTCTTGCAGTTGATGAAAGTTTTCTTGGTCCGGCAGCCTTAGCTAAGGCTTATAGATTTTTAGCTGACCCTCGGGACGACGCTAATAATCAAAGACTGAAAGATTTAAACGAACCTGCTGGAATGTGGGATTGCACCAGATGCATGCAATGTGTTGAAGTGTGCCCTAAAGGTGTAGATCCAATGGGCAGAATAATGAAGCTAAGAGATTTTGCGATGGAGGCAGGTTACAAAAATACTACAGGTGCACGTCATGCAGAAGTATTTTCGGATATTATTAAAAATAATGGAGTCTTGAATGAGTTTTGGTTGCCAGTGAAGACATTTGGCATGTTTAATATTCCTGAGATGCTTAAATTAGCACCGATTGGTTTGAAAGCGATGATGAGAGGGAAAATGCCTCCTATATTCTATGAGAAAATACCGGGCTCCAAAAATATCACTAAATTATTTGAAAAGACCAAGGTGGTTTAATGAAATATGCATTTTATCCTGGATGTGTGTCCAAGGGAGCCGCGCCTGAATTATATAGAGCTACTATCGAGGTGTGTAAAAAGCTGGATATAGAATTAGACACTGAAACCATGGAAGGAGCATCTTGCACTGGCTCTGGAGTGCTTCAAGAAAAAAATGAAAAGTTGGGTGATACCCTAAATGCGCGCACTTTTGCAATGGGTGAAAATTCCGGACTTCCTATTATGACTATATGTAGCACATGCCAAGGTGTTATGTCCCAAGCAAGATCTCGCATGGCAGATTTGGAATACAGAGAGTCAGTAAATTCCAGCTTATCCGATGAAAATTTAGAGTACAAAGGACAAGCAGAACCCCGCCATCTTCTTTGGATCATAATAGAGGATATCGGGATAGAAAAATTTAAAGAGAAAATCGTGAAACCATTGACTGGACTAAAAATTGCTCCTTTTTATGGATGCTATATTGTTAGACCTTCAGATGTTTTAGGATTCGGTGAAAATCCAGAGCGTAAACATTCATTAGAGATGATTATAGAAGCAGTAGGTGCCGAAGTGGCTGATTTCCCCGGTAAAAGTGCCTGCTGTGGATTTCCAATACTTACTATAAACGAAAAAAATTCAATGAAGATGGTCTCTAATCACACCTTAAGTGCAAAAAAAGAGGGTGCTGTTGCAATGGTGACACCTTGTCCACTATGCCATCTAAACCTAGATGGTTATCAGCCGACTGCATCCAAACAGGTAGGGCAGCCAATAGATCTGCCTATACTACATTTACCGCAACTAATTGGCCTTGCCCTTGGAATCGATCCTAAGGTTCTAAAATTAAACCAACATATTATTAATACAGAAAGTGTTGTCTCAGCTCTAGCTTTGACACCATAGTATATTTACTAACTTGTTAGTTTATAAGTCTTGTAATATAGACCGGTCGGTATTTGTAAAAGCCCAATTATATTAAGTAATTTAGCCTAGGGTACATATTGGTGCATAACCCATTAACTATAAAAAATATTACAGTATGGAGTGCTCAACATAGAAATATCACCATAGCTTCTTGGATTGTATTAGTAATTATTGCTGGTTTAATTACATTAACTTATATTAATTCAGCTATAACAACTGATCTAGGTTTTACGAACGAACCGGAGTCAATTGTAGCTGCTGATTTGATACGAGAAAGTGGTATTGAAATTGACCTCAATAGATCTGAATATGAAGTCTTGATTATACAATCTGATACCTATTCAGTAGATGACCAAGAATTCATCAATTTTTTTGAAACCCTTACTAACACTTTAGTTAATCTTCCTGGCGACTATTACCAGAATCCTACTAGTTATTACAGTACAGGGTTTAAACTTTTAGTCTCACAAGATCAGAAAACCATGTTGGTTCTTTTTGACCCACCAGAAGAAGAAGATTTAAGTCCGATGATCCAAGCTATCGAACAGTTAAGCTCAGGCAGCTTATTTAGTATTGCAATGACAGGTGATAGCACTTTTGATCACGATTTCCAAACCATATCTAAAAATGATCTTGAATTAGAATTGAAGGTTGGTACGCCGGCAGCTTTAATTGTTTTAATTTTGGTGTTTGGTGCTTTGGTATCATCTTTAATCCCAATAGCTATTGCTTTAATTTCTATGGTCGTTGCTCTAGGCATTACTACTTTAATCGGACAGGCTTGGACATTTTCATTTTTCGTAACCAATATGATTGCAATGATGGGTTTGGCAGTTGGCGTTGATTATTCTCTTTTGGTAGTGTCAAGATATAGGGAGGAAAGAAATAATGGTCTCAGTCAAACTGAGGCTATTTCAAAAACTGGCGCTACTGCCAGTAAAGCGGTGGTATTTTCGGGCATAACAGTTGTTCTCGCGTTGATCGGAATGTTAATAACTCCATTCTCAGTTCTTAGAAGTCTTGGGGGCGGCGCAATAGTGGTTGTCATTGTAAGCGTATCAGCTTCTTTAACTTTACTGCCAGCAATTTTGAGTTTGTTAGGAGATAAAATCAACTCATTAAAAGTGCCGTTCATAAATTTAGCATCTTCAAATAATACTATTAACCTTCCGACAGGATTCTGGTATTCATTCAGTAAATTTGTTATGCGACATTCTGTCGTATCTATAATAATTGTTGTGTCTTTCTTGGTTGTATTATCTTTACCGGCTATTGATCTTAAGTTAGGACAGAATGGTATAACCACGTTTCCAGAGGAAACAATGTCTAGACGTGGATTTGAACTTTTGGAGCAGGAGTTTTCTTATGGATTTGTTGGTTCTCCTATAGCAGTAGTTATTAGTGATATCAAACAAAATACGGAAATAGATAATAACAAAGGGTCTTTGTTGGCTTATATTAACGAAGATAATGATCTTGGTAATATTGATCAGCTTGAGTCTGATAATGGAGAAATTATCGTATTAAGGGCAGACATTAATAGCGATCCTAACTCTCAAACGATGTTTGATGCAGTGAAACGGATAAGGACTGATTATGTGCCAAATTCATTTAATGAGAACCAACATAATGTTAGAGTTACTGGTTTAGTAGCATTTATAGTTGATTATATTGAATTAGTAAACAATTATTTGCCAATTGTGATTATATTCGTTTTAACTATCAGTTTTCTTTTACTAGCATTTGTTTTTAAATCTATAATAGTGCCGATAAAAGCTGTTCTCATGAACTTACTGTCAGTCGGGTCTGCATATGGTTTAGTTGTATTAGTTTTTCAAAAGGGATATGGAGCCAGAATTCTCGGTTTTGAGCAAGTAGATGTAGTCGATGGATGGGTACCGGTATTTCTGTTCGCAGTATTGTTTGGATTATCTATGGATTACCATGTATTTCTTTTGAGCAGGATACGAGAATTTTATGACCAAACGGGGGATAACGAAGAGTCAATTGCGCGAGGTGTTAAATCAACAGCAGGCCTTATTACTGGAGCTGCGATGATAATGGTTGCCGTGTTTTCTGTGGCCGCAGCTGCAGACATGGTTATGTTTCAGCAAGTAGGTATGGGTCTAGCTGTAGCTATATTTTTAGATGCTACGATAATTAGATCTGTTTTGGTGCCCGCGACTATGAAACTACTTGGTAAATGGAATTGGTGGTTTCCTATTAAGACAGTATGATTTATAACGTGAATTAAGTTATTTATAACTATTTCTAATTACCCGCCATTATTTCCAAGAGTTCTTTAACGGATTCAGCAGACTTATGTAAAGATTGAAGTTCTGAATCGGTGAGGTCAAACTCATATATGTGTTCAATACCGCTCTTCCCTAGTTTTACAGGCACTCCAACATATAGACCATTCAATCCATATTCTCCCTCTAGATAAGCAGTACAGGGCAGTATAAGTTTTTTGTCTAGCACTATTGAATCAATCATCTCTACTATTGAAGCAGAAGGTGCATAATACGCGCTACCTGTTTTTAATAAAGCAACTATTTCTGCTCCCCCATCTCTGGTTCTCTGCACAATTTCCTCTAATCGTTTTGTTGGAATTAAGTCTGCAACAGGTATACCTCCTACAGTTGTTGGCCCTACGGTTGGAACCATTGTGTCTCCGTGGCCTCCTAGCACATATGCTTGTACAACATCTACTGATACATTTAATTCTTCTGCCAAAAAGCTGCGATATCTGGCAGTATCTAAAACTCCAGCCATACCTACAACCCTTTGTTTTGGAAATCCACTTACTTTAAGAGCCTGCTGCGCCATTGCATCTAATGGATTAGTTACAATTACTACAATGCTATCTGGAGATTTAGACACAGTTTTGTCTACAACATCAGAAACTATCTTCATATTTGTTAGCAACAAATCATCTCGGCTCATGCCAGGTTTTCGGGCAATACCAGAAGTAATTACTATAATGTCAGAATTGGATGTCTCTTCATATGTGTTCGTGCCGATTATATTTGCATCCGATCCAACTACAGGGCCAGATTCTAAAATATCTAACGCTTTGCCTTGTGGCAACCCTTCTACAATATCCACCAGAACGATATCTGCATAACTTTTTTCAAAAAGCCGTTGTGCAGTGGTTGCACCAACGTTTCCAGCTCCTACTACAGTAATTTTTTGTCTCATCGAATTCTATGCCTCAAGATAATTTTGCCAAATCACATCAATTATTTATAAATAAAATTGGTACATATAACAGCAGTTAATTGTATTGTAACTAGCTTTTGTTTTCAAAGATCAGATCCAGTTACTGTAAGTGAGATAATTAATCATTCGCTTCGATTATTGCTAATACTGTACCTTTATCCACCTTAACTCCGACGCCCTGAGTAAGTTTTTTCACAATACCTGACACCGGAGATGTCAGGGTATTTTCCATTTTCATCGCTTCAAGTACAACAATATCTTGACCAGCAGAAACCTGATCTCCTTCAGATACTAGATTTTTGATAACAATTCCAGTGATTGGGGCTTTAATAGCTAATCCATTTTCACCTGTATTGGAATCAGCTGGTTCATAAGTCGGTTTGCTGGAAGGTCGTATGTATGTACTCTTCACATTCAGTGGATCGACTTCAACATAAAAAACCTCATCATCAAGATAAACATTAAATGCGCGTATGTTTTCAGTTTTGCTATGTGTTGTGTCATTGATGATTTGCTCAGTTATGGGCTCTTCATCATTTTCAGCCTTCAAGTCTTCCGACAAATTTTCGAGACCATATTTTCTTCTTAAAAACCCGAAACCGGTAGTAGGATATAGTACGTATGTCAGTATATCGTCAGTGTTGTTAGTAATGTCAGATAGATCTTCTTTTGCTCTTGGCAGTTCTGGTTTAAGTTTATCTGCAGGCCTAGATTTAATTTCTGTATATTTACCATCTAGGTTCTGAAGTACAATGTTTTTGATATTCTCATCTATTGCAACTGGTGGTCTTCCATACTTTCCAAGAACATAATCTGTTATAGCATTAGATACCATTTTGTATCTTCCGAATAGTATATTGCTAACAGCTTGTGATCCAATCATTTGACTCATTGGAGTCACAAGTGGAGGATATCCAAGCTCTTTTCGTGTAACAGGTATTTCTGACATTACTTCTTGTAATCGGTCTTCAGATTCTGCTTCTCGTAGCTGTGAGAGTAAATTTGAAAACATCCCGCCTGGAATTTGATGACTAAGAACCGTGGCATCAATTACTGAGGATTTTGATGAATCAAGCATTTCTATGTATTTCGATAATCTTTGCTCTAACTTTTCACTAATTAATAGTATGTTTTCTAAATTAAATTGAGGATCTCTTTTTTGTGATTTTAATGTTGATAATAATGGTTCTATAGCTGGTTGCGAAGTTCTTAATGCCAAAGGAGATAGGCAGGTGTCTACTGTATCAACACCCGCCTCTATCGCTTTTAGCAAAGTCATTGATGCCATTCCTGATGTGTAGTGAGTATGCAGTTGAATAGGCAGATCAAGCTCAGATTTCAGGGCGCTTATTAGTTCGTATGCGTCGTATGGAGATAGGAGCCCGGCCATATCCTTAACTGCAATGCTATCCGCCCCTAAGTCTTTGAAATCCTTTGCTTTATTGATGTAATATTCAAGGTTGTATATTGAACCACCCAATTTACCATTCTCTGCTATTGAGTAGCAGAGTGTCATTTGTAAATGCTTTTTGTTTTTTAAAACTGC
This sequence comes from SAR202 cluster bacterium, assembly GCA_009392275.1. Taxonomy (GTDB): domain Bacteria; phylum Chloroflexota; class Dehalococcoidia; order Lucifugimonadales; family UBA2962; genus UBA2962. The sequence continues at coordinate 10,275 of VFGV01000002.1, forward strand.
TTTTGCCGCTGCTGTCAGGTTCCACTCATCATTAAGTGCGTCAAAGACTCTGAATATATCGATTCCATTCTCAGCTGATCGTTCTATAAAGCTATTAACTACGTCGTCTGGATATGCCCTGTATCCAACTAAAGATTGCCCTCTTAATAACATCTGTAATTTGGTGTTTGGAATCAATGATTTAAAGGTTCTTAGGCGTTCCCAAGGGTCTTCATCTAAAAACCTGGTGCAGACGTCAAAAGTAGCTCCTCCCCACACTTCCATTGAGTGAAATCCGATTGCATCCATTTCTTCGGCTATTGGGAGCATGTCTTCTAGCTTAAGTCTAGTAGCTAATAAACTTTGATGCGCGTCTCTGAAGGTTGTATCGGTAATTTTTACTGGTTGTGACATGATCTATATATGAGTTATAAAGAGCTCTTTTCCACGAGTTTAACTTTAACGATTTTTTAATTATGGGTTGCGATTTACTTGAGTCAGCATTTATAAATATTTTGGACTTTTCAGAGTCCAAGTATTCGGCTACTGCTGACATAACGATACTTAGCTTTTTATTATTGTCGACTACCACAACTCAATTCACAATGGTATGCTGCCATGTTTTTTTATTGGCAATGAATCGCGCTTATTCGACAACATCTTCAGTGCAGATATTATTTTAATTCTTGTGTCAGCTGGATCAATGACGTCATCTATTAGCCCCTTACTTGCTGCTACATATGGATTCATCAATTTTTCACGATATTCTTCAATACGCTGAGATTTCAATTTTTCAGGATTCTGCGCTGTCTTGATCTCTTTGCCATGTATTACGTTTACAGCGCCTTCTGCTCCCATTACCGCAATTTCTCCTGTCGGCCAAGCATAATTTATGTCGCCTCCAAGCATTTTCGAACTCATTACTATATATGCTCCACCATACGCTTTGCGTAACAATACACTTATTTTAGGTACAGTGGCCTCAGCGTAGGCATAAATTAGTTTTGCTCCATGTCTTATTATTCCGCCATATTCTTGTGCAGTACCTGGCATGAATCCTGGTACATCTATAAGAGTTACTAAAGGTATGTTAAATGCATCACAGAATCGGATAAACCTCGCAGCTTTAATCGATGCATCAATATCTAAAGAACCTGCTAAGTGCTGCGGCTGCTGGCCAATAATGCCAACTGATTTACCGGCAATTTTTGCAAACCCAACCACAATATTCTTAGCCCACGAGTGATGTATCTCCATAAAATCACCTTGATCAATTAATCGGCCGATTACATCCATTACATCGTATGGCTGATTTGGGTCTTCAGGGACAATTCTTTCCAAATCTGTATCAGGCTCTTCGATCTCATCAAAGGTGTCATCAATAATGGGTTCCTCCATGTTGTTAGAAGGTATAAATTTTAAAAGTCTTCTAACTTGTTTTAAACACTCTTCTTCCGAATCAAGTCGAAAATGAGCTACACCACTCTTTGATGAATGACTTATTGCTCCACCCAAGTCTTCATGTGTGACTTGCTCACCCGTAACAGCCTTAATTACATCTGGGCCAGTTATGTACATTTGCCCTATACCGTTGACCATAAAAATGAAGTCGGTTAAAGCTGGTGAGTATGTTGCACCTCCAGCGGCGGGTCCAAGTATTACTGATATCTGCGGGATTACTCCGGATGCCATAGTGTTTCTCAAAAATATATCTCCATAGCCAGCTAAGCTAGATACACCTTCTTGAATCCTGGCTCCGCCAGAATCAATTAACCCCACTAAAGGCCGTCCATTTTGAAGTGCCAAATCCATGATTTTACAAATTTTTTGAGCTACTACTTCAGACAGTGATCCACCGAAGACTGTAAAATCTTGGGAATAAACAAAAACTGTTTCTCCATTAACCGTGCCATAGCCGGTAACCACTGCATCACCTAAAATCTGGCTTTTTGAATCCTCTATGTTTTGAATATCTTGTGTCACAAATGAATCTAATTCCTCAAATGAATCTTCATCAAGGAATAAACTGATTCTTTCGCGGGCAGTTAATTTGCCACGTTTGTGTTGCGAATCAATTTTTGCCTGTCCGCCACCTTTATGACTCAAATCTCTGAGTTCATGGAGCCTATCTATTTTTCGATCCTTGCGTCTTCTGTTGACCATAGTTCGACTAGTATATCTATGCGTGGAATATAATCTCAAGCAGATATAGCGGCAATCTTGGCTTAGTGGTACAAAAAAGTTGTCAGGTATATTGTTATTGAATTGTAGTATTTTTTATTATTAACGTTTATTGAATTGAGAGTCTTTTATAAATGATAAACAAAATGGCCACTAATATTGGTGGTAAATTATTTAACTGGAAATCAAAGACATTCGTGATGGGAGTAATTAATGTAACGCCCGATTCATTCTCTGGGGATGGCCTTGACTTCAATATTGATTTGGCTGTACAAAAAGCTGTAGAGTTTGAAAGATTTGGCTGTCATATATTAGATATTGGAGGGGAATCAACACGACCCTCAATAACATACGGTAACACGTCTACCACTTCAGCTGAATTAGAAGAGCAAAGAGTTATACCAGCTATACAGGCTATCTCGAAAGCAGTTTCTATTCCAATTTCAATTGATACCTATAAGGCATCAGTAGCGCAAAAAGCAATTCAGTCTGGAGCCTCTTTGGTAAATGATGTATGGGGTTTTACAAAGGATCCAAAAATGGCTTCTATAGTATCTGATCTTAAAGTTCCAGTGGTGTTAATGCATAACCAAGATCACACTGTTTACGGGGATATGGTCAATGACATTATAAACCGATTAGAAGAGCTGAAAACTAATGCTATGAACTCTGGTGTATTGGAAGCAAATATAATTCTTGATCCAGGCATTGGGTTTGGCAAGAATGTTGTGCAGAATATTGAATTGTTCAGGTCGCTTGAAATGCTACAAAAATTAAATTCTCCTATCTTGATCGGTTCTTCAAGAAAATCAACTATAGGAAAGGTGTTAGATTTACCTCCAGACCAGCGCGTAGAAGGTACGGCAGCAACAGTTGTCATATCGATAATAAAAGGAGCAGATATCGTTAGAGTACATGACGTGAAAGAGATGATGAGGGTAGTGAAAATGACAGATGCAATTGTAAGAAAATAATACCTAGGATCTAAGTTTATTGAAACAACTTGTTTACATTGGTTTAGGATCAAATTTGGGTAATCGGTTTACTCATTTAGAAGATGCGATCTCGGATATAAGTTACGGATTGCAAAGTGAAATATTGGCAGTATCATCGATATATGAAACATCTCCAGTGGGAGTAGAAAACCAACCAGATTTTCTTAACTGTGTATGCCTTATAAAAACAAATTTAGAACCGAGGCAAGTTTTAAATAAATTATTGGCGATTGAAAAGAAGCACGGTAGAAATGCAAGTAGTGTTAATTTACCTCGCCCTTTAGATCTTGACATATTGTTATATGGAGAATTGAGTTTAAAAGAAACCGGGCTGATAGTACCTCACCCTCGGATAACTGAACGGGCATTTGTTCTTATACCATTAGCAGAAATTAGCCCTGATTTGAAACATAACCTATGGGAAGCGAGCGTGGCAGAAATCCTAGCATCTTCATCATTCTTTGATAAAGTTGAGAAAGTAGGTAGTATTCGATGTAATTAACTCAGTTTAACTGGTGAAATCAAGTTTGGTATACTGTCTGAAATCGGATAGTCAACTTTACATCGAGTACAGTTCATAGCGCCGGTCTCAACTTCATTATTAATTTCATTTTCAATAGTCAAAGTTAATTGGCCCTTGCACGCTGGACAAACAAGAATATCCATCAAGTCTTTTCTCATTTAGGAACCTCTGTATCAACCAAATTAATAATGGTTAGTCTGGAATCGTTAATTGAGCAGTAGTATCCCTTCGAAAAGTGAACTCAGTAGCTCAGATAAAAAGAACACTATAATACCTATTACAGTAAGGCCATTATATCCTGATAGCATTAACTTTGTACGATTAAACCATCCGGATTCACCAGACTTTTTATCTAAATTGCTAATAGATGCCATTTGTCGCCTTTCAGAATGCAAAAGTATGAGCATCCATGATGTCAGGGCAACTTTTATTCCTAGTGTTACTACATATGCAATTGTAATGTCGTTACTGGTTAAACGGTTAAAAACAATTATTGCTCCTGTAGCTATCAAAACAACAATACAAATGTCAACCAGCGGTTTGAAAACGCGACCAAATTGATGCATTTCAAGCTGCTTTTTACTAGATCTATTCATTGTAATGGTTGATTTGCCAAAAATCATTTGCACTATGTTAGTTCCAATCCAAATAGCTGCAGCCATTATATGCAGCCAATGGATGATTAATAAAAATATGTTTGAAATGCTCAAATATGCACCTTACTTACATACAGAGAACTTTTTCTGTTTATTCAAGTATCTCTAGAACGAACTGTTGTAATTGTTCATTATCTAATAAACCAGACCATTTTCTAATTATTTGATGATCTTTGTTTAAAAAAAACGTAGTGGGAAAACCTATGACTTGATATTTAAGTTGGATATCAGAGCCGATATCCGCTCCGACTGGATATGAGACGCCAAATTCATTCACGAAGTCTTTTCCATCTTCAATCGAATCTAAAACCAGGCTTTGGATTCCAATAATCATTAAATCCTGATCCTTATATTCATTATAAACAGCTTCTAAGATGTCCGTTTCTTCTCTGCACGGAGGACACGATGGATACCAAAAGTTTATTATTACCGGATACCCATTAAAGTCATCACTCAATCTTATATTTGAAGAACCAATTTCATTATTGTGCTGTAATAAACCTAACTCAAAATCGATAGCCTGGTTATTTTCTGAAACACATCCAGTCAAGGTGCTTAATAAAATCGCAACGACAAGTAATGGTGCCTTGATTTCAAGAATTGCGAGCATTATTTGTTGTTCCTGAGTTCTCAATAATTTCTAAAGCTTTATCAATCAATAAACTTGATTGCTTTTTGGGTGTCTTTTTGATTTTGAGATACATTTTCAATGTATCCATAGGGCTTATGCTCGAATTGTATTCTGCACCAAGTCTAACTCTTTCAGAACCTTTAACTATTACGGATATTCCTGCAAGGTAATGAGCCGGTTTTAGTGCGTCTCTAATTCTGGAGTCGATCAATTTGCCTTCATATGAATTCGGCATGGATATTGTCAACTTTACTACTGCATCAACAAGGTCATGTTTCGAAATTTCATTTAAAACCTGTTCGGTAGGGTCTAAAGATTCAGTTTCCACGTTTACTTTAATTGTTAAAAGTTTTCGTGCGTTGACCTTTATAAACTCAGCTTTTTTTAACCGATTTGTCATTGTGGCATTTTCATTTATTTCAATTGAATAGAAACCTTTGTCATCATTTTCTTCTCCAAAGTCTATTCGTTCTAAAGAACCACTGTAGTTGATAGTTGGGTTATGCTCATTAATAGTTTGCCTTTTATGAATATGCCCCAAAGCGACGTAATCAAAAATAGGTAACGATATACTGCTTGTTAACAATACGTAATCTTTGCCAAGCATCATAGATTGTTCTGAACTAGTAGTTGACCCACTAATGGTTATGTGGCTAGCAAGTATCGCGGGTAGGGAAGTATCTAATTGTGATGCAAGATCCGAGATTATGGATGATAGTTTATCCTGTATTAGAACATTGATACTTTCGAGTGACAGTCCTTTTGTTTCTTCTCGAGTAAGAAGGTTGCTTCTTCTGACCCAAGGAATAGTTATTACTTGAATGAAGCCAGATTTTGTTTTTATGCGGTGTAAATCAGCCTTATTACCCAATATCACATTGGATACATTAAGTGTTTTAAAGATGTCTAAGGCAGTTGCCCTTCCAAAAACACTAGGGATATCGTGATTTCCCTCTACTAGAACAATTGGTATTTTTGCGGTGGATAGTCTTTGTATTCTTTTGGCAAATTCACGCTGATGTGTTTGAGAAGGGTTACGATTTTTGTAGGCATCACCTGCAAATATGGCTAAGTCCACACTGTTGTTAATGCAGTAGTCAATAACCTCATCCAGGGTGCCTAAAAAGTCAATTAATCGAGAGGGTAAACCAGTATCAGGGTCTATTCTTGAGAAGTTTTCTACGCCAATGTGAACGTCACTAAAGTGAACAATCTTCATCTAGCCGTGCACTTTAGGCGATAAGATAGAAACTATTTCATCTTCTAATTTGTCTATTGGAACTCTTTTCTGACTCATTGAGTCACGTTCTCGTATAGTTACAGCTTTGTCATCCAGTGATTCAAAATCTACAGTTATGCATAGGGGAGTGCCTATTTCATCTTGCCTCCGATATCGCCTACCAATGCTTTGAGTTTCGTCATAATAAACTAATGGCTTAACAACACCGGAATATTTAATGTTTTTATAAATTTCAATAGCTAATTCAGCCAATACATCTTTCTTGCTTAGGGGCAGTATCGCGACTTGCACAGGTGCAACTGAGGGACTTAATTTAAGACTGATTCTGGTCTCTTTCTTGCCTTTGGATCCGATCAAATCCTCTTGGGTATATGCCTCTATAAGTAAAGCCATAATTGCCCTGTCTAAACCAAATGAAGGCTCAATAACGAAGGGAATTACATGTTGTTTTGCAGTTTCATCAAAGTATGATAATTCTTTACTGCTCTCTTTGGAGTGAGCAACTAAATCATAGTTAGTTCTATTGGCTATTCCAGCAATCTCTCCCCATCCCCAAGGGAATAGGTATTCAATGTCACTAGTTGCCTTTGAGTAGTGAGCAAGTTCTTCAGGTTCATGTTTCCGTATCCGCAATCTGGTATTTGGGAGGCCTAAATTCAAGTACCACTCAAATGAGCTGTTTATCCAGTAATCGTGCCATTCATCATCCTTTTCAGGTGGGACGAAGAATTCCATTTCCATCATTTCAAACTCTCTGGTTCGGAATATAAAATTCCCCGTAGTGATTTCATTACGAAAAGATTTACCTATTTGAGCTATTCCAAACGGAGGATTTTTATTTATCGTGTTCTTAACATTCAGAAAATTAACAAATATTCCCTGAGCTGTTTCAGGCCTTAAGTATGTCGAATTAGCATTGTCCTCGACTGGCCCCAAGAATGTTTTAAACATTAAGTTGAATAGTCTTGGCTCGCTTAATGCACCTCCACAGTTGGTACATTCAGATGTGTCAATTTGATCGCTACGGTATCGGTGATTACATTTTTTACATTCGACTAATGGATCAGCAAAATTAGATGTGTGCCCACTTACATCCCATACTTTAGGATGCATAATTATCGAAGAATCTAACCCAAAAACGTTTTCTTGTTTAATAACAAAATTATCCCACCATAATTCCTTCAACTTGCGTTTTAGCTCAATGCCTAATGGTCCATAATCCCACGTAGAAGCGAGACCACCATATATTTCACTACTTTGGAAAACAAAACCTCGTCTTTTTGCTAGCGAAGCGAGTTCTTCCAGGTCAATTTGATGCTTAACTGAAGTCAATTAAAGTGAAACCTTTGTGTACTTAAATTCACTGATTGAAATAACGAATATGATCTTAATCCTATACTAATTTGTAAAGGATTACTTAATATAATTTACTAGATTTGATTAAAGAAAAAGAGGTCCAAATACTAGTGCAACCATAGCAGTCAGTTTAATAAGTATATTCAAAGATGGGCCAGAAGTGTCTTTGAATGGATCACCAATTGTGTCTCCAACTACTGCTGCGTCATGATCTGCAGATCCTTTACCAGCAAGATTTCCAGCTTCAATCCACTTTTTTGCGTTATCCCAAGCTCCTCCAGAATTCGCCATCATTATCGCAAACAAAAATCCTGTTGCTATAGACCCAACTAATAGTCCTCCTAGTGCCTCAGCTCCTAAAACCGCTCCTACTATAATTGGTGCTGCTATTGCTAAAACGCCAGGTAGGATCATTTCACGCATTGCACCTCTGGTGCTAATATCTACTGCTTTTGCGTAATCAGCATCAGCTTTACCTTCTAATAGGCCTTTGATTTCTTTAAACTGCCGTCTAACCTCTTGTACCATTGCATTTGCTGCTCGGCCTACAGCCTGCATGGTAAGAGCAGCAAAAATAAATGGCATTGCGGATCCAACTATAACTCCCATCAAAACTTCTCTTTGGAGGAGATCTAAAGCTGATACTCCCGTCATCGCTGAATATGCTGCTAACAGAGCCAACGAGGTTAATACTGCGGAACCAATAGCAAATCCTTTTCCAGTAGCAGCCGTTGTATTTCCTAGAGAGTCGAGCGCATCTGTGCGTTCTCTTACTTTTGGGTCCATTCCTGACATTTCTGCTATCCCTCCTGCATTATCTGCTATCGGGCCATACGCATCAGTAGCAAGAGTTATGCCAAGGGTTGAGAGCATTCCAATGGCAGACAATGCCACTCCATAGACACCAGCTAAGGAATATGTGATCCACATCGCTACTACCACAACAACAGCTGGGATTAACGTACTGATCATACCAAGGCCAAGACCAGCGATAACCACAGTAGCAGGTCCAGTTTCGGCTTGTTTTGCAACATCCTTTGTAGGCTTAAATTCGTATGATGTATAGTACTCAGAAGATGTGCCGATTATTTGTCCTGCAATTAATCCAATTAAAACTACCCAAAAATAGTTAAAAGATAAATCGAAGCTCCATACACTAAGTCCTGTTGCTATTAACACTAGACCACCTGCACCAAAAATTCCGTATCTTAAAGACCAGAGTAGATTACTCATAGTTGCACCTTCTTTGGTTCGAACCAAAAATGTGCCTAGAATCGATGAGAAGATACCTGAAGCCAGTACTAGGATCGGCAGCAATACCAGTTTGTTAAAGCCGAAAATTTCACCAACAGGATTGTTTGAATCAAGATATAACATGCCCACTGCCACTAAAGCAATTGTTGCTATTATGGATCCAACATAAGACTCGAATAAATCTGCACCCATGCCGGCGACATCACCAACATTGTCGCCAACATTATCCGCAATTGTTGCAGGATTGCGAGGATCATCCTCGGGTATTCCTTGCTCCACTTTACCAACTAAGTCTGCTCCGACATCAGCAGCTTTTGTGTATATGCCTCCACCGACACGAGCGAATAATGCTATAGAAGATGCTCCGAAGCCAAAGCCTGCAATTATTTGCGCATCTTGGAATATCCAGTACAAAATAACTACACCTAAAAGACCTATGCCAACAACTGAAATCCCCATAACCGCTCCGCTGCTGAAAGCAACTTTAAGAGCTCCATTTAGTCCATCACTAGCCTTTACTGCTGTTCTTGAGTTAGCACGGATGGCTATTGACATGCCAATGAACCCGGCCATCGCGGAACCTATTGCACCTATGAGGTAACATACTGCGGTTTTAGGCCACGTTCCGTCCCCATCTATTTGCCCTAAAACATCGAGATCTATGAATATGGCAAGTACTATGAACATAGCTGCAACGAAAAGCGAAAGCATTCTATACTCTCTAGATAGAAAAGCCATGGCTCCTTGTTGAATTGCTTTGCCTATGAATTTAACTTTGTCATTACCTTCATCCTGCTTTAAAACATATACAGTTAATATGCCTGCAAAACTAAGCGCGACAATTCCTGCGATTATAGCTATAAGAAAAATTAACAAAACTTCCCTCCAGGTAGTTAAGTTTAGAGTTAACTGGGTTAGATTTTATGTAGATATAATTACTACACAGTGGCGAAAAGTAACATATATTTAACCAGCGATTCAATCAAATTTAAGGTCTATACTAAGAAAATTCTCAATATTTAGATTTACTGCACTTCTTATATGAGTTATTTATCTGTTTGAAGACTGCTAACAAGTTCTCTTGCGGCAGTTTCGGGATTGTCTGATAGTGTGACTGAACTGGCTACACATATTGAGTCTGCCCCAGCTTTGGTAACAGTCATAGCGTTATTGGTATTTATACCACCAATAGCTACAAGTACTGGGATACCTCTACTTTTTATCTCTTTTATCGTTTCGATACCAACTGGCCTTTTTTTATCCTTGCCCATAGTTGAAGTAGGATATATTGGCCCTATAGCCAAATAATCTGGGGCTTCTGATTGTGATGTTATTGCTTCATCAATTGTGTTATTCGATTTACCTATTATTTGATCGTTAGTAGTAATTAACCTGCTGCTTTCTACTGACAGATCATTTTGTCCAATGTGAAGGCCATTTGCATTTGATAGGTTCGCTATATCTGCGTAATCATTAACAATAAAAAGCGCATCATGGTTGCTGCACAATGTTTGTAAATCCAATGAGTTTTGAAGAATTAAATTTTTGTCGTTGATTTTATCTCTATATTGAATAGCTGAAGCTCCACCAGTCAAAGCGGCCTCTGCTACCTCGACGATAGGCCTTCCACCGGTTACTTCTGGATCTATAATTACATATAGGCCTTTTAGTTTCTCAACAGATAATTGCCTTATTTTACTTGTGACTTTTTCCTTTGACCTTATTAGAACTTTGCCAGCTCTACTTATCCATCCTTCGCTTAGCTTACTTCCAGAGTCTAATTTGAATGAATCTAATAAAGTGAGGCTGCTAGATATATTTTCAATCGTTTTTAATGCCATAAATGACACATCTTCTATCGATTTGGAAATTTCGGTTCTTCGCTGCCTCAGTTCATTTGCGTCTAAATCAGAGGCACCATCTACAGGTAGAGATTGCCTTAACATTTTTATATCGGAATGTAGTCCGAGCGGAGCCGTTACTAGAGTTTCCAGTAAACGAAGATTTTCTAAAAGAGCGGTCATTTCACTTTGAACTATGGGAAGCATTTTGCACCTAGGTTATCTAAAAGTTGCCAATAATATATGTTATGTATTAGCGATATATTTGAAACAAGAGTTTATCATGAACTTAAGGTTCTTGAGTTATCATTTATTCTCATAAAACCCCGGTAAATTCTCTTGAGTATGTAATTTTAAAGGTGTGCTTGAAATATCTTTTTTAGTGAGAGGCATGTCAATTCTATCTAGGAATATATTATGATCTTTGGCTATCTCTCGTACAGGCTTAAAAGAAAAACGGTGAATAGAACACGGGCCAAATGTTTTTATTGCATTGATATGACTTTTAGTGCCATAACCTTTATTAGAGTTAAATCCATATTCGGGGAAACATTCATGTAGTTCATCCATCAAAGCATCACGTGCTACCTTGGCTACTATTGACGCGGACCCTATAGATATACAGGAAGAATCGCCGCGTATAATAGCTTTCTGGGGCAAGTTGGTTCCTGGGAGCTTAAAGGCGTCCAAAAGCAAATAATCCGGGTCGACATCAAGATCTACTAAAGCTCTTTTGATTGCTAAGTTGACTGCACTTACAATGCCATAGTTATCAATTTCTTTTGGTGTAGATTGTCCGGTGGCAACAATTGCGGATTTACGTAATTCATCTGCAGCGACAGCTCTTTTCTTTGATGTGAGCTGTTTTGAGTCTCTTATTATCTTTAACCACTTGTCTTCCATCATAATAGGTACAATTGCTGCTCCTGCAACAACGGGTCCTGCTAACGGTCCTCTTCCAACTTCATCAATACCAGTTATTAACTTGTATCCTAGAGACTTTAAACGCTTTTCCTCGTCCATTGAGATAGGAGGTTGCGATGACTCATGAAAAGACTGCGGTTTATCCATCAATTCCGCGCAACATTCCACGGATATATGATATTTGTCCGATATGCTGGCTTTGCTCAACTACAATGTGAGCCAGCATTTGTGATATCGAATAATTTGGCATAGTTTTGTCAGGACATGAATTCATGTCAAATTCATTTAAATTTTCGATGTATTCGTCTGTACAGCCTCTTACTTGGTTAAGGTAATCATTAAGTTTTTCGAATTCGAATTTGGGCATGGAATTTACTTGTTCAATTGTCCATCCCCAACCACTCCTGGGTTCATCTAGATTAATATTTAAGTTAAGCTTGCTTGCCCAGTTTTGATCATCCCATATTTGAATATCTTGTTTAGCGAATGAATTTATCCAGTGGTCTTCTACTCTAGCAATGTGCCAAACAATAAAATCAATATGATGCGAGTAGGGGTGAGGCACGAAGCGACGGTCTTGATCAGTTAACCCTGAAACTAGTCGTTTTAGTTCTAGACTGTATTCCTCACATGCAAATCGAATAATATTTTTGAAAGTCATATATTCATCTTCGCAAGTATGTTTTTGCGTTCTCTTGAAGGTGATCTTGATGTTTCAATATATCCACCACCAATTACCGCTTCGTTTTTATAAAAAACTACTGCCTGACCAGGAGTAATTGCTCTTTGTGGTTGTGTAAACTCGATATCCACCCAGTTTCCGTGAGGAGTTAGTAATGCTGGGGCTTCACCTGCCTTGTATCGGATTTTTGCAGCTACTTCTATTGGCTTTTTGGGAGAAGTTCCCGATACAAAATTCACTCTAGATGCCCATAGCCTTGTTCGGTATAAGTCGTTTTCGCTCCCCAAAGTTACTTGGTAGGAGTTTGAGTCTATATTGGTCACGTAATATGGGGTAGGGGAATTTCCCTGCAAACCTAATTTTCTACGTTGACCAATTGTGAAGAATTGTACTCCAGGGTGGTCTCCGATTACATTACCATCTTTGTCAACAAATTTACCTGGCTTGGGTTCTATGCGCGTACTAATAAATTTTCTGTAGTTATTGTCAGGTATAAAGCATATTTCTTGGCTGTCTGGTTTGTCTGCAATAGCCAATCCAGCGTTATTAGCAATTTCCCTTATCTCTGTTTTTGAATATTCACCTACTGGGAGAAGAAGTTTGTCAATCTCAGCCTGAGAAAGGGTAAATAGCACATAAGATTGATCTTTTGTAGCGTCGACAGCTTTACATAGTTGCGCGCTATTTGTGTCGCGAACTATACGAGCATAGTGACCGGTTGCTATGTAGTCCGCATCCAAAAACATTGCCCGTCTAAGTAAAAAGTCAAACTTAATTCGGTCGTTGCATGCCAAGCACGGATGGGGTGTTCTGCCATTATCATATTCTCTGCAGAAATAATCGACTACGTGCTCTTGAAATTCTTTCTCAAAATTTTGTACATAGTGAGGTATATTAAGTTTTTGACATACTCTTCTTGCGTCATCGATGTCTTCTACGGAACAACATGGTTTTTTAGACGTTGATACTGAATCATTTTTTATACTCCAAAGTCGCATAGTGACTCCAACGACGTCATATCCTGCTTGTTTTAGTAAAACAGCGGCAACGGAAGAATCCACCCCTCCACTCATTGCTACAATTACTTTTTGTTTTTTCTTTATCAAAAGTTTATCCTTAAATCATCATACTATTAGTTTATCTAATCTATAATCCCTATAAATATGTCTAAACAAGTAAATCAAAAAGAAGTTAAAGATGTCGAAGACTTAGCGCGGTTCGCTGTCGATACAGTAGTGGATAGTTTCGCATCAGACATCTTACTACTCAAAATATCAAATAAAAGCTCTTTTGCTGATTACATGATTATTTTAACAGTGGACTCGAACAGACAAATGGGAGCTGTCGTCGATGAGTTGGAAGTTGAAATGAAAGCTAAAGGAGTAATTAAGTGCAGAAAAGAAGGAAACTCTGACAGTGGATGGGTTGTTGTCGATTTTGGAGACATCATAGTACACATTTTTGGAAAAGATGAACGAGATTATTACGCTTTAGATGAAATTTGGTCAGATGGACAGAGTATACTTAGGATTCAATAATCCAATCATCTATATTTCTCTTATAAGTAAACAATTCATTTTCTTTGAAGAATATATTTAATTCCTTTGTAGCTGATTCTTCAGAATCCGATCCGTGAATAAGGTTGTTTCCTACCGAAAGACCTAGGTCACCTCTAATCGACCCTGGAGTTGCCTCAATTGGATTTGTAGCTCCCATAAGGTTTCTTAAGGCTTGCACACAGTTAGGGCCTTCTAAAGCTAAGGCTATAATAGGTCCAGAAGTAATGAATTCCATTAGAGTAGGAAAAAAAGGTTTTTCTACATGGTCAGCATAGTGGGATTTTGCTAATTCACTATCCATTTGGATCATTTTTACCCCCACGATTTTCAATCCCTTTGCTTCTATTTTGGATATAATCTGCCCTGAGAGTCCTCTCTGAACTCCGTCAGGTTTAATTAATGCAAGTGTTTTGTCCATGCTTATTCTTTTACCTCTTACTTATTATTTGACCTATCGCAGAATCGTATTGAGCTCCACTGATGTAGACGGGCTCCAATGCGTCAATATCTTCTCCACCAAATTCCATCAATTTTATATATCCCAAAGAAGCGAGCACAGATGCTTTTCTGGTAGGCATAGGGTCTGCCTTTACAATTGCCAAGTCCCCGAGTTTTGAATTCAATATCGACCCTACTTCAGTCATCGCCTCACCACAAAATATAGTTTTTGAAGTGGTGACTTTGTCTATTTCATCTAGATTAATAACCCTTATGGATTCATTTCTATCTAGATTACTAATCGAGTATACACTTTTAGTTGAAGCTTTTATCATGGCAAATACAGGTAATTTAGATGGCAAATAAGGTTTAATTTCAATATCTAATGTGCTAATTGATACTAGAGGTATTTGAAGCGTCATAGAAATAGCTTTAGCAAATGACATGCCTACCCTTAAAGAACTAAATCCTCCTGGTCCTTTTGCTATAAAGACTGATTTTAAGTTAGTTGGTTTTATATTTGCTTGATCCAAAATTGACCATATGGCTGGGCATAATTCCATGGAGTGATTTCTCTTGGCATCCCAGGATAGTTCTTTAATGACTATGCCTTCACTCGATAGAGAGATTGTTGAAAATGATGTCGATGTGTCAATAGATAGTTCCATATTATAGTGACCAAAATAACCTTATCGTATTTTACGGGAATTCGAATCTATCACGTCATCGATCAATTTTGAATGACGCAGTCCCTTGGATGTTAAATTAATTCTACGTTTCTCAGAGGAGGGTCCTGATCTGTCCCAATCTATTTGGATTGCCAAGTGCTCAAGTTGATAAAGATAGTCAAACCTATCTGCCCATTCAACAACGCAGATACCATCCGAATTAAAGTAATCTTCTATACCAATACTATCCAACTCAGCACTTTCAGATATTCTATATAAGTCCGCATGGTAAAGAGGAATTCTACCCTTGTATTCCATCACCAACACAAAAGTTGGACTTCTGACATGATCTGGTGACCCAATTCCATTTAAAACTCCTTGAGTGAAACAAGTTTTACCCGCACCTAATTCTCCTGTCATCAGTATCAGGTCTCCAGGAGTTGATAACCGGCCAATTTTATTGCCTAATGATTGCGTTTCGTCTGGACTGCTTGAATAAAGCTCAGCTGTATTTTTATATGAATTGCTCATAAAAGTTTTATTTGTATGGTTTTATTATATTAATGAAAATAAAGCCTTCATATAAATATAATTTTAAACTTAAAGTTGTTAATTTATTAATATATTTTTCATTGAGATTAAATATATCAACCTAGTAATGTGTTGTTGTTAGCAACTTAGGTTCTCGATAATACTTTTATATAAAAACAGATTTGTAATTTGGCAAATAAAAATTGAAATACCAAGAATACAATATCGGAGACGAACTACTTAATTTTACTGTTGTTGAACCCAACGGGTTTAATACTACTAATCAGTACCCGATTGTAGTTTTGATGCATGGATTTGGAGCTAGTAGCAGAGATTTAGCTCCTTTAGCCTCCGCGATAAATGCAAGAGGCTATATATATGCATTCCCTCAAGCTCCTATTGAGATGCGAATGGGGCTTGGAGGGTTAGGCTATGCATGGGCTCCAATATCTGGAGAAGGTATCAAAGAATCAATAAATAATTCAAAAGTTTTAATTAATAGATTTTTGGATGAATTACTCAATCTGTATGGAAATCAAGATACTAAAGTTGTACTCGGAGGTTTTTCTCAGGGTGCAATGATGGCGCTCGAAGTAGGCCTTGCAAGACCTGGGCTAATCACTGGCATAATCTCCTGTAGTGGCTGGATGAATACTTATGCACTAGATGATTTAAATGATATCGATATTCAACAAGAGCTGTTTATTGGGCATGGATCGTTGGATGATATAGTTCCCATTGAGAAATCAATTGAAACTGTGGAGAAATTAAGCTCAAAAGGTTATTCAACGAAATTTCAAGAATATGATATTGCGCATGAGATTTCACATGTGGAAATTTCTGACATTTCAGCTTGGCTGCAATCCACCTTACCGCCCTTCGATAGTTAAGAGAATCACTAATTACTTGAAAACCCTACAATTGGGGTAGGTATCGTTAATCGCTCTTTACATACTGAACAGACTAAACTAGTATCACCTCGAAGCTATGAAAAATATTGTCATTAAAAACTCAATGGAAAATAAAAAATCTTTGGGTTGCTGGATGCCATTTACATCAGTCCAGCTAATTGAGCTTTTAGCTATCGCTGGGTTTGATTTTGTCCAGTTAGATGGCGAGCATGGTCCATTTGATTTAAATCAAATAGAAACCACCTGTATTGCTGCTGAATTATGCGGTATGTCGGTATTTGCTCGACCCCCGTCTTGTGATCCCGCAATTATTAATATGTATCTTGAACGAGGCGTTCAAGGAATCGTTGCTCCTCATATTGATACTGCAAGTCAGGCAATAGATTTGGTCAAATCATGTAGGTTTGCACCAGAGGGTGAACGAAGTTGGGGTGGTGGTCGATCTTTGTTGTATAACGATTCGATGTCGGTAGATGACAAAGATGGTTTGAGAACCTCCATAATGACTGAAGCGAATTCTCAAATGATTGTTACAGCGCAATTAGAAACACAAGACGCTTTAAATAATCTTAATGATTTGTTAGAGGTTGAAGGCATTGATTACTTTACATTTGGACCAAATGATCTAGCTCAGTCTATGGGAGTATCTGGTCAGCCTAAACATGATAGTGTGGTTTCTGCAATTCAAGAGGCTACAGATAAAATTCACAAAAACGGAAAAAAAATCGTAGAAGATGATCAAGTATTGACTACTCTACCGAGTTTAATTCTTGACTCTGCACGCGAGTTCGTGTCTTGCAATTCTAGAAAAAGGGGATAAATATTATGAGTACAATGAAGGCAGCTCTGTATCAAGGAAACGGTAAATTAGCTGTTAAGCAGTTAACTATTCCAGAAATTGATGAGGAAGAAGTTTTAGTCAAAGTAAGAGCAGAAGGTGTATGTGGCTCTGATTTACTTATGTGGACCGATCAAGATGACCCTGCCGGAGTCTGGTCTTGGTCCGAAGAACCTAATAACCTGCCGCCTGGACATGAAGTAACCGGGGAAATTGTAGAGGTTGGCTCAAAGATAGATTCAAAAAGACTAGGAGACCGAGTAGCGGTCGACATGCTTGGATTCGGAGTCAATTGCAGTAATTGCTTTTTCTGTAGGCAAGGACAACCCATACAGTGTATGAATAAAAAACCTGATTCGGGTGGCGGATATGCTCAGTATGTTAAGAGGAATTCAACAGGATGCTTTCAATTACATGACAACATGAATTGGGATGAAGGCGCTCTAGTAGAGCCTTTGGCAGTATCAGTACACGGCTGTCGCAGAGGCAAGCTCGAAGGAGGTGAAACGGTATTGGTTCTGGGAGCAGGCAATATTGGACAAACTGCTGTAGCTGCTGCTAGAGCTATGGGTGCTGGCAAAGTTATGGTTACAGCGAGGTACTCACAGCAGTCTGAGTTAGCAAAAGCTCTTGGAGCCGATGTGGTACTACCCGATGGAGGAGATGATTTAATAGAGGCAGTTGCAGATGAGACAGAAGGAAGAGGAGCTGATATGACTTTAGAGTCTGTAGGGGGTAGAAGTGGAACCACTTTATTTCAAAGTATTGAATTAACCCGTAAACAAGGAAGGATAGTCATCTTAGGAGGGTTTTGGGTTCCTATACAAACCGATTGGATGGAACCGTTAATGAAAGAACAATCGATAATATTTTCTTCTTGCTATTCGATATTGGAAGGTAGGCATGATTTTGAAGTTGCCATTGATATGATGGGTTCAGGCAGAGTAAACCTTAAACCCATGGTTACTCATCGGTTTCCATTATCTGATGTGCAGGAAGCCGTTGATACTGCCTATGACAAGAATAGTGGATCAATAAAAGTCCAGATTCATCAGGATTAATAATATGGAATATTTAAATGGTGGTAAATCATGACAAATAGAATGAAAGCAGCCTTATGGGATGGTAAAGGTGTATTAGAAGTCTGCGACGTAGATAAACCTTTAATCGGCCCTCAAGATGCTTTGGTTAAAGTTAAGTCAGCAGGTATTTGTGGCTCAGATCTGTTGATTTACTCTGATAAGAACCAACCAGAAACATTGCCTCAAGGCCATGAAATTGCCGGAGAAGTTGTAGAAGTAGGGCTAGATGTAGACAAAAGCTTGCTAGGTGCTAGAGTCGCTGTAGAAGGAATAGGACATGGTAAAGCTTGTTCACATTGTTATTACTGTAACGCTGGTCAATATTTTCTTTGTGAAAATATTGGTATTGAAAGAGGAGGAGGTTATGCAGAATATGTTGTGACTAAATCGCAAGGGCTTTATCAAATAGCCGGTTCAATGAATTGGGATGAGGCAGGGCTTGTCGAACCTTATGCAGTTGCTTTACATGCGATTCGGAGAGGAGAACTAAGTGGTGGAGAAACTGTTGCTGTTCTGGGTTCAGGAACTATAGGTCTTTGCACAATTGCAGCCGCTAGAGCTATGGGAGCTGGCTTTATTGTTGCTACAGCAAGGTACCCTCAACAGGTCAATATGGCTCGTATGCTTGGAGCAGATCTTGTCGTCGACTCTGAAGGAAATGAGTTAAGTGAAGCCTTGTTAGATTATTCCAAAGGAGTTGGCTCTGACTTAACTATTGAAACAGTAGGAGGGCGTTCAGATTCGGTAATAACTCAAGCAGTGGACGTTACTCGCAAACAAGGTCGTATTGTGACTACAGGAAATTTTTACACTGCGATTAAATTTGATTGGATGAAAGCAATCTTAAAAGAACTTTCATTAATATGGTCTGCAACTTATGCTACTAACAACGGAAGGAATGAATTTCAGATTGCAATAGAGCAAATGGGCCGCGGGTTGGTAAACCTTAAACCTCTAGTTACCCATAGGTTTCCTTTATCTGAAATACAAAAAGGTTTAGAAATATCATTTGACAAGAACGGTGGTGCAATCAAAGTCCAGATTCAGACAAATTAGGACTTTTTGTATAGCTTGTTTATAATTCGTTAACAATCTGCTTTTTATAGAGGTACTTAAATTGAACAAGTTGATTTTAGCTTTTGTTATGTTAGGTGCAATTTTATTGATTGCTTGTGGAGGTTCTGATTCTGCTTCTTCAGACTCCTCCGACGATTCTAGCTCTACAGAGTCTTCCGTTGTATCTGGCGGAGGGTTTGCAGAGATAGGCCGTGATTTAAGAGCACAGCGAATGCGGTCTGCTAGTGTAATTTTGCCTGATGGTAGAGTGCTGGTTACAGGAGGTAATCAACCTGCCTTTCAAGCTGGAGCGGTTAAAACAGCTGAAGTGTGGACGGCTGGAGCAGATCAGTGGGAATTTACTGAAGACATGATAGTCGAAAGATTTTCTCACTCTATGGTTGTTTTAACGGATGGACGTGTTTTGTCTGCCGGTGGTAGAGATCTTAAAAATACAGGTACAAATAAAGTAGATTTATGGGATCCCAAAACAGGGAATTGGACAGCGGCAGGTGACATGATTGAGGCTCATGAGTCATTTCCTATGGTATTACTTGAGGATGGTAGAGTGATAGTTGCAGGAGGTTCCGCTCGTGATTACAATCCAACAAACGTTGTTGAGATATATGATCCTAGTACAGATGTCTGGACACAGGTCGGAGGCATGTCAGTGGAACGAATCTGGCATACAGGAACATTACTAAGCGATGGCCGTGTCTTGTTTGCTGGTGGAGGAGATCCTGACGGCCCATATATTAAAAATGCTGAGATATATGATCCTGTTAAAGATGTATGGTTTTCTGCAGGTGAGATGAATGTTGGCAGAACTCAACATACAGCTACATTACTGAAAGATGGTCGCGTGCTAGTAGTTGGTGGGCGCGGAAAAAGACAGACTTCAGAGATTTATGATCCTTCAACTAACAGTTGGAGTGAATTAGCAGATTTAACTGAACCTCGAGCCGAACATATGGCCATATCCTTACCGGATGGAAGAGTATTAGTTATTGCAGGAACTGGTAGCAGGCCTTCTGTAGAGGTATGGAGTCCATCGAATAATTCTTGGCAAGCAATAGGAAAATTACAGATTGGTAGATATAGACACTTGGCGGAATTACTTCAAGACAATCGAATATTGGTTTTTGGTGGTAACGGTGAAGATGGAATACTTGCCTCAACTGAAATAATTAATGTCGAAGTAGGATCAAAAGTTGAACAAGTTGTATTGACCGGCACAGCTGATCCTCAACTACCGACTCCTGTTGCCATTGTAGATACACCTGTGCCTACTGCGACTCCTGTTATAGTTGGTCGAGATGTGTATGAAGGACCTTTAGAAGAGCCAATAGAAGCTGAGCCCGATGGTTCGGCCAGCCTGGTTCCTAACGGACAGCCTGTTAGGTTGCCAATTGGCGGTATAATAGCTAGTCCTAGTTTGCAAACCGGCTTAGTAGCTGTTTTCCTGGAGGTGATATCAGACACCCGTTGTCCAGATGGGGAAACATGTGGTGAACCTGGAGAAGCAATAATACTTCTGGAATTAAGACAGCAAGATGCGCCTTTTGGTACTACTGAAATGACTCTTGGTGCCGATCAGGCGCTTCCATCGGTTAAAAAGTTAGGGAAGTTTTCTACAGTATTTGTAGATCTGGAATATGACTCAGATAATAACCCAATACTTACTTTAGCTATGGTCCAGTGGCGTAAAAAATAAAGTAACCAAATCTTGTCTAGACTTAGAATAGATTATCCGTGTTAAACATCTAATATGGATAATCTATTGGTTTATCCTTATCCGTGCCACCGTTATCATTTGTAGACTCTTTTTCCTTGTCACTTTTATCTTTATCAGAAGTTTTCTCAGGTTCGGTTTTTGTTGCATCAGAAGATTTACGTTGAGCCTCAACCATCAATTTTATTTGATTATCTACCCATCTTTTAACTGCGTCAAAAGATGGTGGTGAGATATAAAAAACCTGCATATCTTCGGGGAATTGTATTTTGTGATTTTGATTTACTATTAATAACGCTGCATCATCTTTTGGTATGAGTTCGTCGATGGTTTTTGATGCATGAGCCCATCTTTTATTTGTAGTTTCTTCTAGATTATTAATAATTAATGAATAGACTTTTTCACTTGTCACACCAGCCGAGGAGCAAATACGCCAGTCATATTCCTCTTGAACTAAAGATCTATCTTCAAGCGATTGAAGTGTGGCAGTTGATTTACACAAAGTGTTTATAAAAGTATGTGCATAAGGGTTTATGGTGTTTATTGCGTCTAATCCAGTTTGCCCGGACTCGAATACGCCCTCATGAAATACATGAGTGACTTGAGTAAGCGTCTGTTCAAGATTTTCAATCTGACTCCTAACGTCAGACCAGTAAGTTTGCAATTTCACTTCTAATTCGTCAGGTACACCTTGAAAACCAAATATTGAAGCAACAAGATATATTTTCCTGCCTGCTTTAAAGGAAGCAGCTTTTGGTTTAGGTATTTCAGTTAGTTTTTCTGCCATCGGTTTTTGTTACTAAATTTCAATTTTGGATTTTTATCTTTTAGTTTAAAGTTTAATCAGTATTGCCTTTGGTTTTAGAGTTTTTCTGACCTAACGTAAGGCAGAGGACTCCTGCAATTGTTATTCCAATTATAGTACCAATATAGACTTTTCCAGTTAGGGATCCAATTATGACCCCAATTATCATGCCGCCGATAATGCAAGTTAGCATTCTCATATTAAATTTCATATTTCATTAACCTCAATTAACGGTTCATCACTAAAAGTTTAAACTCATACGTGTTAAATATAAAACTTTTACAGACCGATAATATTTCCTTGCTTGTCCACGTCAAGTGAGCGAGGTTTTGATGGTAATCCGGGCATTGTTACAATATTGCCAGCGATCGGATAAGTGAAACCTGCGCCCATAGATGCTCGAATGTCATTCACTTGAAATATGTAGTTTTCTGGTTTTCCTTTTAGTTTCGAATCATGTGATATCGACAAAGGCGTTTTTGCCATGCATACAGGTGTATTTGACCAACCAAGTGCCGCATAGCGGGACGCGATTCGTTTGCTTTTTGGAGACCAATTAACATCGGTAGCATTGTAAACTAACTTTGCGACTGATAACACTTTATCTTCAATAGAGTCTGAAAGGTTGTAGGCATATTTAATTTTCGCTGGAGAATCAGGCGTGATATCTATTACGGCTTCTGCTAGCTCTTTGCATCCTGAACCTCCGTCCACGAATGAAGTATTTGATACTGCTGCGGCAGCTCCCGCTTCAATTGATCCTTTCTGCACTATTTTTACTTCTGAAGACCGATCATTAGAAAATTCGTTTATAGCAACAATTACAGGTAGGCCAAATGATTTTATCACTTTTATTAAATGACCTAGATTAGACAATCCACTTGACAAAGCCTGGTTATTTTCTTGATCCAAATCTTTGACTTTGACTCCACCATGATATTTTAGACCTTTAATTGTTGCCACTAAAACTACCGCGTGAGGGTTTAAGTCTGATAAGCGAGATTTGATATGTATGAATTTCTCGAACCCTAAATCCGCTCCAAATCCAGCCTCTGTTAGAACATACTCTGCGTAATTTAAGGCGATTCTATCTCCTATAACTGAGCTGCAACCATGAGCTATGTTCCCAAATGGACCTGAATGAATGATGACAGGTTGACCTTCGGTGGTTTGAACCAGGTTCGGCATTATAGCAGTTCTTAGAAGCGCCATCATTGAGCCAACCGCTCCTTCAATAGATGCTGCTGCAACCGGCTCATCAGATTGAGTAAACCCGACAATTACTGACCCTAGTTTCTTTCTCAAATCTTCTAAATCAGAGCTTAATGCCAGAATCGCCATAATTTCGGAAGCTGTAACTATATCGAAACCTGTTTCTCTAACGGGTAAATTATTTGGGCCTCCGATTCCAGTAACAATTTGCCTAAGGGCACGATGCTCCATATCTGTAACACGACGCAACGATATGCCACTTGCAGTGAATCCAGGTATTTGTTTTCTGTGTGCCGCATTTTCTGTTAGTGCCACAAGAAGGTTGTGAGCTGACCCCACTGCATGAGCATCGCCTGTGAAATGAATGTTAATTTCATCTTCAGGTATTACTTTCGCGGCGCCGCCGCCTGTTCCTCCACCTTTAATCCCAAATATAGGGCCTAATGAGGGTTCCCTAAGTGTTGCTACCACATTTTTACCTAATAGCCCCATTCCTTGTGCCAATCCCACAGCCGTTGTGGTTTTACCTTCTCCTGCAGGCGTAGGAGTAATACCTGTTACAACAATTAATTTGCCGTTATTAGATGCCTTATTAGAGATCGTTTTTAAAGGTATCTTTGCCTTAAAATCTCCATACATAATTAATTCTTTAGGATCTATCCCTAACTGTGCTGATATCTCGCTGATTGGTTTCATATCAACTCCGATTTGTTTGGCATTCAAACTGTATTATAAACAATTTGAGGCACAGACAGGGTTTATTTTTTATATTATAGATGTATGAGAGTTAAAACTTATAGAATTCATGATTTAATCGAAGTCATTGTAAGTTTTTAAGAGGATTTTTAGTTGCCATCAACGAAATGGATATAATCACAAGTAACAAAGCCATGAAACCGATAACCCATTGTCCACCGAGATGTTCCATGGCGAAGCCAACTGGTAAAACCATCAGATTTACAATGCCAAAAGTCATCATATATAAACTCATTACTCGACCACGATATTCAGGTTTGCTTAGCTTCATTATCAATCCTTGTATGGGTATTCTTCTGCCAGCATCAGTGATTCCAAGAAGGGATATTAGTAATAATCCAGCTGCATAATACGGCATTAACGCAATAGATATTAAGACTATTCCTGATAGGGCAGTGGTTGTTATTAACAATACTCCGCGATTACCATCTTTCTTAGTAGCTAGTATGATTGCTCCTAAGAATGAACCAACTCCCATAAGAGTCATCATTAATCCTAGAGCTGCTGGACCTTTTTCATATACATCGACTACAAATACCGGTAACACGAATCTGAAAGGCATCGCAAGAGATGTTGTTAATAAGGAAATGATTATTACTATCTTTAGTCCGGAAAGACTATTTATGTGTTTTAGTCCTAAAATTATTTCTTGTACCATTGCTGGGTGCGATTGTGTTGGCGGAGTCAATGATGGCAATTTACTCGTTAAAATAACAGATATTAAGCCTAGGCAAGCTACTACAGTAAAAACTATCCATGGACCTGCTATAGCATAAAGAGCGCCCCCTATACCTGGTGCCGCTGAGGTTGTGATACTAAGAAGAGCTCCATTTAGAGCAACAGCATTCTCTAGATCGGCTTTTGGTACAAGGTCAGGTATGGCAGCTTGCCTTGCAGTTAAAGAAAATGCCATGACCAATCCAAAGACTATTCCCATAGCCAATAGGTGTTGCCATACTATCAAGTTTGTATAAATTGAGGCTGCTATCAGAAGTGCAATTGTTGCGGCCATGATCTGACCTATTTGAATAATGCTTCTTCTTCCAAATCGATCTGCAGCCACGCCGGCGAATAATGGAAACAGTAGCATGGGCAACGCCTGGGCTCCATATATCAGACCTAATACTGACGCGGAATCGCTTAAATCGTAAGCCAAATATCCCTGAGCAACAAAAGCCATTTGTAGGCCACTCATCATTGCAAACATACTGAACCACATGTGTTTGAATTCAGAGTGCCTGAAGGATCTAAGCATACTAAGTTTAGTTAACCTTCCGGGCTTGCTATGTTTAATATGGGGTTGAGAAATAATTTCGGGCTTTCTAGTATTTTTGGTTTATAAAGCGGTGATTCACAATGGTTGCGATAGACCCTTTTATGAATAGATTCAATCTATTTAGTTGTTTGTTCGTATTCCGGCTCGACTTTAAAATTAATGCAATTGTCATCTGTTTACTTTAAGTTGAAATTAACAGTTGTACAAGTGTGCGAAGGTTAATAATCAAGATGTCTTATATTTAGGGGTCCTGGCCATGAGGTGCACTCATTCAACTGTATATAAACAGCCAAAAGGTCCTCAAGGGTGTTCGGCCAGGACCCGTTTTTGCCCAAATTGTTACGTTAATTTTAAATCGGGTTTTAGCTATTTGATGTTACCATAAATATATGAGTAATACGTTTGGCAAAATTTTTAGAATAACCACCTGGGGAGAATCTCATGGAGACGGTGTGGGTGTTGTAATCGATGGGTGTCCGGCTGGAATACCGATATCAGTTTCAGACATACAAAGTGAATTAGATAGGCGTCGGCCAGGTCAGAGTCAAATCACGACACAACGGCGTGAGGCAGATGAGCCATTAATTTTATCTGGTGTTTTTGAAGGAGTAAGTTTAGGAACTCCAATAATGATAATGGTAAAAAACCAAGATGCCCGAGGAAAAGATTATCGAGAAACAGAGCATACATTTCGCCCATCTCATGCAGATTACACTTATGACGCAAAGTATGGTGTTAGAGATTGGAAAGGTGGCGGACGTGCAAGTGCTCGAGAAACAGTTGGAAGAGTCGCAGCTGCGGCGGTGGCCAATCAAATTTTATCTACTCACAATATAGAAATAGTCGGATATGTAAAGAAAGTTTGGAATATCATTGCAGATGTTGATCCTGATCAAGTCACAAGAAAAGATGTTGAAGTTAATGAAGTTAGATGTCCTGACTCAAATAAAGCAAAAATAATGATTGAACGGATAAAGACGGCACGAAAAGATGGGGATTCGCTAGGCGGAGTTGTTGAAGTTGTGGCTCGAGGTATTCCACCAGGTCTTGGCGAGCCAGTATTCGATAAGTTAGATGCGTTGTTGGCAAACGCTGTATTGTCTTTACCAGCTTGTAAAGGGTTTGAGATAGGATCTGGGTTCGCCGGAACATCGATGACGGGTTCTGAACATAATGACGCTTTTTATAATGATAACGGCAGGATAAGAACACGTACTAATCATTCGGGAGGTGTACAGGGTGGGATATCAAATGGTGAAAATATAGTATTACGAGCTGCTTTCAAGCCCACTGCCACTATCGCCAAAGAGCAAGCTACTGTGAATAAACTTGGTAAAGAGACCACAATCAAAGGTAGAGGCAGGCACGATCCGTGTGTCTTGCCTAGAGCGGTGCCAATGGTCGAGTCTATGGTCTCTTTGGTTATTTGTGATCTTTTACTGAGACAGTCAGTTAGTCATACCGGATAAATCCATTTATATTAGGGTTATTTGCGAGACAATTAAGTCACTGCAGAGGATCCACCATCAACATTTATTGCTGTGCCTGTAATGTATGAAGCCAGTTCTGAAGATAAAAATACTATTAGGTTTGCCACTTCTTCTGGCTCTCCAAATCTGCCTATAGGTATGTTGCTTCCGTTTTTAGCGTACCATTCCTCTAAAGTATTCTGGTTTTTATTTTCAGATAACCAAGTGCGTTCATGCTGAGCACTTTTAATTAAACCGACACAAATCGTATTAATTAAAATACCATCTTTGGCATAATCAAGTGACATCTCTTTGGTTAACGCTATTCCGGCCGCACGTGAAACTGAAGTAGGAACAGAAGCTGGACCAGGGGCTTTACCCCCAGGAGTCGTTATATTGATTATCCGCCCCCAACCTTGATCTTTCATATAAGGCGCAACTAATCTGGAAAACCTAATTGCTCCCATTAACTTTAAATCCAGGTCTTCTCGCCATAAATCATCTGTGATTTCCTGAAAGTGCCCGGCAGATGATCTCCCTGCATTATTAACCAGGATGTCTACTGAGCCAAATAACTTTATAGTTTCCGACACTGTGTTTTTGATGTCTTCAGGTTTTGTGACATCGCAGGTTATTGGTAATATTTTTGATGTCTTCCCATTAGAAATTTGTTTTGCTGTATTTTGTAAATGATCAGTGCGACGTGCACAAATTATGACATTCGCTCCAGCTCTAGCTAATTTTTCTGCTGCGGCCCTACCTATCCCGTCGCTTCCTCCGGTCACCAGGGCGTTTTTCCCATTGAGATCTAAGTTCAAGTCGCTCTTCCTCCCATGCTGATTCATTAAAGGATGTACCTTCTGTTTCAGGCTCATTTTGAATTCTTTCTGCCTGATAACTTGCATCTAAAAGGTCGGTAACATACTTCACTTCCACAGACATATTCGTTTTTTGAGTACCCTGATTCATTTGCATCCAACATCCGGGATTTCCAGTTGTAACGATTTGGGCGCCCGTTTCTTCTATAGTTTTCATTTTGTCGTCCATCAAATTCAAAGACATTTTATGTTGAGTGATTACATAGGTACCACCAGCGCCGCAGCACCGGTCAGAATTTCTCATTTCAATTAAATTCAAGCCAGGTATGAGCTTTAAAAGTTCCCTTGGTTGACTTCTAATTTTCTGGGTATGCGCTAAATGGCAGGGGTCTTGATAAGTTACATTTGACTCTAACCGACCTTTTGGCGGGTCGATCGGAAGTTCATACAAGAATTCATTTATATCCTTAACCTTATATTCCAACTGCTTTGCTTTATCAATATATACTTCATCGTCTTTTAGTAATTCCCCATATTCTTTCATTCGTGTGCTACATCCTGCAGAAGAGGAAAGTACTGCATCAATGTCTTTTGAGAGAAAGGCATCAATATTTCTTCTCGCCATATCCCTGGCTTTTACTAAGTCACCAACATGACTATGAATCGCGCCGCAGCAACCTTGTTCTTTAGGAACTACAACTTTAACTCCATTTCTAGTAAGAACTCGTATCGCTGATCTCATTTCAGGCCCGTTAATTAAAGGCATTATGCAACCTGATAGTAGTCCGACAGTTTTTTTAGGCTCACCAAAAGGATGATAGGTTTGTCCATCTGCCGAGAAAAACTTATCGGATATTCTAGGCATGGAATCGTGTAAACTTCCAAGGTTGCCCGGTATAAGGTGTAATACTTTTAAAACTGATACCAGTTTATGCATACCGGTTTTTTGATATATTCTCATTGTTCCAACTAACCCTGAAAGTATTATTTGGTCGGTAAGAATTCTGCGTAGTAATAGCCAATTAACCACCTTGGTCAGAATAGATGTTTTTCGCGATTTACTTACCTGTGACATCGTTTTTTCAATTAAGTTGCCATATGGCACACCTGAAGGGCAGACGTCCTCGCAGGCTCTGCACTGTATGCACATATCCCAGTGATCAATGACATCATTGTTCATTGTAAGCCTGCCTTCTATTACTCCTTTCATCAGGGCTATCCGACCTCGTGGAGATTCGGTTTCTAGGCCCGTTTGAACGTATGTAGGGCAAGCCTGCAGGCAGAACCCGCAATGTACGCACTTGTATAGGTCTTCTTCTAATGGTGGATTTGAGAAAGGAAACCCTTTTAAAATGCTGTCAACCTTAACTTTGTTTTTTGAGTTGGTATTTATGTCATTCATGATATGCGCTTTATAATAATCGTCCGGGGTTTAGAATATTTAATGGATCATAATTTGATTTAAGACTTTTAAATGTTTTCTGGTTTTGTTCAAATCCATCCCAAACACCAAATTCTTCTTTAATAAATTCGGGACCTTGTTCAATAACGGCAGTGCCTCTACGTTGCCTAACTAATCTTCTCACATCAGAAACGATCTCCCCGAATTTATTTTGTTCAGCATTATTACTCACATCATATACGTGAAACAGTATGGTTCCATGTCCAACATTAGTGGACAATCCTGGCATCAGGCCTTTGGTTATCGTAGTGCTCTCCAAAGACCCAAGGATGTCTCCTACAGTATTTGGAGGCAAGGATATCCTCATGGACAAATAAGGTTTTGTATCTGAGTTCCATCCAAAGTCAGAAACTTTTTGCCAAACATCTTCTTGTTCCTGCTCTCTAATTTGACTGACAGTTTTAGGATTATGTTGTTTTAACAATGAATCGACCTCATCTATGCAGCGGTTTAAGCTGAGGTTTTTGCCAAATAAACGTACTGCCATTAGATGTCCTGGTTTAATTGATTTAATATTTAAATGGTGTAAAGCACCTGGATTTATATAAGATAAGCACAGTTTGTTAATCTTCGATCGAAAAATCGACATTGATGCATTATATGCATCTGCCTGACTAGCAAAGGTCGTTATTACACTGACCTCATTCTCAGGCTTTGGAAGCACTTTCAAAGACACTTCTGATATTACTCCTAACGTTCCTAAGCCTCCGATATGTAACCTGGACATTTCGTAACCGCTGACATTTTTCATAACTTGTCCGCCGCTTTTACTGATTACTCCGTCTGGATGAATTGTTTTCATACCAGTTACCAGATCTCTTAGGGTTCCGTTTAACCATGTCAGTGATCCCGATGTGCCAATTGCCAGAATCCCTCCTATAGTGGATCTTTGAGTTAATGGGGCTGATATAGGTAGAAACTGATTATTTTCCTGTAATTGTTTTTGTAGTTTTTCTAAAGTTATTCCAGCTTGAACTGTGATGCTGAGATCGGATGGTTTATAGTCAATGACTTTGTCTAACTTATTTAAAGTGAGTCCTAAATCATACTGTGTTGGCTTATTACCAATAGCAAGGCGTGTAGCCCCACCGATGGGGCATACATTTAATTCATATTCTGATGCTTTTCTTAAAGATTCAGATATGTGTTCATTTGATATAGGGCTTAATACTATAGTCGGGCTGACATTATCAATTGAATGATAATCTGAAGGCGATGTTAGTTCATCTTTAAGAGATTGACTTAAAGATTTAACAAAATCAGCTGTATTTTTTTGTTTAATTGTTTGATTCAAATTTAGTTAAATGTATGCACCTGTCCCGGTATTGGATACGGAAGAAGACTGAGAAAAAGTGGTGGTGGCAGACTCAGCTTTATCGGGAAATATTTTACCTGGGTTGAGCAGTGATTTTTTATCGAATACAGTTTTTAATTTAGACATTGAGTCTAAGTCATCATTATTAAACATATACGGCATCAATTCACGTTTTTCTATACCAATGCCATGTTCGCCTGATAGTGCTCCGCCTGCATCTACACACAGTTTAAGAATTATGCCACCAATTTCGAATGCAATTTTAGTCTCTTTATCATTTCTTTCGTCAAACAATATTGCTGGATGCAAATTACCATCGCCAGCATGTAAGACATTTGCTATAGGTACGTTATATTCAGCTGAAATCTCTTTGATTTTACTCATTACTTCAACAAGTTTGCTTGGTGGAATAGTACCGTCTATTAAGTAATAGTTCGGTGCCAGTCTCCCTAGCGCGCTTAACGCGCCTTTACGCCCAGCCCAAAGCTTAGTTCTATCCAGTTCAGTTTTAGCAGTTCTTATTTCAAGAGGATTGTATTTACTCATTACTTTTTCGATATCAGCAACATCTTCTTCTACTAATTCGGCTAGTCCTTCAACTTCCACGAGAAGCACTGCTCCTGCGTTCTCCGGATACCCGGCATTTACAGCAGGTTCGGCCGCTTTTATAGCTAAATCATCCATCATTTCCATTGCAGCTGGAACGATTCCAGAACTTATAACTGCAGATACCGCGGCACTTGCTTGGTCTAAATCTTGGTATATTGCTAACAATGTTTTTACTGATTCTGGCCTTCTGCTTAGTCTTAATATAGCTTTAGTTACTATTGATAACGTCCCTTCCGAGCCAATCATTATGCCTCTAAGGTCATATCCTGGATGTTCTCGTGTTCTACCTCCATACCAAGATATCTCTCCGTCAGCGTCCACTACCTCTATTCCGAGTACATGGTTCGTAGTAACGCCGTACGCTAGGCAGTGAGGACCACCCGAATTTTCTGCAATATTGCCTCCAATTGTGCAGGCCTGTTGACTCGATGGGTCTGGAGCATAGTACAAATCAAACTTTGATACAGCTTGAGTTAGTTCAAGGTTTACAACACCTGGCTCAACAACGGCGATTTGGTTTTCGGGATCGATTTCTAAAATTTGATTCATACGTGTAAGTGATAGAAGTATTCCACCTTGTTCCGCGATTGCTCCTCCACTCAGGCCTGTGCCAGCACCACGAGCCACGATGGCTATTTCTGCCGTTGATGCAATTTTCATCAACTCAGAAATTTCGTTTGTGGATTTGGGTAATACCACGACTGTAGGTTGAGATCTGTCAACAGATCCATCGTATTCGAAAGTAATTAGGTCAGATTCTTTGTTAAGTACATATTGCTTACCAACTACTGCCTGCAAACGTTTTATTATCCTAGAGTCGATCATTTTGTTATGTTAGTTGAATTAATGGTTAATGATCAATGGTGTGTTCAATGGTGTGTATGGAATTTATTAGTCTAAATACTAGTTTAGTAAGAATTTAATTATCGTATAATCCGCCTATGGATAAAGTGTCTTCAAATTTAAATTTAGATAGTTTCGAGAAGCCCATGGTTTTCCTTGTTAGGGCTAGCCTTTTATTAGTGCTTCTAATACCTTTGATAGTTACTACTAATCCGCTACCTGAAGCTATGCATACTTTTTATCCTTATATTGTAGGTAAAGCTTTATTTTCACGATTAATGATACTCATTGCGATAGCATTATGGTTAATATTAATTATCAATCGTACGGACTATAGACCTAAAAAATCCTGGATTTTATCTGTGTTCACTATCTTTTTGTTTGGGAGCCTTATAGCGTCTATATTGGGCGTGGGGCCGACAAGAAGTTTTTGGTCAAATTATGAGCGTATGCAAGGAATGATTGATCTTGCTCATTGGTTTGCATTTGTAGTTATATGCGTTTCTGTATTTAGAGACATAAGCTCGATTAGAACTCTTTTGAAAGTTAACGTTTTGGTAAGTGTTTTAGTTGCTTTATTAGGTATAGCCCAAAAATATGGAGTGGGAATACCAGGATTTTCATATTTAGGAATGGATGGACTGTTGCGAGTTGATTCCACATTAGGTAATCCAACATTCATGGGTGCATATATGATGGTTTCGATTTTAATTGCGGCAGGAGTTGCAGCTCAGGCATTGCGTAATTTACCGCCATTGGCTGAATGGACTAAAGATAATTTAGGTAATAATAGAACAAGAAACATTATAATCGCACCCTTGCCATGGATATTTGTTATAGGAATAAACTTTTGGGTTATGATGATGTCTGGTGCAAGGGGGGCATTATTCGGATTGGCAGCCGGGTTAATATTATGTCTTATAGTATACTTAATTAAGGCTAATAATCGGCATTTACGTCTATTTGCAGTCATAAGTTTATCGTGTATGTTAGCAATCTCTTTGCTGTTTGTGTTTGGCAAAAACACATCTTTTATTGATCGGATGGCACAGTCGAACAGAATGGTTGCTATGTTATCAATTATTGGGTCAGATGAAGACAGTTATTCGATAAGGCGTGAATTAATAGATATTGGCCTTCAATCTTTTGTACAGCGTCCCATAACAGGGTGGGGACCTGAAAACTTCTATGTAGCTTATGATAAAAACGTTACGGCTGATGCTTTCTCTCAGATGGCCGCTACAGTTGATCAGCCGCATAATAAAGTTATTGAAGAATTGGCGACTAAAGGAATTGTTGGCTTTTTACCTTATGCAGCTATATGGGTATTAATTGGATTGTCTTACATCAGATATTTGTGGCGGAACTCAAACCCTCATTGGGATTTAGTAGTATTTCTAGCCGGAGCGTCAGCTGGGTATTTCGTACAAAATTTGTTCTTATTTGACACTGCATCCACTTCTTTGCAGTTTTATTTGCTATTGTGCGTACCCATTTTGTTAGAGAAATCGTGTGTGCAAAATGATAAGAGTTACATAAACAATAATTTGGGCATTTCGCTTTTTGATCGAATAACCTCAATATTTACTCTAAGGCTCAAATCATTTAGAACAATTGCATTAAGTTTAAAGGGAATATGGAAAATGCCAGAATTTCATATCCCTGTTGTCATTGCACTTTTTATTCTAATATACATTTTTGTGATCCATTTTCCTTTTGTTGGTAGCCAACACACAAGGAAGGCTATTTATCATCCATTACCTGCAATTGAAAGAATGTATCAGTATGATCTCGCAATTAACAAGTCTCCAGTGATGTCTGGTTATCCGAGAATATTTTTGTTCATGTTTCTATCAGACGGATGGAGTACATTCAACGAAGATGAGCGCACAGCAGCAATTTATCTTGCTAAGAAACACTTTGCCGATGGAATTAAATTAGAACCGCAGAATTGGCGAATATATCTGGGAGCATGTCGACTATATCAGTCTGCATCTTTTGAACATCCAGACCTATTAGGTCTCTGTGATGAATACTTAGATGAGGTAGATAAAATTGCCCCAAATCGTATTGAAACCTATGAAGCTCGAACTAGGCAGTACTTGATAAAAGGAAACATCTCGGCAGCACAATCAACTTTAAACGAATATTTGAACATGAATCCCCAATCGAGACATTTATTAGAACCTTTGATAGGTATAGCATTTCAGGGAGAAGGTGAGTAACAAATTGAAGAATGATTTGCGTAAATGTAATTCTCATGTATACGGATTATCAATATTATTGAATTTAGCAACTAGATGCACAAGGAATCTTAATTTTGAAAAATAAACTAAGGCAGCTTATTCAGTCACGGGACGTGCAAGTCTCTGTGATTGGCTTAGGGTATGTTGGATTACCTTTGGCAGTGGGTTTTGCCGAAAAAGGTATTAACGTAATTGGACTAGATAATGATTCTAATAGAATATCTTCTATCTTTGCTGCTAAAGGCAGTATTGCGGGCGTTAATGCCGAACGCATTGCGAATGTGTGTACTGGCGACATTCCTAGTTTGACACTTACAACAAACTATGATGCTCTGCTTAAAGCTGATGTTGTAATAATATGTGTGCCCACACCGTTAAAAGATGATACTGTGCCGGATTTGTCTTTTGTTGAGGCGGCTGCTACGGAAATCTCAAAAAGATTACATGATGGTATGTTAATTGTTTTAGAGAGCACAACTTATCCCGGCACTACAGAAGAGCTCCTGTTAGATTTATTTAAATCAAGTAACCCTTCAAGATCACCCTTGGTGATTGGTGAGAATTATTTCTTGTCATTTTCGCCAGAGCGAATCGATCCCGGGAGGACTGACTATACGATTGCGAATACTCCCAAAGTGGTAGGTGGTGTAACTGCCGACTGTACTGAGATTACTGCGGAACTTTATAGGATTTTAGTTGAAAAAGTAATTAGTGTTTCATCACCAAAAGCGGCAGAGATGGTTAAATTGTTGGAAAATACATATAGATCAGTCAACATTGGCCTAGCTAACGAGTTTGCGCTGATATGTGATGCTTTAGGCGTCGACGTATGGGAAGTAATCGAAGCAGCGTCTACTAAACCTTTTGGATATACTCCCTTTTATCCTGGTCCAGGACTAGGAGGCCACTGTATTCCAGTAGATCCACAATATCTTGCATGGAAAATGAAGCAACTCAACCTTGATACTAAATTTATCAATTTAGCTAGAGAAATTAACCAAAGTATGTGTCAGCACGTTATAACTAAAACAGAGCAGGCTTTAAATTATGATGGTAAAAAGCTGGCTGGAGCAAAAATCTTGGTATTGGGAGTAGCGTATAAGAATGATGTTGCTGATATTAGAGAATCACCAGGCATACGATTGATTGATAGATTAATGAAATCCAGTGCATTAGTTAGCTATCATGACAAATATGTACCTGAAATAACTTTAGATGAACGGCTTGTAAGTAGCGTAGAGCTGACTCCACAACTATTGTCTGATTCAGATTGTGTGGTAATTGCGACTGCCCATTCTTACTATCCGTTAGATCTGATTGTTGGTCAAAGCTCAATACTCATAGACACACGTAATGCAACGTCAAAATACTCTGGTGAGCATGGTAACGTGATCAAGTTATGAGTTGTCGAAATTTGGTAAATAAATGAGAGCTTTAATCACCGGAGGAGCCGGTTTTATTGGATCTCATTTATCAAACGCGCTTTTGGTTCAAGGTTATCGAGTGTCTGTAATAGACAATATGTCAACGGGCAACTTGGATAATATTAAAAACTTAAAATCCAATTCTGAATTTGAAATGATTGAAGCCTCCATCCATGATGAAAAGATTTTGAATAAAGCAGTTAGAGATGCGGACGTAATTTTTCATTTAGCTGCAGCTGTGGGAGTGAATCTTATTGTTGATGACCCAGTGAAAGTGATTGAAACTAATATTCTTGGAACTCATTCAATTCTTAAAGCAGCCTATTCTTACCAAAAAAAGATTTTAGTTGCTTCCAC
Organism: SAR202 cluster bacterium; assembly: GCA_009392275.1. GTDB lineage: Bacteria > Chloroflexota > Dehalococcoidia > Lucifugimonadales > UBA2962 > UBA2962. Next base: position 45,944 of record VFGV01000002.1, read on the forward strand.
ATCTGAAATATATGGTAAAGGAGTTAAATCTCCATTTGCGGAGTATGATGATAGGTTGTTAGGACCAACCACTACATCTCGCTGGAGTTACGCAGCATCAAAGGCTGTAGATGAATTCTTGGCTTTTGCTTATAACAGGCAGCTTGATTTACCTGTAGTAATATTTCGCCTTTTCAATACTGTAGGACCGCGCCAAACAGGCAAATATGGCATGGTTCTACCCAGGTTTGTTGAGCGTATAATGGCTGGCCAATCGCCTCAGGTATATGGAGACGGACAGCAAACACGATGTTTTTGTGATGTCAGGGACGCTGTTAAAGCCATCATATTATTATCTGAATGTGAATCAGCAATCGGGGATGTTTATAACATTGGCTCTGAAAAAGAAATATCTATTTATCAGCTTGCAAAATTAGTAAATAAAGTTTTGGGCGGGCCAATATACGAACCCGAACTAATCCCTTATGAACAGGCTTACAATTCGGGATTCGAAGACATGCTTAAACGACAACCAGACACTTCTAAAATTCGAAGCCTTATAGGATGGAAGCCTCAAATAACACTAGAAGAGACTATTTCTGATATTGCAACTCAGCTTGGACATAATTTTTAAAGGACTGAATTTTGAATGTAACACATGTTGTCGGAGCGAGACCCAATTTTGTCAAAATAGCGCCGGTAATTTCAGCACTAAATGAAGCTAAAGAAGATGTGAATCAGGTGTTAGTTCATACAGGGCAGCATTATGATCAAAACATGTCCGGGATATTCTTTAAAGATTTAAATCTTAATCAGGCAGACGAATATTTAGGTATTGGCCCTGGGACTCACGCCGAACAAACGAGTTCGGTAATGTTAGGTTGTGAGAGGATGTTTGAGAAGTATCAGCCAGATTTAGTAGTGGTAGTAGGCGATGTAAATTCAACTTTAGCTGCTGCTTTAACCGCTGCAAAAATGCAAATCAAATCAGCTCATGTTGAGTCTGGATTACGATCTTATGATAGATCTATGCCGGAAGAACACAATCGAGTTATAACAGACCATCTTTCAGATATCCTATTTACTCCATCGGCAGATGCTTCTCGTAATCTTCATCAGGAAGGGATTGAGAAACATAGAATACATTTTGTTGGGAATGTAATGATAGATTCGCTGATAAATCAATTACCCTACAGACCTGAGCTGAACGACTTTAAGATGCCGGCGTTACGTGGTTTGCAAAAGAATAAATATGCTTTGTTAACACTTCACCGCCCCTCAAATGTAGACAATCCTAGCGTGTTATCAAAAATATGCAGAGAATTGAAGTTCTTATATGATGAAATGCCGATCGTTTTTCCTGCTCATCCTAGGACAAGAATTCAATTAAAGAACATCGATGCTCAACACCTTACGATATGTGAGCCATTAGGTTATCGAGAATTTTTAAGCCTAGAGTCACATGCAAGATTGGTTATTACTGATTCTGGCGGTATCCAAGAAGAGACAACTTTTCTAGGTATACCTTGTATTACCGTTAGGAAAAATACTGAACGTCCAATAACGATAACTGAGGGTACTAATGTTCTGTCTGATCCTGAAAACCTAAGCGGACTAATTCGTAATATATTATCGAACAATGATTCAGGTAAAACCAATGCATTAAAGTACTGGGATGGTAAAGCGGCAACACGTATAGCGGAGATTATTGTCTCCAGAGAATGGATGAACTAGAGCTATTTATGTGCGGCTTTATTGGAGTATTCAATCATAAAGTAGAAAAAATAGTTTCTAAAGAAGCGATTTTGAAATCTGCGGATACGATGGTTCATAGAGGACCTGATGATAGAACATCATTTATCAGTAAAGACCAAAGATTTGGGATTGGGTATCGAAGACTAAGCATTGTTGACTTAGATGGTGGTAGACAACCTTTATTTTCGAGCGATGGCTCTGTGTGCGTGAATGTTAATGGTGAGATTTACAACCATTTAGAGCTCAAAAAAGAGCTAGAAGCTCGTGGCCACATCTACCAAACGAATTCGGATTCTGAGGCTGTATTACATGGGTATGAAGAGTGGGGTTTGGATGTAGTAGGTAAATTAAAAGGAATGTATGCTTTTTCGATCTATGACAGTAGTAAAGGTATTGAGGGAAAGGGTAGGTTAGTTTTAGCTAGAGATAAACTTGGAATAAAGCCACTTTATTACTCGATTACCCCGCATGGACTAATTTATGCATCTGAGATTAAAGCCATACTCAAGTTTTCTAATATTGTAAGGACTCCGGATATGATTGCTGTTAGTCAATATTTGACATTGTCGGCGACACCAGCACCTCGAACGATGTTTGAGGGTGTAAACAAGTTGCCACCAGGTCATTTAGCTACAGTAGATCTACATGGAAATCTTCAAATACGAGAATATTGGAATACTGCAGACAATCGCGTCGATCTTAAAGGGGTCAGTGAAGGCGAGATCGTTGAGGAAATTTCTCAAAGTCTGACTTCATCAATTGAACGCCGTTTAATGACCGATGTGCCATTTGGTATTTTTTTAAGCGGGGGTGTCGATTCAAGCTTAAATTTAGCTTTAATGAGTCAAATGGTTGATAGACCAATAGATACATTTTCAGTTGCGATAGCAAATGACGAAGCTTCTAATGAAAATCAACATGCAAGATATGTCGCGAACCAATTTGGGGCTAATCATAACGAAGTTTTGATATCAGACGAACAATTTACAGGGTTTCTTACAGATATGGCGTACTATCAAGATGAACCCTTGGCTGATCCTGTATGTGTGCCCCTTTACTATTTAAGTGTTTTGGCAAAGTCCAAAGGGTCTACTGTTGTACATGTCGGTGAAGGAGCAGATGAACTTTTTGCAGGCTACGGGAATTATGCTTTAATGAATGATTTTCATAGGGCTCTTTATGCTCCATTTAGAGGTCTACCTTATCCAGTTAAAAATTTGGTTTTGCAAATCGGGTCTTTGGGCCTCCCTGAAAGTAAAATTGAATATGTTAATAGAGCAACTTTGAACCAGGAATTATTTTGGGGTGGTGCAGTAGTATTTTCTGAAAATTCAAAGCAGCGCCTAATGAACAAATATATCGATCAACAGGTGTACTCTAATATTATTGAACCATATTACATTGAATATAATTCAAAATTTAGTGAAAGTTCTTTTCTTGATCGCGCAATTAATATTGATTTAAAGCATAGATTGCCGGAATTACTACTTATGCGCGTGGATAAGATGAGCATGGCAGCATCTATAGAGGCACGAGTTCCGTTTTTGGACGAGGAATTAGTTGAATTGGCTAACTCGGTACCTTCATCACTCAAGTACAAAAATGGAGTCACTAAATACATTTTAAGAAAGATGGCTACGAAATATCTTCCAGAATCAGTCGTGTACAGGAAGAAAAACGGTTTTTGTGGAGGCACCACAAATATGATTGGAGAATCCTTAACCCGATACGCTGAAAAAACACTAGGTGACTCAAAATGGATTTCAGAAGTTATGGACCAAAAAGAAGTACAGAGGATTTTTGAAACTCATAAAACGGGTAAAACATCTAAGGGATCCGAAATTTGGACTCTTTTGAATTTGGCATTATGGCATAAGGTCTGGATAGAAGGAGAATCTGTTTGAAACTGCGCGATTGGATCAACCTTACAGGAATATACCTGGCGATTTTTGGCCTGAAAGGAATTTTGCTACTCATGGATCGAGCAGCTAGACGGATATTACCGCCCCAAACTTATTGCTACACTTGGAAGTCTGAAAGCGAAACACTTCCAAACACTTTAAATATTGTGACGAATATCAATTCAGAATTGACAGACTATGAGAAATTATTTACTTCAGAAAAAGGAAAAATTATCGCAGCCGCAAACAGGATATTGAAACGAGAATTTCAGATTGCGAGTTTAGGCTGGATAGATTTTGGCGGACAGGTGGATTGGCATAGAGATCCAAAGACAAAACATGAATGGAGCGGGGGATTTTACTCACAAATAGACCTTATATCTTCGTTCGATTTAGGAACCGATATTAAAGTGACCTGGGAATTAAGTAGATTCCACCAAGCATTGATTCTTGCCAGAGCTTATTGGTTAACTGGCGAAACCATATATCGTCAAGACTTGATAGATCACTGGGCAGATTGGGTAGAAAACAATCCATTTCCTTACGGTATTCATTGGACATCATCAATGGAGGTCTCAATAAGAGCAGTAAATATGATACTTGCCTTATTAATTATTGCTGATAAAGACAAGAATACGAATTCTATCCCCAATACGGTTTTTCAAAATATTATTGAACATGGAAAGTACATAACTAGGAATTTAGAAATTAGTTCTAAAAATGGAAAATTAATTGCTGGAAACCATCTAATATCAAATTACTCTGCATTAGTTATTATTGGTTTGTTTTTGTCCGATATTCCATTAGCTCAGGAGTGGCTTAAAGTTGGTATGAGAGGTTTGAATATAGAAGTTGAGAGACAAGTTTTACCAGATGGATTGCATTATGAAAGTTCTCTTCATTATCATAAATTTGTCTTGGAAATGCTTTTAATTACTGGGGTTTTGGCTAATAACCAGGGACATGAAATGCCATTAAAGTACAAGGAGTCTGTGTCTAAAATGTGCGACGCAGTCGTTGTTCTCACGCGTCCGGATGGAGAGCTACCAATGATTGGAGACGCTGATGGAGGAACGTTTTCTGTTTTATCTGGTTATTACTTAAATAGACCAGATAATAATCATGACATATTAGCATTAGGAGCCATTTTCCTAGACAGAGAAGATTTAAAATGCATATCAAATGATAGTCTTGCAGAACTATTTTGGCTAACAGGATCAGATAATGTCTCAAGCTGCCTCCAAGCATCGGAGCCTTTTTTATTTCCAGAGTGTGTGGAGTATAAAAATGGTGGTATATGCGTTTTGCAAAATAGAGACCGTAAAGATTTTATTCTATTTCGCACCGGCTGGCCTGAAAATGAATCTCCCACGGGACATAGGCACAATGACTTGCTTTCAATTGAAATTTGGCTTAATGGGAAACCAATAACCGTTGATCCCGGGACGCTAACATATACAGCTGATTTTTGTGTTAGAAATGAATTACGATCTAACAAATCTCATGGCACTGTCACCTTAAATAATGCCGAGCAGAATCTCATCCAAAGTGATAGCCCATTTGAACTAGTTCCTAAAACCAATTCGGGCGATGTCCATATAACCAGTTCAAAAGAGCTTATTACTGTCAAATCCTCCGCAATCTGGTCGTCGCTTATGTCCCATCAAAGACTAGTATCATATTCGGTTAAATCTGGAGCATTAATCATAGAAGACACAATAAAAGAAGCTGATACTGCATGCTGGAGTTGGCCCCTGTTTCCTGGGGTAAATGGTTTCAAGGCTATTGTTTCAACTGATTTAAAACTTTCGGAAACAATAGATGACTTAAAATATGCTACTTCATATGGATTGGCTGATAACTCCAGGATAGTACGATTTTCAAGTGATACTAAACAGCGGGCTTCAGTTAAATTTTTATTCAACCAGTCGAAAGACTCTGCTAAGGCACTCAGTAAAGATTCTTCGATGGTGCTGTGATGGGATTGAAAGTCATGTTTATACATTCTGGAGCTGGTATTGGCGGCGCGCCGGTAAGCATGGTTACCTTAGCTGCCAGCCTGGACCCAAAGTTATATGATCCACATGTGGTATTTACTGATAACGGCCCAATGATTGATATTTCTAGACAGATGGGCCTTAAAGCTTCAGTCGTTAAAATGAGAGGAGTTATGGCTTATGGTGCGCATGTACCATTATCAATAAAGCCAGTAATTAATTTTGCTATTCAGTTTATACCGACCATTATTAAGGCAAGGCAATTAATAAAAACTGAGAAGCCTGACTTTATTCATCTGAATACTAGTGCGCTAATTTCAATAGGTATTATGGCTAGAATAGCAAAGGTACCAATTATTTGGCATATTAGAGAGGTAGTTAATCCTGGAACTTTGTTTGGGCATTTGCTTGCCAGGGCAATTTGTTTTCTCTCTTATAGGGTTATTGCAGTTTCTGACCATGTTGCTCAGTGCTTGCCGGAGGGAGAAAAAATAAGTGTCGTTCATAATCCTGTAAACACATCAATATTTGATCCAAAATATAAGAAAAAATACAGAGAAAAGACAAATTCATTAATCGGGCTTAGTAAAAGAAATCTTATTATTGGTATATTAGGGTCAGTCCAGAAAGAGAAAGGACACTTTGTACTTGCTGAAGCCGCTCGAATAATAAAGAAAAAGTTTCCACAAGTAGTATTTCTTATAGTGGGCGGAGGAGCCCCGGAAGGTTATGCTGATACCTTGAGAGGCAGACTTAAAACATTTTTGCGCGTTCCTTTAGACAATCAGGCAAAACTTAATAGGGTTTTGTCGAAGATAGACTTAACAGAAGAATTTAAAAGTGTTGGTTATCAAGCTGATGTGGCTCCGTATGTAGGCTCTATGGATATACTTGTAGCCCCTAATATAAAACCAGAAGGGTGTCCTAGGTCTCTGCTAGAAGCAATGTCCATGTCTGTTCCTGTTGTCGTGTCTGATATTGGGCCGAGTAGAGAAATAATGGGGGATAAATGTGCTTATTTTTGTGAGCCGGGTAACGTACTATCTCTTTCAAGTCAATTAATAGCTCTGATTGAATCCAAAGTTTTACGAAAACAATTAGGTAATGCCGGAAGAGTTAGGGCATTAAGTAAATTTGAAGTCGCAAATCATATAGAAAAAATCCAAAATCTATATGGATCCGTTAGCGACGAAATAAACAGTAAAAGTGTTATGAGGCAATGAGAACTAAGAAACAAATTAACGCAATTGCAGAGATATCGGTGATAATTCCTTGTTTTAATGAGCAAGGCGGAATCCGGTCAGTCATTGAAGATCTTCAGTCAACTTTAAAAAACTCAGGATTAAAACACGAAATCATTGTGGTAGATGATGCTTCTACCGACACAACGTCTGATATTGCTGAAAACGCAGGAGCGGTCGTGGTTAAACATAGGGTTAATCGCGGTTATGGTGCAGCTATTAAATCAGGTGTCAGAGTGGCAAAATACGATCATATATGCATTACTGATGGAGATGGAACGTACCCTTCTGAAGTTATACCAGATCTAGTGGGAGCAGTTTCAGATGGAGCCGATATGGCTGTCGGATCTAGAACAGGTGCTATAGTGAAAATACCTTTAATTCGACGCCCTGCAAAGTTCGTAATAACTAAAATTGCAGAATCGATTGCCGGTATTTCGATACCTGACTTAAATTCAGGACTTCGAGTGTTTAAAAAGACACAGGTTAAGTTGTATTCAGGTATATTGCCGAATGGTTTTTCATTTACCACCACAATAACTCTTGCTTTGTTAACTAATGGTTTTAGGGTTGATTACGTTGCAATAGATTATAAGGCAAGAATAGGAGATTCTAAGATTAGGCCGATTAGCGATACTCTAAATTTTGTGACTCTGATTTTACGGATGGCTTTGTATTTTGCACCCTTGAAATTTTTCATGCCGGCGAGTTTCATTTGTGTTTTGGTTGCAATCGCATGGGCTTTAATAAGCCGGTTTGCTTTAGGACAATTAGCTGATGTCACCAGTACAATCTTGGTTGTGCTAGGAATACAAATTGCAGTAGTAGGACTATTAGCAGAGATGATTAATAAACGATTGCCTGCGGGTAGACAAGATTAATTATCAATTATGAATAAGAATATGATTTCTGCTGAAATATATGCTAAATCTGCACTTGATCAGGTTCCGCGTTTGCTGGGTAACTTGGACCGGAACAGGTTTTCTTCGACCTATGGCTGTTTTCATAGAGACTATTGGCTAGAAAAAACATCTGATTTTCCGGACGCTGTCCGCCAATTTGCTGTGCATGCTTTAGCTTTGGTGTACAAATATGATTTTCCAAATAGTAAGTACCAGGGTAATACTAATTTACTTAACTGGACGATAGCAGCATTAGATTATTGGGCTGGAATTCAACATAAAGATGGAAGTTTCGATGAGTTTTATCCGTATGAACGTGGCTGGGTTGGCCCGACAGGTTTCACCACTTATGCCTGCGCAGAAGCTTTCAATTTAATTAGAGAAGAAATGCCTTCCGATGTTGAGAAACGGGTAAGAAGAGCCCTTATAAAGGCAGCATTTTTTATTGGTAAAGGTGAATCAGAAGAAGATCATTTAGGTAATCATCATGCAATGGCGTGTTTGGCGGTTCATACCGTTATGAGAGTTTTGGGTCGGGACGACTTAGAAGCTATATATAGCAAATTGTGGGATAAATTCTTAACTTATTACCATGCTGAAGAAGGATGGTGCAGAGAATATGATGGTCCTGATCCTGGATACCTTTCTGCAGTAGTATCCTTTCTTGGGAAAATTTATGTTCATGACCCTAGACCTGAGATTTTTGAAGTTATATCCGGCGCAGTCGAAACTTGCTCTTATTTTGTATATCCAAATGGATCCTATGGAGGCATTTTAGGAAGCAGAAACACAATCCACTTGTACACTCACGGATTCGAAATCGTATCGTCCCAAATCAAACTCGCACAGTCGATAGCTGTCAAAGCTATATCCGGTATTGCTCAAGGTAACCTGGTACCACCTTCTTCAATGTCTGACAGGTATTTGGTTTATAGAGTTCCAGAATATCTGCAGTCATATCTGGATTATAGTCCTAAATCTGGGGAGTTATTGACATTGCCATACGAGAGAGAGCATACCAAGTTTTTTAAGAAGGCAGGAATAGCTTCATGCAGGACCGGAGATCAATACACAATTGCCAATATGGCAAAAGGCGGTACTTTTAAAATCTTTAATGTCGCATTAAATGAATGTTTACTGAATGACTCGGGGGCAATAGGGATTTTATCTAATGGGAAGAAATTCACTACACAATGGATAGATCAAAGCTTTAAATTTTCTGTTGATGCTAACGAATGGAGTGTAACGGGCACAGCAAAATATCTTCCCAACCCAAAAACATTTACTCCATTTAAGGGACTAATTTTTAGGTTGATAATGGTTGCAGCTGGATGGAGTCCAATGTTGTCCCATTTTGTTAAAGGTAGGATTAGGAAGATGATTATATTAAATGAGTCTGATGTGCCTTTAAATTTCTCCAGATCAATTTTATTTGAAAAATCTCAAATAACTATTCGGGACACATTTACATTAAATCGAAAATCTATATCAGTAACCAATATAAGTTTAGGCGGTGAATATCACTTGCGCTATGTACCGCAAAGCCGATATTTCCAACCTCATGAGCTGGCCAACCATGGTATAGAACTTAGTCCAGAGGAACTGAATAAATTGAATTCGGAAAGGACAATATCAGTGGAGAGAGAAATAAAAATTTGAATGATCAATTACCTTTTGGAGTTTATGACGTTGATTACTATGAGGGTCGGTTAAAAAGTAGAGCCCTAAAGTATCGACTTAACCGTAGAACTTCTGAAGTAGCAAAAGCACTGACTAAATATTTAAACAGGACACCTGAGAGTGTGCTGGATGTAGGCACAGCAGATGCATTAATGTTGGGCAAACTAAATCAGATTTGGCCTAAAACCCGTTTTATTGGGTTAGAGATGAATAGGTCTTTATTGATGACAACGAAAATTGATGGTGTGCAAAAGATCGAAGGAGACGCACTGGCATTGCCAATTGATAGTCAATGTGTTGATGCCATTGTCGCCACAGCGGTAATAGAACATCTACCAGATCCCGCGAGATTTGTTTCTGAATGTAATCGAGTTATTAAGCGAGAGGGCATTATCGTTATCACGACACCTGACCCTAACTTAGAACACCTTGCATCTAAATTAGGACTACTAAAGGAATCGGGACATCATCATACTTTTACTCTTGATACGATTTGTCAATTGTTCGAGCAACATAAACTAGAAATTCTAGAATCTCGCAAATTTATGTTCTCTCCGATTGGATTTCCTGCAGAAATATTTATTGAAAGAATTATCAGGTATTTTGGACTAGGTATGGTTTTAGCAAATCAATTACTGGTAGCACGTAAATCTTAATGTGCGTTGAATAATGAGTAACTTGAATCAGCGGTACTTGAAGTTGTTAAAGGACAGCTGGATTTCCAGTTTTCTAATTCTGGTATGGGTAATTTTAATTTTTGCATTTTATTTCTTCTATAAATTTGAAGAAATCTGGCCAACACTCAAGGATGTTTTAGGAGGCACTTAGACTCCAGATGTTCATAATTGATCTACTAATCACTGCAGTTGTAATTGTTTCTGCCTGGTCTGCAGGCCGTTTAATTACTAATGCTTTAAACATTCGCACTGAATCTCGCGTTATGGATTTAGTATTGTCATTAGGCTTGGGCGTCGGCATTTTCGTCTACTTACAAATGATTTGCGGGTTTGTAGGCTGGTTCTCTGCTTTGCAGGCATGGTTAACGTTGATCTGCATGTCTGTTTTGGGTGTTTTTGGATTTATATCGTATAAACCTATTATCAAATTTGAACAAGTTTCTAAGTTAATTCCCTCATCAAGTTTAGACCGACTGATTTTGCTTGGCATACTGGTGCTGAGCATTCTGTATCTTTTAGTCGCATTAGCTCCCACATTGGATGGGGATTCATTAGCCGGATATCTAGTTGTTGCGCGAGATTTTGCAAAGGAAGGCAGGATATTTTCTGCAACATATGCATATACCAATCTATTTCCTGCAAACGGACAATTAATAGCAGCTCTAGGTTTTTCATTGAAAGGCCAGATTGTAGCTCAACTACTTACAGTCTGGTTTATGGGAGTGCTGGGTGCGTTAGGATTATACTCATTAGGTACAAAGTTATTTAATTCACGTATCTCACTGATCGGTGTTTTAGCTTGGTATTCAATGGCCTCTGTCGCAGTTCTTTCAGCTTCTGTGAAAGTGGACCTTGCTTGGGCAGCGTTTGAAATAATTTCTATTTTGGCTTTTACACAATGGTATTTTGCGGGGCGAAAACAGAGGGATTCGAGATGGCTACTTATAACAGGTCTTTTTTTGGGAGTAGCATTTGGAATTAAACATGCAACTACCTTTACAGCTATTTTATTGGCTATAGCATTAACTTATCGACTATATTCAGATAACAACATGTCATTAAAAGCATGGTCTATTAGCTTTTCATCTATCGTTTTGTTTGCATTGCCCGGATTAGTCTGGGTTATACGCTCGTTAGTTATAAGTGGCTCACTAGGTTTCGCTGGCTCCGATTTGGCTGGAGAAACTGGGTTTTCGGGACTTTTTATATATCTATGGGATATGTCGATGCTTGGAAACTCAAATTCGATTGAAGGACCGAATGGTAAATCTATTGGACCTATATTTTTATCAATACTGCCGTGTGTCATTTTGTTAAAAAATGTAGATAATAAGGTGTGGCACGTTAGTTTATATTCATTATCGATGTTGTTGATATCATTTTTCGTCGTGCAGCGAGCCAGGCATATACTCCCTGCTTTAGGACTAATGTCTTTGATAGCAGGATATGTCATACATAGGCTATCTGTTTCAAGTCCAAAAATAGGGTCTCTTATTATCACATTGGTATTGGCGGCTTCATTAGTTGCAACAGCCACTTGGACTTATAAGAATTTTGTATCTATAGAAACAGTTCAGCGTTCTTTAAACATTATTGACGACCGCGAATATTTTACGAGAAACCTTGAAAACTTTAATCGTTATCCTAGCTGGGAAATAATACGTGCATCAAACGATTTAATTAGCGAACAAGCAGTAATCGCATCTCCTGGAGCATCAAACGGGTTTTACTTAAATAGGCCTTTGCTAAGTTTTGCTCAGACCGAGAAAGAATATGCCGTCTCGAGTGGATTTGTTGAAATTTTGAAACAAAATGACGTGACGCACGTTTATATAAATGAGTTTGTTGTAAATGAAAGAGGGCATGAGCTAGCCTGGCTAGTTAATGAAGGCTTTCAAGATCAGTATTTGCTGGAAATAATCTGCAGCCGAGGCCAATGCCTCTATGAGTTACGGTGATGTTAAGAGAATTGCTTTCGCGAAAATATACCAATATAAAGCCACTAGCTATTAGTTTGGCGGTTATTTGGTTCGCATCTATCAACGTTTACTTTTTTGTTGACCTGCTAATTAACAGGAGACAGCAAATTGCTGATTTATTCGAACGTATTTTGGGCCTTTAGATAGATGGATAATGGTTTAAATTTAATAGTTGTTATTTTCCTTCTTTTGATTGGAAGCGGGCTAGGACTGTTTGTTTTGCACTTGATAAAGTTACGAGCTTTGGACGGCTTGCAACATACATTACTCGCCATGGGGTTAGGTTTAGGCATAGTTTCATTTGTGCCATTTGGTCTTGCATGGGCCAAGCAGCTGTCCAGCTTGAACTTGATGTTAGCTGCTTTGGTGCTAGCATTTACCGGATTAGTATCCTGGCTTTTATTGACGCCTGTCACCTTAGGAGAATTGAGGCAATTAAAATTCCGGATTTATAATCTAGGCCATTTAGACATAGTACTTATACTTTTCATACTTGTGCTAACAATTCTAAATTTATTTGCTGCTCTAGCACCAGTTACTGGAGTCGATGAATTAATTTATAGAGTGGCAGATGCCTCTACCTATCTTAAAGAACAAGGTTTTGTTTATATTCCGTCCAAATTTTCCCATCAGCAACCGCAATTGGTTATGATGCTTCAAATGTGGGGAATGTCATTGGGTACAGACTCAGCAAGTCAAGTGATTCAATGGGTGATGGGAGTAATATTTATAGTAGTGGTTATTGATTTTTCTAGGCGATATATGCCTTTCACGGTAGCGCTTGCGTTAGGACTTATAGTGTACTGTGCAAGCGACGTAGTAGTGTTGTCAGGAAGAGCTGTTCCTGATTTGGCTAATTCAATGTTTTTGTTTTTGAGTTTTGTGGCTTTAAAACTCTGGCTTGATACTAAAAATGATAGGTGGTTGATCTTGGTCGGAATTCTGGCAGGATTCTTTGCTGCTGGATCTCGTTTGACTGGTGCTTATGGAGCAATCGCAATTACGATTTTCATCATTTGTTACGGATTACGTAATAAACAAATTAACAACTTACAAGTTATAAGTTCAGCAATGCTGGTATCCGCGATTGCTTTCCTTATAGTTTTACCTTGGCTAATCAAATCATTTACCATGACTGGAAATCCTGTATGGCCGTTTTTATTCGATATTTTTGGAGCCAAGGATTTTACTCAGAATTCTGCAGCATATTTGGCAGGCTCTGAATCTAGGCTATTAGGTGGATCAAGCACCTCTTTTCAAAGAATAATTTCATCACCTTGGGATTTAACTTTTAACCCGCACAATTTTCGTAGTGGAGTGTACGGACCTTTAATTCTTGCGAGCATACCCGCTATGATTGTCACCAGATTAAATAGTCAATTAAGAAACTATGTGTTGATAGCAATAATTTCGTGTGCTATTTGGTATTTTTCTTTTCCTAGATTAAGAGCACTGATTCCAATAATTTCTTTACTTACGATTGCAGGTGGTTATGGATTGTATAAGCTGTGGATTGATATTAATTTAACTCGAACATTAGATATTACAGTTAAAACATTTATTGGTTTTCTGTTGTTAATATGGATCCTTTTCGGTATCGGAACTCATTTTCGTTTTCACTATGATGCTGTACTGGCAACAGTCGGCTTGAAAACCGAACATGAATTTTTGACAAATCGTCTTGTACAAGATGATTTGTCTTTTTATTGGTATGAAGAGTACATTCATCTGAATAAGATCCTGCCGCCCGACAGTAAGTTATTGTTACACGAAGGGCGTGGATACTACCTGAACTTTGTGTATGAGCGGTATTTTTTGATCGCCCAAAATGAACTTAATACTGAAAAAATGAAAGATCCCGAGCATGTGGCTTTAAGGGTGGTGGATAGAGGTATTGACTTCGTAGTTTTGTGGCCTCAGTTTAAAGGTGGTACTTATTATGAACCTGCGAATTGGTTAGAAGAATCACTGCATTATCTTTGCTCAACTGAATGGGAAGTTATATACGAAAATGATCAGATTAAGGTGTGTGATGTAAAAGGGCAGTTCATTGATTCAGATTGAAGAGATAAAAATAACATTAATTAAGTTTGCTCACCAAATATTACAATTCGTGTCAAAAAAAGAAGTTAAGTTCATCTTAACTATTCTATTTACTGCTGCAGGACTGATTTTCATCGGTTTAAAAATAAATGAGTCTTTGCCTGAGTTGGGAAGTTATTTTGAAAACATTAAATTTGGTTGGGCCATAGCTTCGTTACCGATTTTATTTATAACTTTCATGCTTTTCGCATATGGATGGTCTTTAATTCTAAGAAGCATGATTAATCAGTTCTCTCTACTTAAAATAATTCAGATTTGGGCTAAAGCTCAATTAGGAAAATATATCCCTGGTTTGGGAATTCATTTCGTTGCCAGATTAGAGTTGTCAGCTTCTGAGGGCATTACACGCAGAACGTCATTTTTAAGTACCGTAATTGAGTTGTCTTTACTGCTGGTGACTGCTGGAATTGTTGCGCTTATCGCGTTAACTAATATTACAGGTAGTAAGTCAGTATCAATTTTCATAGATAACATTTCAGCTAACTATGGAGGTCTCTATATAGCGGGTATATCGATAGGATTTCTAATAGCAATCCTACTTATTAACCCGATACCTGTTCGATGGCTGGGAGAGAAAATTGGAGGCGTTGATACGGCAAATTTCACTTATAAATGGTTAATATTGCTGATTATTTTTAACATCATCAGATGGGCTGTTATGGGGGTAGGATTCTTTATGTTAGCCAAATCTATCTACCCTATTGATTATATTGAAATGCCATTTTTAATTGGAGCATTTACTTTATCTTGGGCTGTCGGTTTGTTAGTGGTATTCTCTCCTGGGGGAATAGGTATAAGGGAAGCGATGTTAGTGCTCTTAATGGAACAAGTCATGCCCACCGGAGCGGCAGTAGCATTAGCGGCTTTAAGCAGGGTTTGGTGGATTTTAGGAGAACTTTTTGTATTGTTTTTTTCTACTACTGCCTTATCATTCAGTAAGGTGAATTCTCCGCATCGTGCGCAAAATACACAAATAAAAAAGGAACCGATAATAAATGAAGACAATAATTGATGGAATTGACCGCTATTCTGTCAGCTTATACGTGCTTGGTATTAGATTCCTAAAATTTTTCTTAACAATAGTTGGAATAATGTGGGTTTTAGAAAGGTACTTGCATGTCAGATGGATTTTATATATTCGATCTTTATTTTCAATATTCGATGCAGCTGACTTAGTTAAACTCGATCTGCCTTGGTGGTCATTTGGTGCGATCAATCATTTAGATGGCTACTTAAGTTCTTTGTCCGGTAAAGCTGTGGTATTTGAGTGGGGAAGTGGGGCAAGTACTGCTTGGTTGGCCAAGCGTGCATCAAAAGTTTACAGCCTGGAACATGATATAGAGTGGGCGAAGACCACAAAAAATTTAGTTGCCGATTATAAAAATGTAAAACTTATAACCATTCCTCCTGACAACACAATGGACATGTTTGAGTCAGAATTTATTTCTAACAAGCCAGGTCATCGAGGATTAAGTTTTAAAAATTATGTTAACTCAATAAAAAACATTGAAGTTGAATTCGACTTGATTGCAATAGATGGGCGATGCAAGTCAGCATGTTTAAAATTAGCTGTAAGTAAACTAAAACCCGGCGGCATCGTTTTATTTGATGACAGTAAAAGAGATCGTAATCAAGAAGCGTTATTGGAAAGTGGTTTGGCTTTAAATCGATATAAAGGGATGGTTCCTTGTTTGCCTTATTTCACATATGAGACTTCAGTGTTGGTTTCAAATAAAACAGATACCGTTTAATAACCAAAACTAGATAAAGTAACAACATCCCTAACTTTCATAGAAAATTAGTTAATAGGAGCGAATGTATATGGCTGAAGATACAAAAAAGTCAATTGATCTAATCATAGGACTACCCGTGTATAACGAAGTACAGGCTATTGAAACTGTTTTGACTTCTATCCGGGATGCTTTGGTCGATATATACCCGAATTATCAAATATTAGTTGTTGATGATGGATCTAATGATGGAACCTCAGAAAAACTTGATTCGATGATTGATGTTATGAACGGAATGCTCAAGGTGATAAAACATCCCTATAACCTTGGAAATGGAGCTGCGGTGAAGTCATGTGTTAGGCATGCACAAGGAAAACATCTTGTTTTAATGGATGCTGATATGCAGCATGACCCTAAAGACATTTTGAAATTAGCTGCTGAGTTAAATCAGTATGATTTAGTAGTTGGTTCACGAGATTTTAAATCAAAAGGTTTCTGGCCTAGAAGGTTGGCTAATGTAATTTTTGATGCGCTAGCGTCTTATTTAACAGGATTTAAGATAAAAGATCTAACCTCAGGCTTTAGGGGTTTTCGCGTGGATGTGATTAAAGGATTTGTTCATCTGCTTCCTAACAGGTTTTCTTACCCCACTACCAGCACAATGGCATTTATAAAAGCTGGTTACACCGTGAAATTTGTGCCGATCGTAGCTCAGAAACGAGTTGGAAAAAGTAAATTAAATCCTATTCGTGATGGAATGCGGTTTCTTATTATCATTGCCAAGATGGTAATTCTTTTTGAACCGATGAAAGTTTTTTTCCCAACTTCAATATTATTGTTCATACTAGCGGTAGTTTCATTCGTTTTGGCGCTTTTAGGTGAAAATCGTTTGTACATACCAAACTCAGCCGTATTTTTGGCGGTCTCTTCGATAATTGTGTTTCTTATCGGGGCAGTCGCCGAACAGGTATCAGCATTAAGGGTGTCAATGGAATCTCATAAAAGTGATTCATAATTTTTTAAAAAAGTCATATAGCAACTGGAAAGGTGTTATTTTCCTAGTTTGGTCACTTGTTGTGATCATCGCTTTCTTAGCTCAATTTAGTGGTTATATTGACGTTGCGTTTTCCGGTTTAAAAACTGTGTTTACTGGGAGCTAAATTGGCTATAGATATGTTAATCGCATCTATCTTTACAGGTGCTCTTATTATCAGCTCAATGGGCTTGGGAAGGCTGGTTTTACAAAAAGTAGACCTTGATAGTCTGCCTAACCTAGATAAAGGGCTTTTTTATGTAGCATTCGGATTCGTAACAATTAACTTGATATTACTATTTATTGGTTTATCGGGTCAGTTAAATATGTTGTCAGTCAGTATTGTCTATATACTGGTTGCGGGGGCCGCTTTAATCCAACTACCTGTCTGTGTATCAACGATTAAAAGATATTTCATTCAGTTTCGTGAACTCAATTTAAGAAATCCATGGTTCTTATTTTTGATTCCTCTGATGATTTTAATATTATTAAACCTAGTTGGTTCACTTGCGCCTCCTTCGGTGGCTGATGCCCTTAGGCACCATTTGGCGGCGTCTCAACAATATGCTCATGCAGGAGGGTTTGAATTCATTCCAATCTTACCGTGGAATGTCCCGAGCTTTCTGCATATTACTTATACTACTGAGATTCTATTAATTAATGACATTGCGCCTGCGGTAACACATTTTGCTTTCTCATTGCTCAGCACTCTCGCTATTTTCGCCTTGGGAAGAAGATTGATTGACTGGAAGGTAGGTCTCTTAGCTGCTGTCATATTTTATGCTTTGCCGATGTCAATCGAGTTGAGCGTGTCTCCTATGGTTGAGATGTGTGCAGTTTTCTTCGTAATTCTGGCTGTATATTCCCTTTGTAATGCGATACACGGTAAAACTTTTTTCTGGATTGCGATTAGTGGCGTTTTAATCGGAGTTGCTAGTTCGACTAAAATTTGGGCTATTATGACTATACCGGCCGGCTTGGGGTTCATCATGTTTTCCAAGGAAATTGGCAGCTCATACTTTGACAAAGTTAAAATTTTACTGATAGGCATCTTTTTATTCACATCTTTAGTAATTTTATCCCCATGGCTAACGAGAAATTTTATTGAATCTGGAGACCCGTTCTGGCCGTTAGGGTATCCTGTATTCGATAGTGAAATGTGGACAGAATGGCATTATGAGAAATTTTCGAGCTGGTATCGTGGACCTGGCAAATCAGTTCTAGACTTTATTTTAGGTCCTTGGAATTTAACTAATCGGATTCATCTCTTTACTGTAGATTATGGTCCATTAACAGGATCACTCCTTAGTCCAATACTTCTTATATTTATTCCGGGGATATTCTTATTTAAATCAATAAGATACTCTGGGTTTTGGAAATACATACTGCCTCTCATGGTCTTTGTGTTTCTTATATACCTGATATGGTTCTTGGGCTATCAGAGCCCCAGATACTTGCATACTGTTTACCCAGTAATGGCACTGCTAACTGCTTTTGGTATTAAATTGATATTAGATGCAAAGCAAAAGTGGTTAAATATACCGGTCGTCGGTTTATTAACTGCGTCATTAATCGGATCATTAGTGATATCAATCGGTTTCAATTCAATTTTCTTTCCTGTGGTTTTCGGTGCTGAATCGCGAAATCAGTTTATAGAGAGCAAAGTTAGTAATATTCAGTCTGTTAACTGGGTTAACGATAATCTTAATTCAAGCACTGATACGTTGGTAATGGGACTGTCTGGCTGGTATTACTTGGAATATCCCTGGCATTTGGGAGTTCCAGCATATCAGGGCGAAATCGATTATCACTTAATGACTAATCCGGAAGCATTGCTTATTAAACTCCGTGAATTAGGAGTCACGCACATTCTTTTACAGGGTAGGGTAGGCATACCTGCTGGGTTTATCAATCACGCTAATGAATCTTATGGCGAAGAATATCTAATAGAAGATTTAAACGTTTTACAAGATAAGTTGGCAAAACCTGTTGCTACAAGAGTGGAATTCGAAGTAAGACCACTTATTTTGATGGCATTATTAGAGGCAAAAGATAAATTGAAAAGAATCTATGTTGGAGATGAAGATGTTGTTACAAGTAGAACTTTCGGCAGTGCCGAGGCTGCAGAATTTTCAGTGTTTGAAATAATATACGATAAGTGATCCAAGAATACGTGATTTCCAAAAAAGACAAACAGTCATATTTAATACTATATGGTCCTACTTGGGATGGTGCATCTCAGGTTAGTAAGCATCATTTAGCTAAATATTGGGCGAAATTAGGACATTCTGTTTTATATGTGGAGAGTCAGTTCCATTTAATTTCGTTTATAACAAGAATGAAAGAAGCTTTTAGACTCTCAACAAGATTTATTTTTGGTCCCAATAAAATTACAAACAACTTATGGATTCACTGCTTTCCTTCGATATTTCCTTATAGATCAGGAGTTTCGTTTCTTACAAATTCTTTTAGCTTGGCAATCAATCAGTTCATACCTAGGATTTTGATTAAGAAGTTATGTAAGACCCTGGAGTTAGATAATCCAGTTGTGATAGTCGGTACTGCTACGGCCCTGCCTGTTATCCAGAAACTACATCCGAAATTGGTTGTTTATCATTGCAGCGATGACTATTCAAGTCAGCCTAATTTCCCTGCATCATTTAAAGCGCTAGAAGAAAAACTTATAGCAAGGTCAGATTTAATTATTTGCACTGCTAAATCACTCACTGAAGTCAAGGCTCCAATGAATCCACAAACATATACTGTAACGAACGGGGCTGATGTAGACCATTTCAGATCTTCATTAGATGACAATACTGAAATTCCGGCTGAGATCAAAGATTTATCTGGTCCAGTTATCGGATATGTAGGCACAGTATTTGAATGGTTGGATTTTGAAATGATTGCAAAGGCAGCTAGAGCAAAGCCGGAATACAACTTCGTCTTTATAGGTCCAGTTACCACGGACATCTCGATAATACTTAACGTTCCAAATATTCATATGCTGGGCTCGAAATCATATAGTTCAATACCAAACTACTTAAAAGGCTTTGATGTTGCCACGATACCGTTCATAATTCATGATGTAACTCTAAGGGCAAGTCCGGTTAAGTTTTATGAATATTTGGCTTCTGGAACCCCTATAGTTGCAACCAGATTACCTGATTTGGAGAGGTTTGAAAATCTTGTGCAACTGGTATCTCGGCCAGACCAATATGTTGAATCGATCGATATTGCACTAAAGGATAAATCTACAACAGCTGTAAGTAAACGACTCGCAGAAGCCAAAAAACATTCTTGGGAATCTAGATTCGAGAAAATTGATCAATTAATTGATCTCGCTCTGGAAAAACTAGAACCTAGTAAATGAATAAGTCCTTACACATAGTTCAAACTTTCGGATTGCACGATATGCAGGGCAGGACGGCACACGTAGCTAACTTAACCCACTCTATGGCTAAGTTAAAACACACACCTGAAATAGTCGCAGCGGCTTACAACTCAAATTACCCTGAAAGCCTAGAAATTAATAGCGTCAATGTAACTTATTTGAAAAGTAATGCGCGCTATAGGAGTTTAACGTTAAACATTTCAGCTAAGGATTATTTAATAAAAAGAGTAGCTGAGGTGGACATAGTTCATATACATGGCTTATACGATCTATTAGGACCAGTTTCATCAAAACTATGTCTAGGTATCGGAAAACCATATGTTGTAGAAACAATGGGGATGGTTTTTCCGTTTGGACGAGGGGGTTATCTGAAACGAGGTTACATGGAACTTTTTGGGAAAAATCTTTTAAATAATGCTGCTAGGTATGTAGTTACTTCAAAAATGGAAGCTGAGCATTTAGAGGATGCAGGATATGACCCGAAGAAGATTGCTTTTAGGCACAATGGTGTAGACCCAATCCGTCGTCCAGAATCAAATGAAATTAGATCCTTTAGAGATAAATACAAACTTGAACCAAGCCTTCAAAAGATCATTTTTTTGGGAAGAATAGCACCTGTTAAAAACCTGGAAAAGCTTATACAAGAATTCTATATTATGGCTAACTTGGATGCCATACTTATTTTAGCTGGCCCAATTGATGACAATAAGTACTTTCATGAATTAAAAAAATTAATCAACTCGCTAGGAATACAGGATCGTGTTGTTTGGACTGGACCTTTATTTGGGGTCGACAAAGCGTGTCTGTTTCACGAAGGAGATATATTCGTATTGCCATCAATGAATGAGAATTTCGGTATTGCAGCAGCAGAAGCTATGACCGTGGGGTTACCAGTGATAGCAACCCAGACTTGTGGTATAACTGAACACTTTGAAGGTGATGCTGGCATAGTCGTTGATTTTACAGATGGGTCATTGGTAAAGCCTATGAGGGAACTATTATCAAAAAATGATTTCAAATTAGAGGTCGGAATAAAGGGTAAAAAGGCTGTAGAATTGTTGTCATGGGATATGGCCGCAAAACTAACGGCAAATATGTACGGGGAAATTCTAAATTAAACGGTTTATATTTTGTATATTTTAGGGATTAATGCATATCATGCAGATGCTTCTGCAGCAATAATATTTAACGGTAAATTAATAGCCGCTGTTGAAGAAGAGCGATTCACAAGGATAAAACATACGGCAGGATTTCCGTCAAATGCCGTTCGGTATTGCCTGCAACAAGCTGGTATTAAAATTCACGAGGTTTCGTATGTCGCTATTCCTCGCAAAAGGTCTGCACAGTTATTAAGAAAATTATTTTGGGCTGTCAAAACCCCGGGTTTTGCAATGAGGCGAGCCAATGTCTGGCAAAAATTCAGTTCTGTGGATGAAGAACTTGCAATAGCGTGTGGAGTGACTAAGGCTGATATAAAGGCAGAATTCCATTTTGTAGAACACCATGTGGCTCATGCTGCGAGCGCATTTTATTGTTCACCTTATTTAGATTCAGCGATTTTAACCCTCGACGGATTAGGTGACTTTTCCAGCATGATTTGGGGTAATGGTTTAGGTAATAAATTGAATGTGGCAGGCAGAACCCTCTTCCCTCATTCATTGGGCTTGTACTACTCGGCAATCTGTCAGTATTTGGGCTTCAACAACTATGGAGACGAATACAAAGTTATGGGCCTGGCACCATATGGCAAGCCTAAATATATAGATACATTCAGAAATATAGTTCATCATAATAAAGAACTTAATTACAACTTGGATCTTGAATATTTCACCCATCATAAATCTGGTGCTGATATAAGCTGGAGAGCTGGTAAACCATTGATGCCGAAACTGTTTTCTACAGCTTTAGAAAGAGATTTAGGTCCACCCAGGCTGCCTAGTGAGCCATTAAAAGCACATCATTATGATATTGCTTCCAGTCTACAATTTAGATTGGAAGAAATCATAATTGGCATTGCTAATGAACTTTATGAGAGAACTGGATCTAACAGTTTATGCTATGCAGGTGGAGTGGCTTTTAATTGCGTGGTTAATGGGAAAATACTTAGCCAGACCCCGTTCGAAAACATATATATTCAGCCGGCTGCAGGCGATGCAGGATTAGCCATAGGTGGCGCTGCTTATCTTTATCATCATAGTCTAGGTAATAAGCGAAGTAGCTTTGTAATGGATCATGCTTATTGGGGCCCGGAATACTCTGAAGATTTGATCAGAGAGTCACTAGTTTCATCGGGGCTTGATTATGTAGAAATGAATGACGACGTGTTAGCGAGATCTGTAGCAGAAAGAATTTCTGAGGGAGATATCGTGGGATGGTATCAGGGCAGGTCAGAGTGGGGGCCAAGAGCGCTTGGAAACAGAAGTATTGTAGCCGATCCGCGTAGAGCTGAGATGAAAGACATCCTTAATTCGCGTATAAAACACCGTGAGGACTTTAGGCCTTTTGCACCTTCTATACTGGAAGAGTTTACTGCAGAGTGGTTTGAACAGGAATACCATTCTCCTTTTATGCAAATGACATACCAGGTTAACCAAAATAGAGTATCCGATATTCCTGCACCAACCCATGTGGATGGATCTGGACGATTGCAGACGGTGAATGCTTCAAACAACCAAAAGTATTACAAGCTTATAAAGGAGTTTCATGAAATCACGGGAATTCCTGTCGTAGTGAATACTTCTTTTAACGATAATGAACCAATAGTTAATACTCCTGATGAAGCCATAGCTAGTTTTATGCGAACAAAGATGGATACTTTGGCTATTGGTCCATATTTTGTGAGAAGAAAATAAATCTTAACCTGGGATTAATATGAATGTATTATTGGTAAATCAATATTATCCTCCTGACACAAGCGCTACAGCAGTTGTATTGAGAGATGTTGCATTGGCGCTTGCCAGAGTCTGCTCTCCAATTGTGCTTTCCGGCAGGCCTTCTTACAATCCGGAATTCAGGCATGGATTTTATTTGTCAAAAACTGAGTTTGTGGATCATATTCGGGTAGATAGGGTAGGTTCTACAAGTTACGACAGAGGGTTTTTGTTGGGCCGGATTTTAAATTATGTAACTTATTTGATATTAATCGTCATAAAAGGTTTACTAATGAACCCTCGGCCAGATGTTGTGATCTCTTTGACTGACCCTCCAATTGCTGGATTTGCCGCTGCGGCAATAAGTTTTCTTCGACGGTCGACTTTCATTTACTTTATACAGGATCTTCATCCAGACCTTGCTTATGCCGTTGGGTTTCCCATACCAAAGTTGATTGCTCGAATATGGAACTTCTTCAATATACTTTTGCTGAGGTATTGCGACTCTATAATTGTGATAGGGGAAGACATGAAGGATTTGCTCGTGTCTTCAAAGGGAATTGATGCAAGTAAAATTCATGTAATTAGATCAGGTTGTGTTGAGTTCCCATCACCTAAAACGGACGGAACAAACATAATTAGAGAAATTCGTAAAAACTATGATTTTGTTGCAATTCATGCTGGTAACTTGGGATATGTTGGGAATTTTAAATTGATTATTGACGCTTTCAAAGACTTAGGAGATCGATCAATAGGGCTAGTATTTATTGGGCAAGGCGCTATGAAAACTGAGTTAATGGATTATGCGAAAAATGTGGACAGTGTGAGGTTCATTGATTTTTATCCCTATGATGAATTGAGTCATGTTTATTCGGCAGCTGATCTGCATCTTATCTCGATTAAAACAGGCTTAGAAGGACTGGTATTGCCAAGCAAATTATACTCAGTGCTCAAGGCACAAAAACCAATTTTTGCTAATGTGCCATATAAAAGTGACGTTGCCAAAATCATAAAGGAGTATCAATGCGGTTTGGTGGCGAGTACAAAAGATGCCTTGGAAATGTCTAATCAGATTATTGCCTTAAAAGACAGTAATTCTCTTGGTAAAATGTCAGTTGCAGCCGGTCAAGCATCAGAGGTTTTTGATCGAGCTAGTGAAATCAAAAAGTTTACTGAAATAGTTGTTGGGCATGAAAAAACTTAGAGTTCCATACAAGCGAGCATTCGATTTAATAGTGTTATTAACGAGTCATTTACTATTGGCTCCAATATGGATATTGCTTTGGACTAGCATTCCTTTATTAATAAAACTTGGTGATGGAGGGGCAGTGTTTTACTCTCAATATCGGGCAGGTAAGGATAACAAACCTTTTCTGTACAGAAAGTTTCGAACAATGATCGAGAATGCAGAAAACATAGGAACGGTATGGACCTCTTCAAACGATCCCAGGATTACCCCAGTCGGGAAAGTTTTAAGAAAAACCGCTATGGATGAACTGCCGGGAGTATTATCTATATGGGTAGGGGATATGAGTTTAGTTGGACCTAGGGCCCTTCCATGTCGTGAGCAAGAACTTTTGGAGAAAGAAATTCAAGGTTTTAGTGATCGTTTGAAAGTAGCACCCGGTTTGACTGGTTTGTCTCAGGTTTATAACAAAGAAGATGAAAATAATTTAAAGATTAAATTAGATACTGAGTATATAGAAACGATGTCCATCGCTTTGGACATTAAGTTAATATTGCTTTCTGTAAAAAATACTTTGTTTGCAAGATGGGACGGGCGTGAAGGTAAAAATACTACTAATTAGTTAGTTGCTTGAATAAATCAGTAGGTTCATTTACTGGAAGGCTACATGTATAGTTTTTACATACGTACGCAGTTGGCTTTCCATCCAACATGTTTTTTGATGCTGCAAGGGGGAAATTATCATAAGCGGCCTCTTCGTTAATACCCAATATTACTTTATTTGGAACAAAGCTTCGGTAAACTTCCGATAAGAGGTGCTTGGTACCGTGATCATTGAAATCTCCGTTTATCACAATTTCTTTTGAACCATCAATATGAAACTCGATGCAATTTAGCCATTCTCCAGCAGCAATTGGAGCTTTAGTTATTAATGGCATGGCAGATTCCATCGATAGTCTGGCTATATTTCTCATTTGGTCATCATCAAGATATACAGCCAGTTTCAATAGCACTTTACACGCAGTGGATGCACCGGAAGGAATCGCGTTGTCTGCAATGTCCCTAGGACGTATTACTAAGTCTTCATGGTCGCCGCTAGTGTCATAAAATTGTTCTGTTTTAATGTCCCAAAATAAGTCGATCATAGTTTTCGAAATGTTTACAGCATGGTTTAACCAAGAGGGGTTTAAAGTAGTTTCATGAAGTTCTAACAAACCTTCAATAAAGAAAGCATAGTCTTCAAGATATCCGTTAAGTTTAGATTTACCATCTTTAAATGTGCGTAGTAGCCTATTTTTGTTCATTAAGTTATTTAATAGGAATTTAGCAGATTTCTCTGCTGTATCAGCATAAGCTTGGTTATTTAGAATGATTGAGGCTTCCGCAAAGGCACTTATCATTAAACCATTCCATGCAGTGAGTATTTTATTGTCGGTTTCTGGGCAGACTCGTTCACCACGGGCTTTTAATAACGGATCGCGAGCCTTTATTAAGGTGTCCTTTATTAATTTGTATTTAGACTCTTTGTATTCCTGTGAAACAAGATTAAGTATAGATTTGCCTTCGAAATTACCTTTGGAGGATACATCATAATATTTAGTAATCTCGCCTGATAAATGCGGGTCTAAAATTTCTTGTATTTCATCAACGGTCCAAACAAAGTACTGGCCTTCGATACCGTCACTGTCCGCATCTTGGGACGAGAAAAACGCACCTTCGACAGAAGTCATCTCTCTCATTACATATGCTAACGTCTCTTCAACTATGTTTTTGTAGAGATCTTTACCTGTAATCTGATAAGCATGCAGATACAACCTTACTAGTAAAGCATTGTCATAAAGCATCTTTTCAAAGTGAGGCACCAGCCATACAGCATCTGTGGAATATCGATGAAAACCACCTCCTAAATGATCGTATATGCCGCCATACGCCATTTTATCGAGAGTTTTAGTAACTATGCTTAAAGATTCAGCATGATTTGTCCTGGCGTGATGCTTAAGAAGGAATTCATAAATCATCGGTTGAGGGAATTTAGGTGCGCCCTTTAGGCCTCCATGAATCATATCCACCTGTGATTCGATGTCCTCATATGCCGCTTTAGAGATTTTGTCCGATATTTCTAACTCTGAGTCAGGGAACTTGGTAAATGCCTTGATGTGATCTACAAGACGATCGGATGCTGATTCAATTTGTTCTCTTTGATTTTTATATGCGTTTGATACTGCTTCTAATACTTTTGGAAAACCAGGCATTCCTTGTCTGTCAACAGGAGGGAAGTAAGTGCCACCATGGAATGGTTTACCTTCAGGGGTTAAAAAAACGGTTAATGGCCACCCTCCATGACCGGCGATACTTTGTACCGCGCTCATATAAATAGAATCTAAGTCAGGTCTTTCTTCTCGATCAACTTTTATGTTGATAAAGTTTTCATTCATTAAAACCGCAATACCTGCATTTTCGAAGGATTCTCTCTCCATCACGTGACACCAGTGACAAGCAGAATACCCGATACTTAACAATATTGGTTTATCCAGCACCTTTGCTGCAGTTAAAGCCTCTTGACTCCAAGGGAACCAGTCAACAGGATTATTTTTGTGTTGTAGGAGGTATGGGCTAGTCTCTAAAGACAACCGGTTTGGCATTAAATAGCTCCAATTTTCAATAATATCTTGATTAATACACTATATCACCGGAAGGGCCTATAAAAACCTATTATCACGATGAAAATCACTCGAACAAAAAAACTAATTCATACAACTAATTAAGGTTAAGGATTCAAATCATGTTATATCTGGCTAAAAAAGGAGTAAGGCGGATACAGACGACCAAACTTTACGTGTAAGTTTGGCAAAATGCCGTGAAAAACACGCAAATACCCCCTGATTTATTCAGTTAAATAATAGATAGAAAGCTGGGTTGGCGCCCCAGGCAGGAATTGAACCCGCGACCCACTGCTTAGAAGGCAGTTGCTCTATCCGACTGAGCTACTGGGGCACTTTGTTGATAAAGTTTTAGGCAAATGTCTTTCTAATGTAGCTCAAGCTACGAAAGAATGCATTTTAAGATGGTTTTTCAGTTGTATGAACCTTGTGAAGGAACATTTTACCTAACTTATAGGTGTCAACACCTACAATTCTAACTTGATTGACATCAGATAGGGTAGTGAAATACTGCTGTATTTTTAAGCCTAATGGGTTGGAAATAGCTATCGAAGCTGCGGCAATAAGGATTCTAGGCCCTAAATCGGGTGACTTAGACTTAGTTATTCTTCTATATAGTTGAAATGCGAGATCCGTCATAATAACAGTCAAAGCAATATTTGTTCCGCAATTTTTAGAAACAGACAGGCTATTTTCCCCGTTATACAGGCGCTCAAGTGCGTTTACGCTAGCAACTTTTACCTCTGGTTTTGGCGCCTTAGAAAAGAGCCAGAACCCATTATTAGTGGCGTAGCCAGCTATAAAGCCTTGTAAGCCCCTTTCTGCCATTACAGCAACAGTTGCGTGCTCTATAGCGTGATTTCGCCTTACTTTATTTATAAGGGTTAGATTCATACCAGGTATTATATAGGATTTTCAGGTAACAAAGTAATATGTTTGACACATGAACTTAGCGTGTCAGAAAAGGATATTGAGCTTAATTCAAAACTTGATTTAAATTTAAACGTTTATTACTTTTTGTTTCAAACAAGTCTTGTTGAAAAGTTTTGAAAGATATTAGAAAAAAATCAGAAAAGGGTTGAATAATACATTGACACTGTATTAAAGCATAGTTAGCATGTCTACATTACACCGATGAGGAGGAGTCAAAGGTGAATAGAAAAACAAAAAAAATGGTAGCGGTAGAGGAGAGATTCCAACGCCCGCTAGAGAAAATGTTACCCGAGCTGGTCACTGAGCAGGGCTTAACAGCCACAGCTGAACAGTTTGGCGTTAGTAAAGCTACTTTGGGATACTGGTTACTTAAATTGGGAATTAATGTACGAAGAGTCGCATTAGCTCCTGGTGAGTCAATCGAAGTAAAAAGGGTTAGCTAGACTAACTGTCTTAAAGTTTAGGAATAGATTTAAACTAGTAAAAAGGAATGTTTTACTAGTTTAAATCTAAAACCTTCTGTTTTTTATAGCTCTGTCGGCTTCGCGCTTTCTGTCCCTTTCAATTATCGTTTGCCTCTTGTCATGACGTTTCTTACCTCTTGCGAGTGCAAGTTCAATTTTTGCCAATCCGTTTTTTAAGTACAATTTTAATGGTACGACAGTAAGGCCTCTTGCTCCGATATTGTGCGTCAGTTCTATTATTTGATTGCGTCTTAATAGAAGTTTACGTGTACGGGTAGGGTGGTGATTGGAACTTGCAGCTGCATACTGGGATATATGTAAATTACGTAACCATAATTCCCCACCATCAGCGTGGGCATATGCATCTGCCAGGTTTGCGTTTCCAGACCTTATGGATTTAATCTCAGTTCCAGTCAACACTAATCCAGCCTCATAGGTCTCTAGTATTTCATAGTTATACCTGGCTTTTCGGTTTATCGATATGTTGTGACTTTCCATATGTCAATCTCGAACAGATAGATCCATTTTAAATCCTAATCAGAGTATCAGCAGCAGCCCTTTCCTCTATCAGCTTTTGTATCTCTTTAAGAGCTGCCTCTAATTGTAATATGTCGGCATCAACAGGATCGGTTGATGTTATCTGAATATCTGGCTCAATCCCGACACCCTGTATAACTTTCCCGGACGGAGTAAACCAACGTGATGTAGTAACGAACATACCTCCGCCATTACTTAAAGGCCTCAGCATATTTACACTGCCTTTACCGAATGATACATCTCCAATGATTGTAGCTCTATTATTATCTTGCAATGCTCCTATTAAGACTTCAGAGGCGCTCGCGCTGAACGAATTGCTCAATACGACCATTGGTATGGTGGAATAATCTCCATCCTCTTTAACGGTCCAATCAGTTCTTTTTTGTGATGCATCAATCTGATAGGCGATTAACATATCTTTATTTAAAAACTTACTAGTGATATCTATTACTGACTGCAATGTTCCTCCAGGGTTATCCCTAACGTCAAGGATTAACCCATCTGCTCCGTTTGCAATTGCTTTGTCTAGTGCACTAATTAGCTCGCCAGCAGTATTGTCATGAAAGTTGGTTATTCGTAAATGCGCAACAGGGTCTTCGGGAAGACTGCGAACCAAAACACTTACTAATGGAATAGTACCTCTTACAATTTCTACCTCTACAGGATCTAATGCGCCTAAGTGTTTAACAAGCAGCTTTACAGTACTACCTTTGGGTCCACGGATCAGGCTGACAGCTTGTAAAACAGTAAATCCCTCTAAGGAAGCCCCATCTACTGCGAGAATTTGGTCTCCGGGACGTATACCTGCCTTCTCTGCAGGGCTGCCCTGAATAGGCGCTACAATTATTAGCACCCCATTGCGATTCATTGATACATGGGCACCAATACCTTCAAACTCGCCTTGAAAAATGTCATTTGAGTCAATAGCAAAAGCTTCGGGAGGCACATAGTTAGTATGCGGATCTCCCAATGCTATGAGCATGCCTCGTATTGCTGCTTCAGACATAGTTTTAGGATCAAGTTCAGCTCGGTCAACATGGTCTTTTGTGAGAATTGCCCATGCCTCCCAAATAATCCTTAGTTCTTTAGCCACATCTGACGGAGCATTCAAAGGTTCGCCTTGAAAAACAGACTCTGTGAATCCTAAATTATCATCACCAATGACGCCAGGGTTGCTTGTATTAAGTCCACTTTCAGGCGCGTCACGATCCACTTCTATATCACAGCTAGTTAAAGCAAAAGCCATTAAAATAGTAAAAAGACACAATATAAGGACACTGGCCTTTTTATATATTCCCGTGTTTAAGATCATAGAAAGTAACACCTCAATTTATTGAATCTACTACCCCTGATTTTAGCATGATATAAACGCGCCCATAGGTGCAGCTAAAGCTTTCATAATTAACTTCGTACCGAATCCGCCTAATATAAAACAATGGAAAAGTTTTCTGGCGTTAGAAAACTTTTCAAGAAAGCGGCGTTAAGGCATATAAACTATTGACTCAATTAATTATTGCTAGGTAAAGTGAGGCAACTGCACGAATTAACTGAACTGCTACTAGGTATTTTAATTGATGGAAAAGTTTTTAAATAACAACAAAAAGCCAGCCAAACGCCGAAGCTATCCATTCCATCAACTGAAACAAGCTCAAATAATAGGCGAAACAATACAGGAATCCAACTCTGGCTTGCCTATGGATCGTTTTCTGCTTGCCAAAGCCCTCAACACCACTCCTAAAAGCAGTGGATTTATCATTAAATTAAACTCATCTGCCAGGTATGGAATCACTAATGGTGGTTATAACGATCCCACTATCTCCTTGACCGAGTTAGGCAGGTCGATTGTTTCTTCAAAGGATCCAGATGAATATCAACATGCTTTAGTTGAATGTTCGATTAAGCCTGATGTATTCAGAAATTTTTATCAGCGAATGGATGGAAAACAATTACCCGAAGAGGGCTACGCGAAAAATATTCTGGAAAGAGATCATCAGATAGATCAGGATCTTTCAAGAGAGTGCTACGAAACCATTGTGGCAAACGGATTGCATGCCAATATAATCAGAAAAGTAAAGGGTGAGATGTATGTTAATCTCAGCGCGGCTATACAGAATCAAACATCCATTAAGGCTGACGAACTTGTAAATAATAAAGGGTATACAGATGGCTCCAGTATAACTTCAGATAAAACAAACAGGGTATTCATTGGGCACTTTGGGGATCTACATCTTTTAAAAGTGGTCGAGGATTTGCTATACGAGTTTAATATTGCATTTCAAATAGTAGATCTAAGCAACCTGGAGAAGAACAGGTTTATGGTTAAAGTAAATGTTGACTTAAAAGCATGTCAATCGGCGGTAATTCTTATCGGTACGTCTAATCAAACAGATCAAATCAATCAGTTGAAGCTACCCATTATTGTGGGCGCGGCCAGCGCGTTACATGATGGCAAGGTAGTCGTAATAGCTGACGATGCAACTGGTGAACAAATTAGTGAGTTGGGGTTAAATGTTGTTTGCGTAAAGAATGAAACCGCGATCAGTGAGATACAGATACTGAAAACGCTGAATAACACCAATGTTATTAACGTAACTGTGTAAATGGAAGTTCTATGATCCGATGTGACTGGGCAGTAACAGACGCTCTGTATATGAAATATCATGATACAGAATGGGGTAGTCCTTTGCATGATGACAGAAAATTGTTTGAATTGCTTATTTTGGAGGGCGCCCAAGCTGGGCTTAGTTGGATAACGGTATTGAAAAAACGGGAAAACTACCGCAAATCCATGTCACACTTTAATCCTTATGCCATAGCATCTTACGGGGTAAAAGAAGTTAACAGGCTCATGTCTGATAAAGGGATTATAAAAAATCGGCTAAAAATAGAGTCTTCAATTCAAAATGCAAGAGCCGTTATAGAAGTTATAACTCAATATGGAAGCTTCGGCACATTTCTCTGGGATCGCTTCGATGGACAGCCAATAGTAAACCAATATAATTCCGTTGATGAAATACCTGGATATACCATCGCCTCAGAAAACCTTAGTAAAGAATTGAAAAAAAGAAACTTTTCATTTGTCGGACCTACGATAGTGTATTCCTTTATGCAGGCAGCAGGATTCGTCAATGATCACATAACATCATGTTTCAGGCATCAGGAACTAATATAAGCATACACACAACTTTACATAATATATATAGTGCGAACCAATAAGTTAAACAAAAATTAGTACTGCCGGCAGGGTAAAATTTATAGAAAACCTCCCCCACTTTAGCCCAAACAGCTATTTTTGATGCGTTTCCTGTCAGTTATCGATAAATTAGACTAACGAATTGACAAAAACGTCTCTACGGCGGAATCAAAGTTGTAGAATGCGTGTCAACTACACAGTGAGGCGATCTGTTAACTGAGTTTCCAAAAAGCCAAATGAGGTTAGAAATTGGACCTTTTAAATAAAGTAGCAATCGTTACCGGAGCCAGCAGAGGCATTGGAGCAGGCGTTGTGGATAAGTTTGTTATTCACGGCGCAAAAGTCGTAATCGCGGACATATCATTAGAGGAAACTGAAGGATTTGCCGATAAGCACAAAAAAAAGGGACATCAAGTTTACGCTTTACAAACAGACGTAACAAAAATCGAATCAGTCGAATCGATGGTCGCAGAAACTATTGAAAGGTTTAAAACTATCGATATCCTCGTTAACAATGCAGGAGTATGGGCCGCTCCAGGTTTCGAGGATCGGGCTTTGTCAGAGCCAGAAGACTGGCACATCACTTATGAAGTTAATCTAAAAGCCGTGGCATCTGTAACGAATGCAGTTGCCCCCTACATGAAGAAAAACTCTTATGGAAAAATAATCAATGTAGCGTCAGTTGGTGGCAAGATAGGTTCTCCGTCAAATCCAGCATATATGGCCTCGAAAGCCGGAACGATTAGTCTGACTAAATCATCTGCTCTTGAATACGCCAAATTTAATATAAATGTTAATGCGATTTGTCCTGGATTTGTTTGGACACCCATGGCTATCTCCATTGAGGCGCAGGCAGGCAGTAATCAACCGGAATATACGAATATGACGCCACGTGAGATATATGATTCTCTGGTAGCCGAAACAATTCCGCTTGGCCGAGATCAGACTCCGGAAGATATAGGAAATCTCGCTGTTTTTCTGGCTAGTGAATTTTCAAAAAATATAACAGGACAGGCGATAAATGTATGCGGTGGCTCAAACATGGATTGAGACTGTTTTAGTCCTCTAAGATTATTTGGATGGAATTCAACAATTCTGATATTCCTGTTCCGTTTTTAGCAGACACAATGTTCACGGGTGTACCATAATCATTATCAATTCTCGTTGGAGCCAAGATAGAAATATCTTCAATGCTGGCTGATGATGAAAGCAGATCTGCCTTATTTAGGATTATTATACTTTTACTCTGATCGACACCTAAGTTTTGTAGAACCTCCGTCACGACACTGACGTGCTGTGCTGCATTAGGGTGAGTAATATCCACAACGTGAAGAATCGCAGAGGTTTCTCGGATCTCTTCTAAAGTTGCTCTGAATGCCGCCACAAGTGTTGTAGGCAGCTTTTGTATGAATCCAACTGTGTCAGTTATAAGAATTTGTTTTGAATTCGGTAGTTGAAGTTTTCGGGTAACCGGATCAAGAGTCATGAAAAGTTTATCCTCTGCTGCGACTCCGGCTTTAGTCAGGGTATTTAATAAAGTACTTTTTCCCGCATTGGTGTATCCAACCAGGCCAACTACGTCTACTCCACTTCTTCTTCTGCGCTCCCGATACAGATTTCTATGAGTACGTATTGATTCCAGCTCTTTCTTAAGCTTTATAATCCTGTTACGAATTAATCTTCGATCAGTTTCGATCTGAGTCTCTCCGGGACCTCTTGTACCAATCCCTCCGCCTAGGCGCTCAAGATGGCTCCACTGGCCAGCTAATCGTGGCAGTAAATATTCGTGTTGTGCTAATTCCACCTGTAACCGGCCTTCGCGGGTTTGGGCACGGGAAGCAAAAATGTCTAATATAAGTGCTGTTCGATCTATTACCTTTACTTTTTTTAAAACCTTCTCCAGGTTTTGTTGTTGGTTGGGATCTAACTCGTCATCGCAGATTACAGTACCGATAGAATTTTCAATAATTAATTCTTTTAGTTCTTCAAGTTTTCCTTGACCCAGATAGTAATGGCTGTAGCGCCTTAATTTTTGAGTTAAAACTCCTATTACTTCTGCACCGGCGCTTAAGGCCAGTTCTCTCAACTCCTCGATTGAATCCTGGATAGACAGCTGGGCTTTGCGCCCGTAAAGATCAACTCCCACAAGTAAAACTCGTTCCGTATTTTTTTTCGTGTATACCAAACGATCTTTACCGGGCTGTCTTCGGTTTCTAATTCGGGCTATGAGTTTAACTCCATTACTTCTTTGGAATCTCCAGTGATTTTAGACGATCAAGACCGCGTTCCATATCCACATCGTTTATCGTCAGTGAAAGCCTGATATAACCCTCTCCGGAGGGACCATATCCATTTCCGGGAGTAACGACGATGTCTGCTTCATCAAGTAACAGAGACGTAAAACTCGCTGAATCGTACCCAGTTGGCACAGGCGCCCACACGTACAAACTTGCTTTCGGCGGATCTAGTTCAATGCCAATAGAATTTAAGGTTTCTACTACTCTATTTCTTCTTTTTTCGTAAATATTGTTGCGTTCGCGAAGTTGGTTGTCCGTCATATTCATAGCTTCTATTGCCATGTACTGAATAGCTTGAGGTATTCCAGAGTCAAGGTTGGATTTGACAGTCATTAATGCCTGAATCATATCAGGGTTGCCAACTGCCATGCCTACTCTCCAGCCGGTCATATTGTAGCTTTTTGATAATGAATGGAACTCGATTCCTGCTTCAATAGCACCAGAACAGTTAAGCATACTTATAGGCTTATATTCATCGAAATAATTCTCTGTGTAAGCTGCATCATGAAGCAAAGCGATATCATGTTTAAGCGCAAATTCAATTGCTTTATCAAAAAATGACTGATCAGCAACAGCTCCAGTTGGGTTGTTTGGATAATTTATCCACATTACTTTAGCTTTAGATGCTGTTTCACTTGAAATAGATGAAAGGTCGGGCAGCCAGTCATTGTTGGAAGTTAGAGGCATCCATTCACATTCGCCTCCTGCAAACCAAGTTCCAACGGAATAAACGGGGTATCCAGGGTCTGGGACTAAGGCTATATCGCCTGGATCAATAAAACATAAAGATGCATGCCCTATTCCCTCTTTAGCGCCTATTAAAGGCAGTATCTCAGTATCAGGGTTAAGCTTTATACCAAACCTACGTTGATACCAATCCGCCATTGCCAGGCGTAATTCCGGTAGCCCATCGGTCTCAGGGTAACGATGGTTTACTGAATCAAGAGATGTTTCAGATAACTTGGCTATGATTGCATCGGGTGTAGGTATGTCCGGGTCACCTATGCCG
This sequence comes from SAR202 cluster bacterium, assembly GCA_009392275.1. Taxonomy (GTDB): domain Bacteria; phylum Chloroflexota; class Dehalococcoidia; order Lucifugimonadales; family UBA2962; genus UBA2962. The sequence goes on from VFGV01000002.1 coordinate 81,461, forward strand.
AAACTTATGACATCAGCCCCCTCCGCCTTCTTTTTAGCTATTTTTTTACTGATCTCGACAAAGAGATATGGCGGAACCTTATCGATACGCTGAGCAAACTTCATTTAAATCCTCTTTTTGTGTTTAGTTTAGCCTGTATTTACCTTCAAAAGTTGTTGCAATCGGACCTTTCATGTATACATCAGAGCCAGGCTCCCAGTGTATTTCAAGATCTCCACCAGGCAACTTCACAGTTACTTTGTTGTTAACAAGACCCTTTTTGATTGCTATCACTGCGGCGGCGCATGCTCCAGTTCCGCAGGCGAGCGTCTGGCCAGAACCACGCTCCCAGACTTTTAAATCTATCAAATCGCGGCTCAATATGTTGATAATCTCAAAGTTAACTTGCTCGGGAAATATAGAGTGTTTTTCAATAATTGGGCCTATATGAGCTAAATCAAAGTCGTTGATCGGAGTCTCCAGGACAGTTACGGCGTGTGGATTTCCCATAGACAGAGCTGATATAGCAAAATGTTGTTCTTCAATTTCCAAGTAATGGTCTTGAAGTGTATCGTAGCCTTTTAATTTGAATGGCACATCCGAACTTCGAAATCTTGGCTGTCCCATATTTACCGACGCAGCTACCATCTGTGCATGTTCCCAAATAGGAGTAACCTCCAGAATACCTGAGGCAGTTTCCACTAAATAGGTATCTGAATCCTTGGCTAGCAGTCCTATTTTAACGCCAAATGAGACAAAACAGCGTATCCCGTTTCCGCACATCTTACCCTCAGATCCGTCGAGATTATACATTTGCATTTTTATATCAGCGTCTTCTGATTGTAATGCAACTATTAATCCGTCAGATCCTACTCCAAAATGGCGATCGCTGATTGATACAGATAGTGAACTCCAATTTAAATTAAGATTTCTGCCATCTATAAATACATAGTCATTGCCCGCACCATGCATTTTTGTAAATTCTATTGTTGTATTAGATTCAGAGTTCATCTGATCATTTTATATTAAATTAACCTTTACTAGCATGCAGTTTTAATTGATCATTAAGGTATTGATGTGCCTGATTATGTCCATTATTTGAGCTTTCAAACCAAACGATCCAATCAGCCTTGCGCAACCAAACATATTGATTTCTAGCAAGTTTATGAGTTTTTGTTTTAATCTTTTTGATTACATCCTCAAGTTTTGAGCCAGATGTCAGATGTTCTATTATTTCAGCGTATCCAATGCTAGACATTGATGGCAGAGTGGCATCGTAACCTTTATCAATAAGTTTTTGAACCTCTTTAACCCATCCATCTGAAATCATCTTATCTATACGGTGATCAATCAATTTATATAGATCATCTCTCGATGTTGTGAATGCCACAGAGTAAGCTTGAAAGTTATTATTACCTACAGACTTATTAACAGATTCCGGTTGATATTTTTTAATTTCTAATGCTCTGATAACCCGCCTAACATTCCGATAATCGATTGCCTCGGCCATTTCGGGATCTTGTGCAACAAGATCTTCGTAAATTGAAAGTGATCCGTGTGTATGAGCTTTTGCCTCTAGTTGTTTTCTGAATTCTTTATCTGGAGCAATTTTTGGCACATTCCAGTTGTTTATCAGAGCGAATACATATTGGCTCGTGCCTCCAACGACAATAGGTAGATTTCCTCTGTTTTGGATCTCATGAATTCTAGTCTTAGCGATTTCCAGGAAATGAGCTAAGCCGTATTCCTTGTCCGGATCTAGCGAGTTTATTAAGTGATGAGGAACTGATTTAAGTTCATTTTCATTTGGAGTCGCAGTACCAATGTTAAGACCCTTGTATATCTGCCTGCTATCGGCACTGATTATTTCACCAGAGTTAAGTTGTGCAAATTCCAATGCGAATTGGGATTTGCCTATACCGGTGGGCCCTAAGACGCATACCAGAGGAATTATACTCATAAATAGATACGCTCCACGTCTTTAAAACGTTACGTGAGATTACAAGCGTTTTGCAATATTTGTGTGAACCCCTCAGAGCTAAGGCTAGCTCCACCAATCAGAGCCCCATTTACATTCGGTTTGGCAAGAAATTCAGCAATGTTATCTTCTGTAACGCTTCCGCCGTATAGGATTGGAGTTTGTAAAACCTTCTCAGAGCCAAACATTAAGGCTAGTTCGTCCCTTATGAACTTATTAACTTCTTCTGCATCTTCTGGTGATGCGGCAGTACCTGTACCGATTGCCCATACAGGTTCGTAAGCAACTATTATGTCGTTAATTCCCTCGATATCCTTCAGAGAGTTTTTGATTTGACTTCTGATAACATTTTCAGTTAAACCTCTAGCTCTGTCTGAAGATTGTTCGCCAACGCACACTATAGGCCTTAGACCAAACTCTATTGCTCCAGCAAGTTTTTCATTAACAAATTCATCCGTTTCACCAAAAAGTACGCGACGTTCCGAATGTCCCAGTAGTACATATGAACAGTAATCTTGCAGCATCAATCCTGAAACCTCTCCCGTAAATGCCCCTTTTTGAGCTGAATGCATATTTTGGGCTCCCAATTTGATAGAAGAGCCTTTTATCAAATTTGCAACTGATGGAAGTGATAGAAATGGAGGAAAAACGATACATGTAACCGAATCAATCACAGGGACCTCTTTTAAAATCTCTTTGACTAGATCATTAGATTCAGTCACGGTTTTATTCATTTTCCAATTTGCTGCTACTATAATTTCTGACATCTATAAATACCTCTGTTATGAGCCAAACTTTTTCAGTTTCCCTGCATGCGCTAATGCGAGCATCATAATCGATTTAGCTTTAATTAAACCTAAAGAACCGTTTCTGAATTCTCTTTCAGAGAAACTCCCCTGCCCGTCTGCCTTGGTAAAACTTGTGTTGATTAAAAATGGCACTGAATGCCAGCTGTGAGAAGCTAAAACAGCGGGAGTGGAATGGTCTCCTGCTATTACAAGGACATCTGCACCAATATTTTTAATGTCAGGAATTGACTTGTCAAAATCCTCTAAGGCTTTGACTTTAGCCCTTCGGTCTCCATCCTCTCCTGCGGCGTCGGCGGGTTTATAGTGCAGGAAAAAGAAATCATGTTGGTTTAGTTTAATCATTGATTTTAGTGATTCAATTTCCTCAGCAAAACCTGTGTTTTTTGCAGCAATTTCCATCCCGGCCAATTTTGCCAAACCTAAGTACATTGGGTACGCAGCAATACCAATTGGGCTCAACTTGTATTTTTTCTGCATCGAAGGAAAAGTTGGCGCCTTAGAAATTCCTCTCAGTAGTATCGTATTGGCATGCTGGTTGTCATGTAATAATTCGTGTGCTTGTATGACAAAAGAGTTAATTGCATCGGCAATATTTTTGGTTGCCTTGTTTGTTGGCTGACACGTCAAAGGTTTTAAGCCATTTAAACCTGGGTCTGTATCATATACGAAAGGGTAATAATCTGGTGCAATATTTTCGCCAGTTAAAACTAATAGAAAGCGATGATCCCTAATCAGTTCCACGTTTATCTTGAAGCCTGGAATTGTTATGCTTGAAAGTGATTTTATTAAGCCTGTGCTTTTGTCTGAGGAGATCCTGTTTGCTCTTCGATCCGTAATTACTCCTTCATTATTTGTAAGTGCGAAATTACCCCTAATGGCTATTTGATTTTCATTTAACTCGAATCCCAGGCCTAAGGCTTCTAATACTCCCCTGCCTACTTGGAATTTAATCGGATCATATCCAAATAGTGCCAGGTGGCCTGGGCCGGAACCCGGTGTTATACCGTGGTCTACGGGTATAGATAACCCGCAAGCACTCTCTCTGGATAATTTATCCAGGTTAGGAGTTCTTGCTTCTTCTAATTCGGATTTGTTGGTGGAATCATCGAAATACCCTCCCAATCCATCCACTACAACAAATAAAATTCTGGAGGATGTTTTTCTTGTTAAGTTTTCTATTTCCGGAAAGTCAATCATTTTTAATTATTGCCTCAACTGCTGGTAAAGCTTTCCCCTCCAAATAAGTTAAAGTTGCACCTCCACCAGTAGATACATGGGTCACATTATTGCTCAACTTGAGTTTTGACACTACATCTGCGGTTGAACCTCCCCCAACGACTGTAGTGCCATCTTCCAAGCCAGCTATTGCTTTGGCTACGTTTATAGTACCAGAAGAAAAGTTTTTCCACTCAAACACGCCCATCGGGCCGTTCCACATAACGGTACAAGATCCAGAGATAGTACCGTTATATATTTGTGAAGTTTTAGGGCCGATATCCAATATGATCATGTTCTCTGGAATCGAGTCAATACTTGCTACTTGAAAATTTGCATCTGCGTGAAATCTGTCAGCAACAATTACATCATGCGGAATTATTATTTCCGCTCTGTTTTTGTGATCTTCCATAAGATTAATTACTTCTGACAGCCTGTCGTCTTCGTATTTAGATAATCCTACACTAAAGCCTTTAGCTTTAATAAAAGTTGCTGCCATACCACCACCGATTATGATTGAATCTACTGTTTTAGATAGGTTTTTCAACACCCCCATCTTATCCGATGCCTTAGCTCCTCCAATGATAGCTGTCATAGGCCTATCAGGATTACTCATAAGTTTACCCAGAATATCCAGCTCCTTTTGCATTAAAAACCCCATGTATGAAGGTATATGTTTTGTAATTCCTTCAGTTGATGCATGTGCTCTATGTGCTACTCCAAAAGCATCGTTTATATATATATCTGCAAGATTCGCGAGTTCTCTAGATAGTCTGGGATTGTTTTTTGTTTCTCCTGACTCAAATCGGATATTCTCCAACATCGCCACTGACTTAAATGGCAACTGTTTTATTTGGTTCTCTACTTCTTTTCCTTTGCATCCTGGTAGTTGTAATACAGGTTTATCCAGGAGCTCGCTTAGCCGTTTTGTTATTGGCTTCATAGAAAATTCTTTGTCAGAACTGCTATTTGGTCGGCCAAGATGAGATAAAAGAATAACTTTACAATTTCTTTTAAGAAGATATTCAATTTGAGGAATACTAGCTAAGATTCGACTGTCATCAGCAATGTTTGTTGTGCCAGGATCCATAGGAAGGTTGTAATCCACTCGAATTAGGACGGTTTTGTCCTTTATGTCATGCTTTTTTATTGAATTGCTATTGAGGGTGCTATTAGTCAACGTTAGTTAGTATCTTTGTAAATGATTTTAGCAATTCTTGGTTAAAGTCTATCTTCGAGACTGACTTAAAAGCTGTATCTATATAATCGTTTAAAGTCTGTTTTGCAAAGTCTTTGCCACCTAAATCAGATACTAACTGACGAACATCTTTTACGTCATCGGGTGTTAAAACCCGTTTAAAATATATTTCCCCCAATTTACGCTTGTTGGTTATATCGGCGTTACTTATTGCTGAAATAATGGGCAGAAGTTTCTTCTTATTCAATACCTCTTCTGACGGCCTGTCATTGATGGCGCTAGTATTCGAAGGCTCACCATATAGTTCTTTAATGTCATCAGCTATCTGCGTTGCAATGCCTATGTTAGTTCCGAATTCAGCGAATTCATCAGCCAGAGAACCGGTTTTACTTAGCATCGCGCCAAGTTTCATTGCTCCGGCCATTATCGATCCACTTTTTGCCTGCGCCATATCCAAGTATTGTTCAACAGTAATATCTATTCTTTCTTGAGCCTCTAGCTCTATAAATCTACCTTCACACATCGCTAATGCTGCATTATCAATAACTTTAGTCGCTTCAAAAACCAAGCTGGAATCTATATTTTTGTCAGTAAGATTCAGAATTACCAATCTAGCTAAAGCATGTAATCCATCCCCTGCATTAATAGCTTGGGCTGGCCCCCAAACCCACCATACAGCGTCTCGATCATTTCTCACTGGTCTGCCTGCTTGAATGTCATCATGTATCTCAGCGAATGTAGCGAGCATTTCAATTGCTGATCCTGCTGAGACCGCTGCAGGGCATTCACCAGTTTCGTTGTCTAAACTGATCGCAGCTACTAAACATGCCAATCCATACCTGCGTAGATTATGCAGATCGTGTTTTGGAGCTGATATAAAGTCCTCACCCGGTTTCCCAGTCCACCCAAAATGATATGACATCAAATTATATAGACCTATTTTTCGACTTAATATCGCTGCAGATATCTCATCGTTAATCAAGGCGTTCAAATTTGTAAGCTGATTGTTATTTTTAAGTACCAATATTTTGTCCAGAGTATTTTTAATATGTTAGTAGAAAGTATTATCTAAATAGATAAATCTAGTTTATGTAATTTCAATGTAGATTGTAATTCGCTTTTCTCTATTGCTCCATGACGAAGTATACGTGCTGGCCTTGTGCTTAGGTCAAGAACTGTGGAAGGTAGACCTCCAGTAGTTGTAGCATTTTTATATATGAAATCAACTTTGCTACCCATGGATAATTCAACCTGATCACTTGTCATCGCTGGTGTTTCACCAGACAAGTTTGCACTTGTTCCGGTTATAGGTTTACCTAACTTACGAACAGTAGATCTTATAAACTCAGAGTCTGGCATTCGAACTCCTATAGTGTCCATTCCGGGAGATAGGTTTGGGGCCAGTGTAGCGGCTTTTTTAAGTATTATCGTTAATTCACCGGGCCAATACTTTTGTAAAATTAAATCCAAGTTATTTGGTTGATCGATTGTGTATTTATATATATCTGAAAAATCTGCTATCAAAACGGGTATTGCACTTGACTCGGCACGCCCTTTAATTCGAAAAATCTTACTTACTGCAATTTCATTTGATGCATCAGCGGCCAGGCAAAACAGATTGTCTGTAGGTAAAGCGGCCACTCCGCCATTTTTCAAAATGTCTACAATTTTATCCATTGGTTTATTGATGTATTCAGCCCTGTGGCATCGGCTCTTTGGCCTATCTTGCAAATTGACGAAAGTATAGCATAAGTGTTAATTTAGAA
>VFGV01000003.1 GCA_009392275.1 SAR202 cluster bacterium
GAAGTCGTAACAAGGTAGCTGTACCGGAAGGTGCGGCTGGATCACCTCCTTTCTAGGGAGTTATGAGGATCTTTAAGTAAAGTCTCACGATGAATTTAAAGAGAATCAAGGTCGGTCTATGGGTGGATGTACTTACTCCAATAGTGATTGAGCATGACTTAGGTATTTACTTAAGGGAGCTCTCATTAAAAGACAAGTACGTTCTAAATAGCCTATAGCCTAAATAGATGTAAGCAATTACATCAAAAAAACCGGTGCAAGTAATTGCACCAAGCAAATTGAATAATTTGTTAAATCAGTAAATAGCGTTTCCTTCTACTATTCAAATGTTAAAGTTTTAAAGGGTCCATATGCGGCCCTTTAAGTATTAATCGAAGTGGGGCTGTAGCTCAGTTGGGAGAGCACCTGCTTTGCAAGCAGGGGGTCAGGAGTTCGAGCCTCCTCAGCTCCACCACCGTTCCTATATATTACCCCCCCCCGATGGCGAATCAGGGGGCATTACTTAAGATTGTAATGCCAATTTTGATCAGCAATTATTTTGTAAATAGGAGTCAGTAGTTTAAAGTTCGCCAGCTCCGCGATTAACTGTGATTAAAGATGTGAGTACGCCATTTATAGAAATTAACGTAAAACTCAATCGCCACTAGAGAACACTATTAACAACGAAATGATGTACGATGCCATATAATGATTAAAACGGCTATATTAAACATACAGATCGTATTAAAGGCTTAATTTAACTATCTTGCTGCTGCATGCCCGATCAACATGAGTGCCACACATATAGTTATAAAAAACAAGCTCGTAAATTTATGGACTTATCAATCTTATAACCATTCTGTTTGCCCATTACATATGAGATCATTTTGTATCTAAATAATATTTAAGGACCTGCAAACCTTTGTCCACAACGAATTTTCGTAACATAACCATAATTGCGCATGTAGATCATGGCAAAACAACTCTTGTCGATGCATTACTGAAACAGAATAATGCTTTTGATGATCGAGAAGAGCCTGGCGAATTGATAATGGATAGTAATCCTTTAGAAAAAGAAAAAGGGATAACTATACTAGCCAAGAACACATCAATACGGTACAAGGACGTAAAGGTTAATATTATTGATACTCCCGGCCATGCCGATTTCAGTGGAGAGGTTGAACGTGTAATGAACATGGCAGACGGGTGTATATTACTAGTTGATGCAGTTGATGGACCAATGCCTCAAACCAGATACGTTCTACAACAAGCAATCAACTATGGACTGACTACAATTGTCGTCATCAACAAAATAGATAGACCACAACGCAGGCCTAATGATGTTCTAAACCAAATTGATGATCTTTTTCTTGATTTGGCAACCAATGATGATCAACTTGATTATCCTGTTTTATACGCGTCTGCCAGAGATGGATACGCAGTACTAAACCTAGATGACCAGCCTGATGATGGTATCAGCCCTCTTTTAGATGTAATACTAGATCGTGTCCCCTCTCCAAAAGGATCAGATTCAGATCCTTTTCAAATACTGGTCACGGCTCTTGACCACGATGATTATGCTGGGCAGATAGCAATTGGCAAAATATCAAGAGGAACGATTTCACAAAAATCTAAGGCTGCTGTAATAGGAACAAATGGGTCGATTTCAAACCACACTGTCGAAAACACATTTGTGTTTGATGGAATGCAGAAAGTAAAAGTTTCCCATGCATCTGTGGGAGAAATAGTTGCGATAACCGGGTTAGAAAATGTTCATATTGGAGACACCATCGCTGACCACGAACACCCAGAACCTTTGCCTCCAATACATGTAGATGAACCAACGGTAAAAATGACCTTTGGAGTTAACACCTCTCCACTTATGGGAAAAGAGGGAGATTATCACACCACACGTGAATTATATAAAAGGTTAAAAGACGAGCTACGCACAAATGTAGGTCTCAGAGTTTCACCGACAGATAATACAGATGAGTTTAATGTTAGTGGAAGAGGAGAATTACACCTTTCTATTTTAGCTGAAACCATGCGAAGAGAAGGATACGAATTCCAAGTTTCTCAAGCGAAGCCTATATTTAAACTGATTGATGGCAAAACACATGAGCCTTATGAGACTCTGCATATAGAAACTAATGAATCTCATTATGGGGTTTTAACTGAAAACTTAAATCACAGGCTGGCAGTATTAGAAGACGTCGTTAATGATGGGTCAGGAATCTTGCGGCTGCGCTTTTTAATTCCTACCAGAGGTTTAATTGGATTCCGTTCTTTTTTCCAAAATGCCACTCGTGGCGACGGAATAATGTCCAGTACATTCGCAGGTTATAAGTTTAAGACAGGCACTGTCAGCCAATCCACTCAAGGATTTTTGGTGGCTTCACAAGCAGGCACTTCCGTAGCATTTGGACTAACAAATGCTCAAGAGCGAGGAAAAACAATGATCTCGGCTGGAAAGCAAGTTTATGAAGGAATGATTGTTGGCCTACACAAAAGACCTACTGATCTTGCAGTTAACGTATGTAAGGAAAAGAAATTAACAAATATGCGTTCTTCAACTGCAGATATAACCACAAAGCTAATCAAACCTATAGAACTATCTTTGGAAGAGTCATTAGATATTATCTCTGAAGAAGAGTTGATTGAAATTACTCCAGACCACCTAAGACTCCGCAAAAGAATTCTTTCAACTACAGAACGTCTCAGATTTGAAAAACGGATAAAGCAAACCGCTGCAGCAACTAAATAAGTCGAATAATACGTGCCATCAAAGTATCCGATTCTTGTACGGATGGTCTGCATGACTACCAAAAGGCATATTTACCCAAGTACTCATTTCATGGGGCAAAACCACAGGGTCAGCCTGACAAACAAAGTTGCCAGTCAGGTCTGAAATTGATGGGGCTCCTAATAAACCCATTGCCACAATCATTTCATCCTCTAAAATCTCCAACACCCTAACTAACCCTGATACTCCATTTGCAGATAATCCCCATGCCTGAAGCTTACCAATAGCAACAGCACTAACACCAGATGCCACCGCTTTTACTACATCAGAACCCCTAAGTATTCCCCCATCTACTATTATTTCTGCTTTATCCTGAACGACGTTTCTTATCTCTGGCAACATATCCATAGTCCCTAAACAGTGATCTAATTGACGGCCTCCATGATTTGATATCCATATGAAATCTACTCCATGTTCTACAGCCAATTTTGCATCCTCCGCTGTGGCAATACCTTTAACCATAAACGGCAATCCAGATCTTTCTTTAATTTTAGCCATGGCGTCCCAAGTCAATGCAGCTTGATGAAACCTGTCATTCGGCCTACGCTGAGTAGGAGGCTGCCATCGCATTAATAATGGGCGTTCTCTGCGACTATAATGCGCTGTATCCACTGTTACACAGAGAGATTCATAACCTGAAGCTACCACCCTGTCTACAATATCTTTAGTCCATTCCCAATCTCCATGGACATACAGTTGAAAAATTTTTGGACTATCTGTGCTTCGACTTATGTCTTCAAGCGAAGGCAATGTTACCGAACTTACTGTTTGAATAATCCCAAAACTATCAGCGGCTTTTGCAGAAGCAATACCTCCTTCGGGTTCAAAGACTTGTAATGAACCTATTGGAGCAAGGATTACAGGAATTCGCAATTTATGTCCTAGCAAAGATGTAGATGGATCTATCTTTGATACATCGACTAATACCCTTGGCCTGAACCCGACTTTATCAAAGGATAATCTATTTCGGCGCATCGAAGTCTCCGACTCTGAGGCACCAACTAAATAATTCCATGCGCCCTGGTTTAGAGCTTTTTTAGCTGCCAGCACAACCTCTTCGTTAGTTTCAAATTTTGAATCCAATTAAATTCTCCAGAAATATAATGTTTACAGTCTATAAATATCTTATAAACATCCTAAATTTTGTTAGTGCAAATCGCAAGATGGAGCCAAGTATAAATTGTGAAAAACGCGAAATTTGCGATAACAAGCCTAAATTTAGTTCAAATAAGGCTAATTTTTATATATATTGCTACCTAAAACACGATAATTTATTGTAAGGTGGCATTATCAATATTATGTTATACAGGGAGTTACAATGGCATATACAGCATATAGTGTGAAACTAAAGAAAATTGTCGAGATCAAGAACCCTGAGCTCGTAACAATGAAAAACGGCCGAAAAGCTATTAAAGGCGTCGCAGCTGAAGATCCTACTCAGAAGGTATTTAGGATCCTTAGCGCTGCTGATGCTGAAAAAGCCGCTAAAGACCTAGGATAAATCAACTTAAGAGTTTTCGCTGGCCGATACTTTTTATAAAGTTTAGGAGTCACCAGCGAAAACTCTTAGTTATATTAAAACCCCATAAATCAACACAGTTAATACGAAGCCTTATCTAGAGGCGCGTACGTGCTATTACCAAAACCAATAGCGTAATTATGATAGCCGACCTCACAGGAAAAATAGCAATCGTCACGGGAGGAGCCCAAGGAATTGGTGCTGGGATTTGCACCGTGCTTGACCAACAAGGCGCAATAGTAGTGGTCGCGGACAAAAATGAAGATGCGGCTAATTCTGTATACAGCCGTCTTTTAAACAAAGATTCATCACACGTTAACGTTGATGTAACCGATGATACTTCGGTAAATGATATGACCAAATCCGTAATCTCTACATATGGATCTATTGATATTCTGGTCAACAATGCCGGAATAATTGGAGCTGAAAAATGGTGGACTCGGGAAAACGGAAATGATGATGACTGGCAAACGACTTTTGATGTAAATGTACGCGGCGTAGTTAGATGCTCAGATGCAGTCACCCCACACATGCTTGAGAGAAACTACGGTAAACAAGTCAATATTGCTTCAATTGCAGCCCGAAGAGGCGGATCATTACCATTTTATTGTGTTACTAAAGCTGCTGTAGTTAACTGGACGCAATCCAAAGCCGCAGCACTAGCTTCATCAGGCATTAACGTGAACGCAATTTGTCCAGGCTTAGTTTGGACCCCAATGACCCAGCGTATAACAGATCATAGAGGAAATTTTAATCCTGGCACGTTAAGAAGTGGATATAAAGACAAAGACGAATTTGATGCTCTAGTCAAAGACTGGGTCCCTATGAAACGTGAACAAACCCCTATTGATATTGGCAAGGTGGCAGCATTTCTAGCATCTGACGATGCCCAAAACATAACCGGTCAAGCATTCAATGTTGATGGTGGGATTTACATGAATTAAACGCAAAAACCATTCGATTGATGTGACAAACTCAGCGTGATGTCAGTGCGACAAATTAAAGATTAAAGACTAGCTTTACGCACGCCTGGAAGGAGACCTTTTAAAGCCATCTCTCTAAAAGTAATTCTTGAAAGTCCAAAAAATCTAATATACCCTCTTGGTCTACCAGTAGCTTCACAACGATTCACGATCCTATTAGGGTTGGCATTTACCGGTAATTTGGCTAGCTCTCTTCGAGCATCCATACGAGTTTCATGTTTAGCATTTGGGTCTTTAGCTATAGCTAAAAGATTATTTCTTTTCTCAGCGTATTTTTTTACCGTTCTTTGACGCTTAAGATTTTTTTGAACGGCTGATTTTTTTGCCAACTAATTCCTCTTAACTTTATTGATTATTTTAATTTCTAACAATTACTGATCTACGACTTATATTAAGTCATTACTTGTTATTATATTTGCACTGAGTCAATTTTAACAGACAAATCATAGCTGGTTAATTACTTATAATGATCTAGTTTTATGCAGACTAATCATATGCTTATACTGTATCCTGAATAAATCAATTGTAAGCTGAGTAAAATTTATGTGCAGTCATAAGATACTTGGATTAGGAGGTTACAAATGACAACATACACATGCTGTACCACGGATTGTGACATGGAAGTCACCGGTCTCACCTGTGGAAAATGTGGAATTGAATTGGAACATGCAGTGTTGGAAAAAGACGATGGATCCACAGTGGGAGTTAGTCGCTGTCCAAAAGGATGCGGTAAAATCAAGTCTCCAATGTGCTGTGGCGCAGATATGGTTAATAGCTAGTATAACCAGGACATCAAATTGAACCTGAGAAATAATTGGAGTTTCACAAATGCCATTTAGATTAGGACCAACAGAATTAATAATAATATTGGTAATAGTTTTACTGATCTTTGGAGCGGGTAAAATGCCTCAAATTGGCGGAGCCATGGGAAAAGCTATTAGAAACTTTAAATCTGGAATCTCAGGCAAAGATGATATATCGGATGATGCTACCGAAGATTTAAAGATTGAGGAACAATCCGAGCGATCCAATTCAAAAAAGTAGTTAACTCTGATTTAATATCTAATTATTAAATACCATAACACTTATTTAAAAATTAATATTAACGGTTAAACGTTATTCGACTTAATATAGGTAATGAAATAGTGCCTAGGACATCCAATATAACAAGAGTTATTAAAATTCTAAAAAGTGGATCTGGCATTTCCTCAACCCATATTGTTCCTATCAAAATACATGCTACAAAACAGATGGTTACCGAAGTGAACTTCTGGATTAATTGAAGTGCTTTGGCTCGAGGTTTAACTATAAAAAGTAACAAAATATGATTAAGCCCAAATCCAACTACTCCCGCCGAAAAAGTTGATTTGCCCATTATCTCATTACCAAAATCACCCGAACCCCAAATAATAATTAAAATCAATAAGAAAAAAATAAGGCCCGCAAATATTCCCGGTTTTGCAACAAGTTGATACTGTTGCCGTTCTAAATTAAAAAGACTGGGCAAAGAAATTAGGCTAAAACCAGCCAGTGCTGTAACCGTACCTAGAATTTTAATTTGTCTCTCGCCGAAATCCCCGATAAGCACGATCATTATACCTAGCATGGCACTAGCAATAAGGCATAAGACTAAAGTTATTAAAGCTATTCGTGTGGGCTTAATGTTGTTTGGAATAGACATATAAAATTCATATTTTAGTTTAAACTAATTGAAGCGGTTAGGGTCAAACATTTTGGTTGGCATAAAATGTTTTTCTTCATTAATTTCTTGAGCAACTAGTAAACCAGTACCAGGTCCCGTAGAAATACCCATCATTGAGTGTCCTGCGGCGATAACAAGATTATCAAATCCTTTTGGCCGACCTACTAATGGCAATCCATCAGGAGTGGTAGGCCTCAATCCAGCCCAGGTTTTAATAATAGGAAGGCTATCAAATTCAATTTTTGGGAAAAAAGTTTTGGCCGCTTGTATAAGAGACTCGACTCGCTTTTGATTAATTGATAAATCCATACCAACAAGCTCTAATGTGCCTCCCACACGCAGTATATTCCCCATTGGAGTTACTGCAGTTTTTGCCTCAGAAAGCATTACAGGCATATTTAAAGATGTATCGGGTCGCGGATAACTTACACTGTATCCTTTAGCAGGTTGTATCGGAATGCTCAGGCCGAGAGTATTTGCTATTTCAGGAGACCATGACCCAGCAGCTAATACGAATTGATCTGCATATATCACACCATGGTTAGTGTTGGCCGCAACAATTTTCTTACCTTTTGTTTGAAAACTATTCACTTGTGTATCTGTCTTAATCTCAACACCCACACTTTTAGCTTTAGAAGCCAATCCTTTAACAAAATCAGCTGGAGCCAAATGGGCGTCCCCAGGAAAATAAGTTCCGGCTATTGCCGTTGTATCGACTCCTCCTAGTTTTTCTTTAACTTGGTTTCTATCCATATCCACGACTTCGAGTCCCATGTCACGAAGTATTCCAATATCTTCTATACCATGCTGATAACCATCTTGAGTGGCATATAAAAAAATGATTCCATTACGCTCTAAGTGAAACTCAAAATCACCCAAATCATCAAACGAATTATATAGCTCCATACTCTTTTCACTAATTTCACGAAGAACCACAGCTCCTTCTCTTTGATGTTTGGCTGTACAAGCCGCCCTAAACTTCCACAACCATAACCACAAAGATAAATTAAATCTGGCTTTGATATAAAACGGGCTTTTAGAATTAAACATCCATCTAACTCCTTGAGAAATAACTCCAGGAGATGCCAGAGGCAGACTGTGACTAGGAACTAAAAGACCCGCATTACCCCAAGAAGTGGATGCGCAAACATCATCTTTATCTAATAGCGTTACCTTAAACCCTCTTTCAGCAAGAAAATGAGCACTATTCACTCCTATAGAGCCTGCTCCGATAACGAGAATATCGGTTTTAGTACCCATCATAGATCCTTATTGCTGAAGTAAACTATTACCTGAGTAAACTGGATAAAAACACTACTACAGTAACTTTAGCATCTTCTGCTATGGTTACTGGATCAGGTTCTAATGATAGTAATCCTACAGAGTATTTACCAAATTTCTTATAGGTCGGTTTTGTTTGTCCACTCTCTAAAGTCATAGCAGCGCCTCCAAGAGGTCCGGCCGGAGTGAATAATTCTAATCTAACTGTAGCCGTTCCACCTGTTAAACGATTATCCTCAATTAATTCGGTAAACTGAACGATTATACCGTTAATTCCTGTAGGACTGTTCATTTTCTGCTTAAGGCCCATTCTCACCGGAATTTCCGTAGCAACATGAAAATTGGAACTACCGTCATGATCGATAGTTGGCTGAAATTGTAAATCTACCGTTTGCTGAACATCTGGTGTGGGTGTTGGTACCGGTGTTGCAGTTGGTATAGGTGTTGCTTCTGCAGCAGCTGATGGGTCAACATTTAAAATAGTTGCTTCTATTTCCTCTCCTATGTCCAAGCTAAAAGCTTCTGTAGCTGCAAGAATTCCATCAAGAGCTTGTCCGCCAATTAATAGTATTCTTCCATCATTTAATAAAGCCGAATTAAATCTATATCTTCCCATCAACATATCACCAACAATAGCCCAACTATTTGTGCTTGGGTCATATATTTCAAGGTTATCTCTGCTACCTGTACCTCCTGCAACTATTACCCGACCATCAGGCAAAAGTTCCGCTATATGTTCTGCTCGCGGAATGTTTAGATCAGATTTTGAAACCCAGGTATTATTAGATGGATCATAGATTTCCGCAGTCATCCTTTTACCCCTACCTCCTACTACTAATACTCTTCCATCTTTTAATAACGTCGCTGTATGTTGAGATCTACTTACACTCATTTCCCCTGCCGAGCTCCACAAGCCACTCTCCGGATCAAATATTTCTGCGGTCTTAATCCATGGGCCGTCAGGTTTTCCTCCACCGGTAACTAAAATTCTTCCATCACTTAATAATGTTGCAGTATGCCAAATCCTTTTCTCAGACATCTGGTCAATTTCTACCCAGCCGTTTGTTGCAGGGTCATATACTTCTACCGTAGTTACAGGTGCATATGTATCATCTGCTCCACCAATTACCATCACTCTTCCATCACCAAGAGATACCATTGGCATGGTCTCATGTGCTTGGTTCATTGGTAAAGTTGGTGTCCACAGCCCTGTTTCTGGATCCCATATTTCAGCTGTGTCTATAGCTCTATTTTCAATACTTCTTCCACCGGCTACTATAACTCGTCCATCGGGCAATTTAGCCATAGCATTTTGAAATCGAGCATCCGTCATCGCTTCGGTCCATTCCCAAACATTAGAGTTGGGGTTGTACACCTCAGCTGTATCCGCTGCTCCTGCAGCCCATTTCGGACTTTTACCACCAGCGACTAGCACTCTTCCATCATCCAACACCACCGCTGGAAACCACGCTCGTTGTTCTCCCATATCGCCTACTGGTGCGGATGTTCCTGTAGTAGCAGCCACTTCTTTCTCTGTACCTGCAGATGGATCAAACCTATTTTCTTCTGAAGTTGTATCTGTATCACTTCCCTTAGCAGTATCACCTGAGTCACCTCCACTGCCACAAGACACTGATATTAAAACAAGAGCGAAAAGTAAAGTTAGGGCTAGAATTTTCATTTTGACAGTCATCTCACATATATAGATTTGATTAGATAAATATAACGTATGGCTCTACGAATTATACTGTTTATTAAACTTAAATGACTAGCATAAGCCGAGTCATAGTTTTGACGCGGCTTATGTTGCATACATAAAACTATTTATAAATTCATTGCGGTATTAGCTGCCAGCTGGTTTGTAGTTGACCACTACTTTACTAGCTGCATCTATTTCCTCTGGGGTTATTAAAGGCATAACACTAACTTTTACTACTCCACTAGCATTAACTGCCAACGACATTGCAGTAGCTGTTATTCTATCCGGCATATCTGCAAAACCGACTACATCGTCTTCACCATGTGAAAAATACGCCGATTCAAGCGTGCAACCATGATCAGCAAACAGCTTTGAGATGTGCTTAATTCTAGATGATCCTCCTTCTTTCAGAAGACCTCTTACACCTTCAGCAGCATAGCTACCTTTAAACATATATTTAGCCATTCTACGACCTCCTTAGTAATTAAATTATCGTAACGGGCTGTATTGTAAATCATTATTACTAATCAACTCAAAAATACGTCATTTATTTGAATCTTTTTTAATAAAATCAATTTACTTATCAAAACATTCATGTAATCTAGCCTGAATGCTTTCTAATACTGTAATGAATATCTGCCGGCCTTTATATTCGGGGTTATCAAACCTTGGTGGTAAAGATTCAAGCTTTTTATATTGGATTACATTCGGCCATATCGTAATGCATTGGTATCAAAACCTATTCCCCTTAATACTCCCTTACTTCAAAAGTGAGTTCGGCCTATCTGCAGTTCAATTAGGTTCATTGAATACAATACAGATGGGGATTGCCAGTGGATTAATGGTAGTAGTGGCATACTTTGCAGACACACGCAGGCATCTGCAAAAAATTATATTGATTTCCGCTATTTTAATTTTGGGAATATGTTATTTCGGAATAAGCCTTCTACCAACATATGCTTGGACCTTAATCTGGTCTGGACTAATAGGTTTATCTGTCGCTCTATGGCACCCTACAGCTATGGGAGGGCTATCATTGAAGTTCCCAAAGAAACGAGGGATGGCTCTGGGAGTGCATGGTGTCGGAGCCAGTATCGGTGATTCATTAAGTCCAATAATTGTTGGTGCTTTCATAATGACATTCGCGTGGCGCACCGTACTTCAGTTTCATTTAATTCCAATAGCTATTATCTCTATAATCATGTGGCGTGTGCTTAGTAAAAATGAAGTTGATGGTCAAAATACAAAAAAAAATTCAGACAAAAATAAAGTTGATTTTTATACCTACTGGACCGACCTGAAAACATTAATAAAAAGCCCACAGGCTTTATCAGTAACAATATCTAATGCTCTTATATCAGGCGCCAGAGTAGCTGTACTTACGTTTCTACCTATATATCTTTTCGATACTTTAGGTTTTTCATCGTTAAAAATGGGGGTATACCTAGCATTACTGTTTGCCATGGGTGCTATATCCCAACCAATCATGGGGATATTGTCAGACAGGGTCGGACGAAAAGTAATTCTTGTTCCGAGTTTCTTAATACTAGGGGTGCTGTATTTATTGATAGTATCAACCCAAAATGACATTTTGCTCGGAATAATAATTGGGATCTTAGGTGCTTTTTTCTATCCAATACTAAATATTGCACAGGCAGCGATCATGGATGTCGGAAGCAAAGATATTCAATCTACGACAATGGGTGTCTCTGGCTTAGTTGGCTGGCCAGCCATTTTAGTATCGCCAATTATTGCTGGCCTTTTAGTTGACAAATTTAACATAGAAATGGCCTTTATATTCGCAGGTGTGATATCTCTTGTATCAACCCTTATATTGGTGCCCATCAAATTTACGCCGCCAGCAGATTTTAAGGATTAAACTAGAAATGAAATTACAGTACGGAGAGGGCGGGATTCGAACCCGCGAGCCAGCTATACACCGGCTACTCCCTTAGCAGGGGAGCGCATTCGACCACTCTGCCACCTCTCCATATTGAGTTACATTCTACAGTAAAGCGGTAACCTACTGATAATAAAACACAAGGAATTATAAAATTCTTTCAAGCATTAAACCATTATTAACTACTGCTCATAAAAAAAGAGTGCTAATAACTGTATCGTTTGGTTACATGTTGGTACAACTTTCAAGCTTACCTATAGCTATAGCAATTCCTACTTTAGCATCACAATTTAATGTCGGTGTCGAAGATGTAGCATTAATGGTCGTTGCTTATCTGACAGCATTAGGAAGTTTTGTTTTGCTCTCCGCCCGTATAGGCGACTATATAGGCCACAATAAAGTGTTTATGTTTGGGTTAATAACATTAACCGTAGCCTCAGGGGTTATTTGCACCGCAACAGATCTATGGCAAATAATTGGTTACAGGGCAGTGGCTGGCTTAGGCTCAGCTATGATTATGGGTAACGCAAATGCTATGGTTGCAGCTTCATTTAACCCAGATGAAAGAGGCAGAGCTTTCGGGTTTTTAATAATAGGAGCTAGGTTTGGAACATTCATAGGATTGGCTTTATTTGGACTAATGTTGCAATTTATTGGCTGGAGGCCAGTCTTTGCAACGTTTATTCCCCTCGGAATCATTGCAGTATGGCTAGCATTCAATTTAATCAAGTCAGACTCTGAATCTAATAAATCTTTGAATATTACAAAGCTCGGGAAATCTATTGATTGGACAGGAGCTCTATTCCTCGCCAGCGGAGCCATAGTACTAATTCTTGGCGGAAATCATCTCCACCAAGGCGAGGAGTCTTTTACCAGTGCAGACGGACTTACTTATCACGTTCCTATGCATATTGCGGGTCTTCTTTTAATAGTTGTTTTCGTTTTTGTGGAAAAATTTGCTAGAAACCCTGTAATTGATTTAAGTCACTTCAGAAATAGTGCTTTTTCTTTGTCTTTGATAACCAACACTATTTATCATTTTTCAATGCTAGGAGCTTTCACCCTAATTCCCATTTTAGTTGAGCAAGGTTTTGGACGATCCCCTTTATGGGTCACAGTCGTTTTACTGCCTAGTCAGGCTCTAGGCCTATTTCTCCCCGTAATTGCCGGGGCAATTTATGACAAATATAAGCCAGATTGGCTCCGCCCTATAACTCTAATAGCCATAGCAATCGGATTTCTAACGATCGGGTTAGTAGCTAACCAAATACCTTTTTGGGCTCTACCACTTCTAATGTTTATCATCTCAATCGGGACTAACATGTTTAACCCTATAAATAATGCCACAGTGATGAATTCATTAACCTTAGAGCACCGTGGAGTTGCATCTGGCATGCTTGAAACAACAAGAGAGCTGGGTCATGCATTGGGTGCTACTGCAGCTGCAGCAACTCTTGCTTTAATGCTTCCACAGAAGCTAGGCTTTATGACTCAAGAAATAATACAAAGCTCTTACATTGATGGATTTCAACTCGCTGCATTAATGGTTGCTGGAGTATTGGTGTTTGGTTCGCTCATAGCCAGCCTCCATCCAAGAACTAAAGTCACTTAAATAAAATCATTGTTTTTCTATAGGCGAATTAAGTTATTTGATCGATCATATATTGACTGGACCACAGGATTACCATTGCTTACACCGGATACAGTCGCAATATGAGCTGATCTGGTCATAAACACCTGTGGTCTAAAAAAGTAGACTGCAGTATCACCTGGTTTTACTTTTTGTTTTGTAGTCGGGTATAACCAAGCATAGTAATCCATCCACTGAGGTATTGGCGCTTCGGCATCTACTTCGTTTTTAAGTATGGTGTCTGATCTATCGCCAACAAAAGCTTTTTTTATGCTCATCATCTCATGCCCCGCTCCAT
Organism: SAR202 cluster bacterium; assembly: GCA_009392275.1. Lineage (GTDB taxonomy): Bacteria > Chloroflexota > Dehalococcoidia > Lucifugimonadales > UBA2962 > UBA2962. Next base: position 13,795 of record VFGV01000003.1, read on the forward strand.
CAGCATAAAACCCTCCTCCTAAAACTTGAGCTGTGTCTCCAGACCAATGAGATACTTCAGTCACATAAACCTGTGCAGGAGTGCCAACGTCATTTCCATAGATCTGCTGCATCGCCATTCCCCAAAGGGCGCTCCCTGGTTCAGCGTCAGTAGCTCCATAGGAAGCAATTAATTCCATGGTTTCACAAGATGAGCTACCCGGAGCATTAATATGTTTAACATCTATTCCAAGCTTTGAATCTAATAATTCGGCTGCTTTGATAATGGTATTCAAATTAGGACTTGCGTTCATCTTGCGTGTTTCAAAATCATATAAAGCACAAGGAAAGCCAGTGACTCCCACTATATTTAGGTTGTCGAATCCTGATATAAAATCGGCGGTCTGCAGAACATCGTCAATTAATATCCCTCCCTCTTGAGCAGGGTATGCCATATCATCCTTATCAATGACTTTCAATATAATATTCTGCTTAACATTCAGTTCAGTCGCAGCTTGAGAAATAAAGCTCGCATGGTCCTTATGATGAACTGTCCATATTTCAGGTTCCATTTTTAGAGCTTCTTTCATCCTATTTCTTGGAATTTGCGATAGATGGCCAACATGACCAACTTTACAATTTTGTTCATCGAGAACATAAGCACACTCCATATCTACTGCAACGAATGATTCGAATCCAGATTTAATAATAGTCTGGATCATTGATGGGTTACGATTAATCTGTTTGGTCATTACATATGTTCTTAGCCCGAGCCGTTTCGCACATTCATATATCTCAAGGGCGTTACTTTCAACCAGGTCTAAGTCAACAACATAACAATCACTTGGTATGCTGCCTTTACGATGCAGTTCTGTTGCCACCATTACTAAATTTGGGTTTTGCTCTTTAATTACGTCAATCATAGGGTATAACCTTTTATAATTTATCCATAAACTGTTAAGTCAATAAGTTATTTATTTACGGAGAAAGTAATGTTATCACCAGATGAAATAAGAGCCATAAACGAAAACTACAGGCAAGATTTCAATAGGCATGATGCAGATGCCTTACAAAATTATTATGCAGAGTCAATCTTATGGACTAACTCTAATGTAGATGGAGAAGTCACAGACCCTAAAGAAGTCTCCAAGCAGTATGAAGATTTTTTTATAACTTTCCCGGATGTTCATCTTGAATTTCTTGACGATTTTTCTGAAGGTTTTCACAACGCTCACAGATGGAAAATGAAAGCGACCCATAAAAACGACTCAGGTGAAACCAACGATATAGAGATAGAGGGTTTCTCTATGTTAATTGTTGATGAGAAAGGTAAAATTGTAAGAGATCACACGTATTTTGATGTTCAAAACCTGAATGCCCAACTAGGAACATAGCTTGTCATTTGAACTTGACATTAAGAAACACTTTAACCAACTCGATAAAAATTCCACGATAAGTCGTCTCTGGGAAAGAGACTATACTTTATGGGATGATCAAGACGCTTCAATCAAAAAACGTCTTGGTTGGCTTTCAGCTGCGGAGCAGATGAAAACTAAACTCGGAGAAATTGAAGCCTTCGCTAATGAAATCAAGTTAGAAAACCTTAAGTATTTCGTGCTACTCGGCATGGGGGGCAGTAGTAGGGCAGCAAAAGTCATTCATCGGACGATTGGATGGAATAACTCATTTCCTAAAATGGTACCACTCGAGTCAACGGTTCCCTCAACTATTGGAAAAGCATTAAACGAGATAGATTTAAAAAGTACTTTAGTGATAGTTGCTTCTAAATCAGGCAACACCATGGAGCCGCTCCTGACTTACGAATTATTTAAGAGTGAAATTGTCAAAGCGATCGGTCATCACGAAGCAATGAACCGGTTTGTGGCAATAACGGATGAGCACTCTCCGCTACATCAACTTTCTGTGAAAGAGAATTTCAGGAAAGCATTTTTAAATCCAAAAGATGTAGGGGGCCGATTTTCTGGCATTACTTATTTTGGCTTAGTACCAGCTGCATTATTAGGTGCAAATATTCGAGCGATGATTGATTCAGGAGAACATATGAGATCTTTATGCGCACCAGATAAGCCAACTGCAGAAAATCCTGGAGCTGTGCTCGGTGCCACAATAGGATACCTGGCTAAATGCGGCCAGGACAAACTAACTTTAATTACGTCACCTTCCGTGTTTGGTTATGGATTATGGGTAGTCCAGTTAATTGCAGAAAGTCTGGGTAAGTCGGGTAAAGGCGTGATACCCATAGCTGGAGAGCCTTTAATGAAACCTGAACATTACGGGGACGACAGATTCTTTGTTTACCTTAGACTTGATACTGACGACAATGCGCAGACGGATACAGGAATCGCTGAAATAAAAAATAACGGCCATCCAGTAACCACAATTAATATGTCTAACATTAACTCTTTCGGTGCTGAAATATTTAGGTGGGAGATTGCAATTTCTATTGCTGCATCTGTATTGGAAGTCAACCCATTTAATCAACCAGATGTTCAGTTATCAAAAACTAGTACGCATGAAATCCTGTCTGATTTATCAACAAATAAATTAATAGCTAATATTGCACCTGACCCAATAAGCAAGCTTAATAGTTATTTAAATTCATGCCAGCCTAATGACTATTTTGCACTGCTTGCATATCTGCCGCATAACTCAACTATCGATCAAGCCCTGAGGTCAATGAGAGAGAAAGTAGCAAGAAAATATAAAATCGCCACTACTTTAGGCCACGGACCAAGTTACCTGCACTCAACAGGACAATTACATAAAGGTGGTCCTAACTCGGGGATTTTTCTTATGTTAACAGCACCACATGAGAATGACATTTCAATTCCCACTAAATCATATACATTCGGACAAGTTACCGATGCTGACGCAATTGGAGATCTGCAAACTTTAAAGAACCTAAACAGAAGAGTCGTCCATATCAAACTTGCGAATGACTCTTCAGATGCAATATCCTGCTTAACGGAGCATCTATAGTATTATATTATCCAGCATATACATGAGGTATTAATGAACCCAGAAGTTTTTAAGCCGGATGGCACAAGCATTGAATACGATGTTGGTACCATTATGCCTGATGGAACAAGACTATCATCGGACATATATTTCCCTTCTAAAAGCCGACCTGGTCCATATCCAGTAATATTGTATAGAACTCCATACAGTAACCAGATGGATTACTTAGTTGAAAGAGGTAAATATTTCTCACAGAACGGGTACGTTGTAGTTTGCCAAGATGTAAGGGGAAGACACGACTCTGCCGGTGAATTCATAAGATGGAAACATGAGTTTACTGATGGCAACGAAACTATTAATTGGATAGGAAACCAGGAGTGGTGTGACGGAAACGTAGGAATGGCAGGGCCTTCTTACCTAGGTTATGTGCAGTGGCAAGCAGCCTGTATGGAAAATGATTTTCTTAAATGCATAATACCAACTGTAATGAGCGGAGATTTGCATGAGGCGCCTCACTATCAGGGAGGAGCTTTCCAGCTAGCACTTAATACAACTTGGTCGTTCAGGACAGACGGTAAAACCATGCAGACAATCGATGATTATGACTGGGAAAGACTTTTTTACCATCTGCCCATTAGAGATATACCATCCGCTGCAGGGAAAAATATTCCAGACTTTGTCGAATGGGTTGATAATCCAGATTTCGGTGATTACTGGGATGAAATAAACGTAATAAACAAACTAGAGGCTATTAAAATTCCGTGCCTTCACATAGGTGGTTGGTACGATCTATATCCACAAGGCACCTTGAACCTATTTAAAGGTATGCAAGAACGTGGAGGTTCTAAATTTGCCCGTGAAAACCAACATGTAATAATCGGTCCCTGGGTCCATAACGCCAGTGAAACTACAACGGCAGGCGATATAGACTTTGGTGTTGATTCAATACTAGATCTAAAAGAAATCGAACTTTCATGGTTCGACAAGTGGTTAAAAGGTATACCGGACAGTTTTGAACAATCATCCCCCGTAAAAATTTTCATGATGGGAAGCAACGAGTGGCGTACCGAGGAATCTTGGCCGCCAAAAGATATAACAAACACCCCTATATTCCTACACAGTAATGGAAATTCAAATTCTGCTTCCGGAGATGGATTTCTATCTTTTGATAAACCCGGTAAAGAAAAGACAGATGGTTTTACGTACAACCCTATGTTTCCGGTACCAACCAAAGGCGGAGGCAATTGTTGTGATCCACATATAGTAAATTGGGGAGCATTCGATCAAAGAGAGGTAGAGGCCAGAGCCGATATTCTCGTATACACAAGCAAAACTCTGACTTCGGAAATGGAAATCAGTGGGCCAATAATACTCAAATTATTTGCGTCCACAGATTGTCGTGACACCGACTTCACGGCAAAATTGGTAGATGTTTTTCCAGATGGTAAGGCTATCAATTTATGCGACGGGATAATTAGAGGCAGGTATAGAGATAGCACTAAGCAACAATCTCTTTTGAATCCAGGCGAGGTTTATGAATTCACGATAGATTTATACCCTACTAGCAATGTATTCCTACCAGGTCATAAAATTCGATTAGATATATCAAGTTCTAATTTCCCAAGATTCGACCGTAATCCCAACACTGGCAATGAATTCGGTAAGGACTGTGAATTAAAGACAGCAAACCAGACTATATATCATGATGAGAAATTTGCTTCTCACTTATTATTACCACTAAAGAAAAAATGATCAGTCTATTCAATTATCCTGATCCTCTATGTATTATTACAGTTGAAAAATTACGAAATATAAAGGCGGTCTTATGAGTATAAAAGTTGTTGTATCAATGGATGTAAAAGACTTTGAAAGTTTTGGTAAAGTATTCAACGGCGAAGGGGCAAAGAATGCCCGTGAATCAGTTGGGTTGATGGCACAGGCACACAAGAACTTAGATGATCCTAGTAATGCGGTAGTGATAGGCACTGCCCCATCCAAAGAAGCATTTCTTGGGTTTTTAACTACTCCCGAACAAGCTGAACGAATGAAATCTGCAGGCGTGGTGTCAAAACCTACTGTCACGTTTTTGGAGAATTAATTTTTATATGAATGAGGTTTAAGTGGATTAGATTTATTCTCCAGGAGAATAAATCTCTATTAAGTTAGACATTTCACGCCTATCAGCGTCTTCTGTTTCTGCTTGACCACCTATAACCATCACATTACCATCGTTCATTTTTACGGATGTGTGTTGATGACGCCCGAAAGTAAGGGAAGGACCGATCGACCATTGCCCTGATTCAATATCGTACACTTCAGTCTCTGCTAACGTATTTGATCCGCCTATAACGATCAACGTGCCATTATCTAATAGATGAGCTGTATGAAGTTGCCTGCCCATCGACAACTCGCCTGTCAAAGTCCATGTATCTGCCGATGGATCATAAATTTCAGCACTAGCTAAAGGACCCATTCCTCCAACAACTAACACCCGGCCGTCCTCGAGTAAATTGGCTGTGTGAGATGCTCTTGCGGTGTTCATAGGTGATACAAGAGTCCATTCACCTGTAGCCTGATCCCATATTTCAGCAGATGTTCGATTCAGTTCTGCTGAATCGGTATCTTGTGTATTTTTGGAGGACCCGCCGGCAGCAAGCACCTTACCATCAGATAAAACGGTCAAAGTAAATAACGCTCTAGATTCGTTCATTTCTCCAGTGAGAGTAAATTCATCCAGTGATGGACCGGATATTTCAACTGTAGCTACGACGCCTATATCCGCACCACCAGCAACGATAACCGTTCCGTCATTCAGGGTAGCGCATGAATGCTTATATCGTTTCTTTTTCATTTTTGGACCTTTGATCCACTCTCCACTAGATGAATCTAAGATTTCTGTTGTTTTCAGGTTAACTCTGCGTTCATCTGCACCACCAATTATCATAGCCCTACCGTCTGCTAAAGTTACTCCACAATGAATTTCACGTTTTGAAGACATTTCATTAACAGATTTCCATTCACCTGTAGCTACTTCAAATACCTCTGCAGTAGCTAATCTCGGCGGTCTTATAGTTGCCCCTCTACCACGTCCTCCAGCAGAAACAACATCTCCATTACCTAGTACCAAGCTTACAAAATCCATCCTTGCATCAGTCATGTTTGCTCCATCACTGAAAGAGCCTAAATCTCTATCTGATTGATCCACGGCTTGGGTTTCAGTTTCTTGACTTTCATTAGAACAAACAACTGTACTTATGATTAGAAGACCTAGAAAAAGTACTTTTAGCATTGTTTTCATCTTGTGCCTTCCTTTGGATTAGATTTATTCTCCAGAAGAATATATCTCTATTAAGTTAGACATTTCACGCCTATCAGCGTCTTCTGTTTCTGCTTGACCACCTATAACCATCACATTACCATCGTTCATTTTTACGGATGTGTGTTGATGACGCCCGAAAGTAAGGGAAGGACCGATCGACCATTGCCCTGATTCAATATCGTACACTTCAGTCTCTGCTAACGTATTTGATCCGCCTATAACGATCAACGTGCCATTATCTAATAGATGAGCTGTATGAAGTTGCCTGCCCATCGACAACTCGCCTGTCAAAGTCCATGTATCTGCCGATGGATCATAAATTTCAGCACTAGCTAAAGGACCCATTCCTCCAACAACTAACACCCGGCCGTCCTCGAGTAAATTGGCTGTGTGAGATGCTCTTGCGGTGTTCATAGGTGATACAAGAGTCCATTCACCTGTAGCCTGATCCCATATTTCAGCAGATGTTCGATTCAGTTCTGCTGAATCGGTATCTTGTGTATTTTTGGAGGACCCGCCGGCAGCAAGCACCTTACCATCAGATAAAACGGTCAAAGTAAATAACGCTCTAGATTCGTTCATTTCTCCAGTGAGAGTAAATTCATCCAGTGATGGACCGGATATTTCAACTGTAGCTACGACGCCTATATCCGCACCACCAGCAACGATAACCGTTCCGTCATTCAGGGTAGCGCATGAATGCTTATATCGTTTCTTTTTCATTTTTGGACCTTTGATCCACTCTCCACTAGATGAATCTAAGATTTCTGTTGTTTTCAGGTTAACTCTGCGTTCATCTGCACCACCAATTATCATAGCCCTACCGTCTGCTAAAGTTACTCCACAATGAATTTCACGTTTTGAAGACATTTCATTAACAGATTTCCATTCACCTGTAGCTACTTCAAATACCTCTGCAGTAGCTAATCTCGGCGGTCTTATAGTTGCCCCTCTACCACGTCCTCCAGCAGAAACAACATCTCCATTACCTAGTACCAAGCTTACAAAATCCATCCTTGCATCAGTCATGTTTGCTCCATCACTGAAAGAGCCTAAATCTCTATCTGATGTATCTGCTTGGGCCTGAGACTGAGACGCATCTGAAGTGGATTCTGATTGATCCATGGTTTCAGTTTCTTGACTTTCATTAGAGCAAACAACTGTACTTATGATTAGAAGACCTAGAAAAAGTATTTTTAGTATTGTTTTCATATTATGCATTCCTTAATAAACGCCCTCAATAATAAACGCCCTCAATTAGTGCCAGTGTTATCAATCTTTAACTTCACATAAGTTACATAACCATCTGATTTATCGCAACTTTTTCCATTTATTTGTATACATTCGTAATCTATGAAGTCCAATTTCTGTGCAACTCGTTGACTAGGGTAATTTTTTTGCTCGCACTTTATAAATACCTTTTCGAAAATATCCATATTAAATAAAGTTGATATTAGTCCGTTACAACTTCGAGTCGCTAATCCCCTACCACGATGATCCGGGGATACCCAGTAACCTAAATATGCACTACTTTCTTTCCAATCCGTAGAGTACACGGTAATTAAGGCTGCCAACACTTTAGATATCCACACACCCAATGTTAAAGATTCCCCCTTTACTTTTTGTGATTCAAAGTTTCGGATGAGCTCACGTGTATCCGAAATACTTTCAGGACAATTTTGCCAGGTGGTCCATTTTAAAATATCAGTTTTATTGGCCTTCAAAAAAGCATTGAGTTCTTCCGAATGGTATACATGCAACGGCATCATATATACGATGTCGTCTACTTTTAAATTTTTTACAGATTCAAATTTATTCATTTAAAAAACTGAATATATAATATTAGACTTAGGTTAACCAAGCTTCATAAATAAGGAAATTTCAATTAATACCGAAAAGTTTAGTGTAGTTTTAGGTGCTAGTGGATCACTTGGCCTGTCGCTAGTATCTCATCTGGTAGAAAAAGGCGAAAAAGTAAGAGCTGTAACAAGAACACCTGCCTCATATTGGAATAATCCGGCAGAAATAGTTCTAGCAGACATATCAACTCTAAGCGGTGCTGAGAAAGCATGCAAAGATGCTTCAGTTGTGTATAACTGTGTTTTCCCGCCAGAAGTCGAGCATGTTATTAAAGCATGTCTTAACAACCGATCAAAACTAATATTGGCTGACTGTCTTTCAATCTATGACTGTGGCAGCGGGCCAATGAATGAAAATACCCCGTATTTAGTCAATAATCGAGAAACTGCAAAAAGACGTGTATTGCTTGAAAATCTCCTGATATCAACTCGGAAATCACATAATTTAAATTTTGTGATAGCTAGAGGCAGCGACATGTTCGGCCCAGGGGTGATTGTGTCCACTATGGGCTCTACCATTTTCAGAAATGCTCTTGCTGGACGTTCCTCCACTTTAATGGGCGACATAGACTTGCCTCATACATATACATATAGTAAAGATTTCGCTTATGCAATGGAGCAATTGGGAACAAGTGATAAAGCAACTGGTGGTGTTTGGCACGTGCCAAGTGCACCAACCTTAACGACAAATCAATTTTTAGATTTAATATATACCCAGGCAGGAACGCTTAAAAAAGTTAGGCGTTTAGGAAAATCAACTTTGAATTTTATGGGTATATTTAACCCTCAAATTCGAGCAGCAAAGCGAGAGAAATTGTACCAATTTGAAAAACCTTTTGTATCAGATCATTCAAAATTTTCGAAAACATTTACAGAAAATATAACCCCGCATGAAATTGCGATCAAAGAGACATTAGATTGGTTTAGTAGTTATTAGCATAAAGCTTTATAAATATTCTATTGAAAACATAGGTGGCTAAAATGAAATATGCTTTCGGGGCACTTGCCCAGGGATTATTTGGTAAACCAGAAAACCTTAAATTACTCGCTAATACAGGCGAGGCTCTCGGGTTTGACATTATGTGGGTTAATGATCACATCATTATGCCGTCCGATATTAAACCTAATTATCCCTATACCAAGACTGGAGAATTCAACGAGTTTGGAGATCAAGGAGATTATTTAGAACAGCTAACTGTCTTATCCTTCTTAGCCGGAATCACTCAAAAAGTTGGACTATTAACATCTGTGATGGTGGTGCCTTATCGAGAACCTATAGTGACTGCAAAGGCAATAGCTTCAATAGATGTGCTTTCAAACGGACGTGTAATACTTGGATGTGGTGCCGGCTGGATGAAAGAGGAATTTGAGGCACTAAATAGACCGCCATTCAATGAAAGAGGTTCAATTACAGAGGAATACATTAAAATATTTAAGAACCTCTGGAGCGATAGTAGTCCTAGTTTTGAAGGAAAATACGCCTCATATAACGATATAGTCTTTGCACCTAAACCTAAACAACAACCTCATCCGCCGATCTGGATGGGTGGAGAAAGCAAACCTGCGCTAAGAAGAGCTGCCCGACTGGCTGACGTATGGTTTCCAATCATAGATAACCCCCGTAACCCACTTGATACCCCCAAAAGATTTGCCGATGGGATTAACCAAATGAAAGAAATAGCAGAACTTGAAGGTCGAAACCCGGATGAAATCGGTGTATCCTTCGCGATCAATTTATACGACGATACCAAAGAGCATCAAACCGCCTATGGTAAGCGTAGAGTATTCACAGGCTCACCTGAACAAATAGCGTCAGATATATCTGAATATAAAGCTCTGGGAGCTGAATGTCTTATGATCGGGTTCGCAGTTGATCCAAATTCTACTGATGCCACGATTGAGCAAATGCATAGATTTGCCGATGAGATTCGGCCTATGGTCGGCGATTAAGATATTGATAAGATAGGTAAATAATAAAAAAGTCGTAGGGAAATAATTGAAATATAGACAATTCGGAAATACTGGATTAGAAGTGTCAGCAATAACTTTTGGAGGCTGGCCTATGGGTGGGACACAATACGGGCCCACCGATGACGATTCGACTATTCAAGCAATACATGAAGCAATAGATCATGGAATTACATGTTTTGATACAGCTGCTGCCTATGGATTAGGACATTCTGAAAAACTAATGGGGCAGGCAATTAAAAACAAACGCCAAGACATCATTCTCGTCACCAAGGGGGGACTAACATTTGATCCAGACAAACGAAGATTATTTAGGGATAGTTCAGAAAAAGCGATCATCGAAGGTTGTGATGATAGCCTGCAAAGGTTAAATACAGACTATATAGATTTGTATTTAATTCATTGGCCTGATCCTACGACGCCATTCGAAGAGACTATGAACGCATTAGATCACTTAAGAACGGCAGGCAAAATACGTCACATTGGTGTATCAAATTTCATGCCATCAATGATGGAAGACTCTTTAAAATATGTAGACCTAACTACAAACCAGGTCGGCTATAGTTTATTTGAAAGGCGCGTAGAAAGAGACGTCAAAGAATTTTGCGAAAATCATGATGTTGGGATAATGGCTTATGGCTCTCTAGCTCATGGAATACTAGCTGAAAAGATGAACTTAAAAACTGAATTTGTAAACTGGGACTGGCGCTCTACAAAAAATGTATTCGGCATGCCTTTCTTTAAACCTGATTATTTTGAAAAAAACATAAACACTGTTGATGCCCTCAATGCTTTAGCAAAAGAACATAATGTCACAGTACAAGATATGGCTGTTTCTTGGCTGTTAAATAAAAAGATAGTAACGACAGCGTTAATCGGATTCCGAACTCCTTCAGAGGTGAGAAACACTATGTCAAAAATGAATTTTGAATTAGACGCGGATTTGATCGAAAAAGTTGACAAAATTTCTGAAGAAGCATACAAATTTAACGTTGCTGGCGAAGATATGTCTCCAGCAGTGGGCACATGGAATCCTTGGGATCCCAAACCAAGTAAATTTGGAACTACAAGTAAATAATCACGGGGTACATAATTTAATTTAATAAATCCCGGCTTTGGAGAGCAATATGTTTGATCTATTGATAAAAAATGGCTTGATAATAGATGGAACAGGAAACCCTGGCTTTTTTGGGTCAGTAGGAATAAAAGATAACACAGTAACTATCGTTAGATCTGACTCCGGTCAAAAAGCAAAAAAGACTATCGATGCAACTGATAGGGTAGTCTCGCCCGGCTTTATAGACGTTCATGCTCACTCTGCTTTAATGATTTTGAATGACCCCGACCACTTACCAAAAGTGCATCAAGGTGTGACAACTGAACTTATCGGCATAGACGGGAATTCATATGCACCTTTTACTAACCTAGAAGACTTGAAACGAATGATTCAAATCAACTCTGGGCTTGAAGGAACCCCAGACCTGCCCGGGTTTTGGTCTTCAGTACCTGAATACTTAGACATGTATGATCGCAAAGTATCAGTGAATATTGCGTACATTGTGGGAAATTCTCCTTTAAGAGTCGGAGCTATGGGTTGGGACCAGAGAGCTCCAACGACTAAAGAGCTGGACAAGCAGAAAGGCATACTCAAAGAAAGCATGGATGCAGGAGCAGTCGGCATGTCGACTGGACTAGATTACCCGCCTGGAAGTTATGCTGACACAGATGAATTAATTTCCCTATCGAAAGAAGTAGCCAATATGGGTGGCATATACCACACTCACGTTAGATTTCCTTTAGGCGACGGATACCTTGACCCAAATAAAGAAGCGATAGAAATAGGGAGAAAAAGTGGAGTACCGGTTCACATCACACATTTACTACCATCAGATAATAAAGGGAAATATAAAGGGGCAAAACCCATATTGGATCTCGTCGAAGACGCACGAGAAAAAGAAGGCATAGATGTAACGTTTGATTGCTTCCCTTATTCCCATGGCGGCACACGATTGACATATTTCTTGCCGCAATGGACTGCGGACGGCGGACCAGAGCAAATAATGAAGTGCCTGAAAGACCCTGAGATCAGAAAAAAGATGCGAGCAGATATGGATGTCGGGTTTGCTCGTTTAGGGGGAGGTTGGGATGCAGTTATGATCACGTATTTCAAGAAACCTCATAATCAACAGTTTGAAGGCAAAACGTTAACTCAAGCTGCTGAAATAATGAATACTGACCCGATTGAAGCTTTATTCGACCTACTACTTGATGAAGACTTACAAGTATCATTTCATGCCCAAGGTATCGACGCTGAAACCCTTCCTTTATTTGTACAACATCCATTGCAAATGGTAGGCAGCGATGCCTTGCTATTAGGTGACTTTCCTCCTGCAATGGCATACGGCACATTCCCTGTAATAATCGCCAAATATGTACGAGAGGAAAAAAGAATGTCATTGCCAGAAGCAATTAGAAAGATGACATCCTACCCTGCTCAACGCCTTGATATACCAGACCGTGGAATACTACGTGACGGAATGCGCGGCGATGTGGTGGTCTTTGACTTTGATAATATTTCAGCGCCGGCAACTAGGTATAATCCTAAACAGTTCTCAACGGGAATAGACTATGTCATAGTTAACGGAGAAATAGTAGTTGATCACGGTAAACATACCGGAATACATGCTGGCAGAGCTTTAAAGAGATCCCAATCTGGGCCGTAATAGTTCTTTAGTGTTTATGCCCAAAAACAACTGTAGGGTTGAGTTTCTCGGCCACATTAACAAAGTCATTTAGCCTCGGTAATAGCAAGGGACTCTGAACCCCTGCATCAATATATTCGTTAATACGTTTTACACAGTGAGTCTGGTCGCCTATCACATAATATTGATCTACCATATCATCAGTAATCATCTTATAAATTTCTGCCATATTTTGGTCGTAAACAAATTGCCTCAACTTAGATAGATATTCAGTAGAATTTAATTTACTTATTAGTAGTTCACCGACAAACTTTTCACTTAGTATACGAGCTATTCGATATTTACATTCATTAATCAAAGAATCTGACACTTCGTCGGTTAGTCGTATAGGTAACATACAGGTTATATTAAATAATTTTGGATCCCTATCATTTTTATCTAAAGCAACGTTTATGATATCTAACGCGCGCCCTATATACGATATTGGCGAATAAGTATTCAGTATGACTCCATCTGCTTCCTTAGAAGCAAGTTTTATAGCTGTAGGCCCTATTGCAGCCATATAAATAGGCAATGAATTCTGAACAGGACTCACTGACAAATTTATTGACTTCAAATCTTCTCTAATAACATGAGATTTAGATCTGAGCATCTCTCGAATCGCAATCATTCCATGGTTGAGTTTTAGTAATGAATTTTCGTAATCCAGTCCTAAAATACCAGTGATTAATCGTTTATCACTTCTGCCTAAACCTAAAATAAATCTGCCACCACTTAATCTATCTAAAGTTGCTGCTCCCATGGCAATAAGGCTTGGAGATCTTGTAAACGGATTGATCACTCCCACACCCAAGTTAATATTATTGGTCGCAGCGGCCAAAAAACCTAGAAGTGAAAGTGTTTCCTCATGAAAATATCTCTCTGTTACCCACAACGAATTAAAACCAGACATTTCAGCAACACGTGCATATTTATTTAACTCAAAGCCTGACTGGATTCCATGATGTAATACTAAACCTATCAGTTTTCTTCCTCACAGTTTAAGTTTTTTAATAAATTATGTGCCCACTGCATATACAAATCATCTAAGTCACATCCGCAATGCGGGCAGTCGATGTCACCAAACCTGATTCTAGTATCACAATCATTACAAAACTTAGATTCGCTGAAGAAGGCTAGTACTTTTGACATATTTGATTGATTATTCATATCATTAAATTTAGCTCTTTGAAGTCTCTAATAAACCATTAGCCAATTAGCTCTACACCAATTAACCTACCGATTCCAAATGTCACTGCAGCTGCTGCCGAACCAATCAATAGCATTCTAATGCTACCTATTATCATCGACCGACCTGAAACTAATGCCACTATCCCTCCAACCAAAATTAATGCAATTGCACTCAATACCAAACTTGAAATAAAAGATTGTGATCCAAGTCCAATTATATATGGCAATAAAGGAACTATGGCCCCTGCCACAAAACTGAAAAACGATGATAGAGCAGCTTTATATGGCGATCCTAGCTGTCCGCTGGATAAACCTAATTTATCCAAAACAATAGTTTCTAGCACATAATCAGGATTACGCATCATGTGACCCGACAACCTATCCGCTTCTACTAAAGACACCCCTTTGTCCACGTAAAATTTGGTTAGATAACTTTTACCTTCATCAGCACTTGATAATATATTTTGTCTAACCTTAGAGATTTGATTTTCATAAATTTCTCGTTGAGAACGCATCGATATGTATTCTCCAGCAGCCATAGAAAAAGCTCCAGCCAGTAACCCGGCAAATCCCGCAATAGTGACTATCTCAGAACTAACAGTACTACCTGCAACTCCCATAACAAGACTAAAGTTTGATACTAAACCATCATTTAAAGCTAATACTGCTGCTCGTATAGCACCTTCATCTTTATTAAACATAAGTCACTGAATTATTTACTATTTACAGTTCTCCCTGATACCTTTTAATCGATTTATGTTTGCAAGATCAGGTCCATTACCCTGAATGCCTGGCACCTCGAGTATAAAAGGGATTTCTTTGAACAATTCATGGCTCAAAATGTTACGAAAACCATTATCACCGATATATCCATGACCTATATTTTCATGCCTGTCCTTACCCGAACCCAGATCAGTTTTTGAGTCGTTTGCATGCACAGCAACCAGACGACCTGTTCCTATTTCATTCTCAAACTCTTCTGCAAATACATCAAGAATTTCCGGTTTACTAATGTCATAACCTGATGCAATCGCGTGCTGAGTATCGATACACACCTTTAATCTAGGATTTTCTACTCTCGATATTAATTGACCGATCTCAGATAAATTTGATCCTATTTGCCCTCCGGCACCTGCACTATTTTCTATTATAAGTAGCGAATCTTCCGGTGTCTTATCTAGTACAGTCTCTAAACAGTTCAATGCTTGATCTAAAATAGCTTCAAAACCTGCACCTTTGTGACTGCCACAATGAAATATTACACCGTTTGCATTAAGTTGGTGGGCAGCGTTCATATGTTCAATTAATGATTTAACAGACTTTTCCAATAAGTCGGCGTCACCTCCTAAATTAACTAGATAGCTTCCATGAAGAAAAACGGGTATGTTATTTATTTCTTTCAGGAATTTATCTACCGAATCCGACTTCTGTGATTTAAATGCCCATGCCCGTGGCGACGACGCAAATATTTGTATGCACTCAGCCTCTATTGCCATAGCGTTAGTGACTGCGTTGTGCACACCTCCAGAAGTGGATACATGTGCTCCGATCTTCATAAATTACTCCTCAAGAAACGTAGGATAGTAGCCTTCCGATTTTAAACTGAAATGAATAAAAGTAACAAAGAGCAGAAGTTTTTAGTGAAGCAAATTGAAAATATTTGTAAACTTATTCCGAAGCAGGCAATCTACGCTTAGTTATTCTAGAGAACATTCTAGGAAAATCTTGTTTCTCCCATGCAACAACAATTTGTGTAGCTACAGCAATAGAACTGTATGTGCCAACTAGTACGCCAATAATTAAGACCAAAAGGAAGGACTTTAACGTTGGTCCTCCAAACAGCATTAATGCCAGCAAAGTCAACAATAGAGTCAGGCTTGTATTTATTGATCTACCGATTGTCTCTCCGATACTTAAATCAACATTAGCTTCTAAAGATCGATTAGGTGCGGATATAATATTTTCTCTCACTCTATCAAAAACAACGATAGTGTCGTTAACGCTATACCCAATTACAGTTAGTAACGCAATTAAGAACATGGTATTAACTTCAACGTCTGCTACATAACCCAATATTGCAAAGATACCAATTATCACTCCTGCATCATGTAAAAGAGCGATTATTGCAGCAGCGCCGTACCTGAATGGCTTCGGAATATTTCGAAATGCCCACCATACATAAAAGAATATTCCAATAGCTGCTGCAAACAGAGCCCAAAAAGCTGCAATGATAGTTTCCTGCGCAACCAGCGGGGAAACTATATCAAATGATAAAACATCGTAACCATTAGGAGATAAATCGGACTCTAAATATGAGAGTAAATCATCTTTTTCTGTCTCATTTAATTCTTTGGTTCGGATAAAAAATGTATTTTCACCAAAGTTTTGTACAGTCGCGTCAGAAATATCCATAGATTCTAGCGATGTTCTAATAGACTGTTGATCTGTTATATCGGCAAATTTCACAGTCATTGTACTGCCACCGGTAAAATCAATACCTGGATTAAGGCCAGGCGCGATGATCAAAAACACAATGCCAGGAATTAATAATATAGCGGAGATTAAAAAACACCATCCTCTTTTTGCAGCTATATTCAAATCATGTCTCCTTCGAATTTAATCATTGCTCTTCGGCAAAAATTTCTTGCCTACTGGTACGAACCAGTCCGTCCTGCGAGATATTGCTAAAGTAGCAACCAATCTCAAAAATGTCCTGCTAATTGTGATTGCAGAAAACATGCTTATCAAAACTCCAATTGCTAGTGTCGCAGCAAATCCTTGAACTATTGAGGCGCCTAAAGTGTCTGCAAACCAAAATAAGATAATACAAGTAATCAAAGTGGATACATTTCCATCTCTAATAGCAGGCCAGGCCCTATTGAAGCCTACATTTATTGAGGTTAATAGGGTGCGACCAGACCGCAATTCGTCTTTCATGCGCTCAAAAATCAAAATATTAGCGTCAACCGCCATGCCGACCGATAATATTGCAGCTGCAACACCTGACAAAGTCAGGGTTACAGGAATCAATTTAAACACAGTAATTAAAAAGCTTGCATAGAGTATTAAAGCAATACCAGCTATCAAGCCGGGAACCCGATAATACAAAATCATGAAAATAATAACTAACAATAAACCTATTGAACCCGCAACTACGCTTTTCTTTAATGAATCTGCGCCCAATATTGCATCCACATCCCTCTCTTGTATTAATTCAATAGGTATAGGCAATCTTCCTGCTTCAAGCAATTGCGCTATATCTCTTACTCTATCAGGGGTGAAATCACGACCTTCTATATAGGCTGATCCTCCCGTAATCACCTGATTGACTCCTGGAGCAATTAACTCTTCTTCATCTAAGAAAATAGCCAATCTATCATCCGTATTTAGGAGGTCCCTGGTCAATTCGCCGAATCTTTTAGCTCCTTGAGCATTAAATTCTATGTTTACAATAGGTGCCCCAGTAGTCTGATGTGTGCCAGCATATGCTCTAGACAGATCGTCTCCAGTTAATCCCACGTCTTCATCAATGGCACCTATTATTTCAACCAGATCAAATCCAATTTGAGGTCCAAATAATTCATTAGTTTTATCAATTGAGGGAGCTATGGGTTGGCCAATACCAGTGATCAATGCCATAGCGAACATGTTAGTTTCTGGTACACGCGCCACTAATTGGAGCGGCAACTCAACGGTTCTAATTTCGTTCCCTCCACTTATCGATACTTGCAATCTATTTACTGTATATTGACTCTTAAGACCTGAAGCATAAGCCAATGTTGATTCAATCATTCTTTGAATGACTGAATCTAATGTTTCCGCTGCTTTATCATCAAGTTCGATGACTAGAAAAGATATTTCTTGAAAATTATCGTTTTCTGAAGGCTCAGAGTCAGGCTCCATTGTACTTTGAACATCATCATTCACCACGGTGTCGGCAGTTGAAGTGGCTACAATTTGCTCCATTTCGGTCGATGATGTGGGAAGATCGGCCAAAGGGTTGTCTGCAATTTCTATCACTTCACCGGCTTCATCAATTACTGACTCGGGAAATTGTCCAATGTATGAATCAACAATAGAAGATGAATTTAACTCCACAGGAACCGAAACATCTACTTGTCGGTGCTTGAATTCCAATCGCGCCGTTTCGCCAATTATAGTCTTTGCTCTAGCAGGATCTGAAACACCTGGTAATTGAACTAACAAGCGATCCTCACCCAATAATTGGATCACCGGTTCTCCCAATCCTGTTTCATTAACCCTTCGATCAATAATTCTTCTCAAAGAATCCATTTGATCTTCAGTTGGCTGTATCTTCTCACCTAACGCATCTTCTAAACTAGCTTGGTATACAAGGTGACTACCTCCTTGTAAGTCCAGGCCGAGTTGCAGTCCGAGTGGGTTATCGCTTACTCTTTCGAATCCACCTAATCTTATGTTTTGAAAACCAAGTGTTAGGCCAGAAATTACTATTAACGCTGTTATAACTAAAATTGTTACGAAATATCTACGCAACGAATTCTCCAATCTATTTGTTTTAAACTATAAATTTTACTTACTATCATTCTTTATTAATGTCCTCGCAAAATCTATAGCTTCTCTGCGAGTATTGATCTCTCCTGCCGCATAAGATTCTCCAATCAAATCAATAAGTTTACCAACAACAGGGCCAGGCTCTAAACCCAATTCAGACATTAAATCATATCCGTTTACTATTCGAAGATACATATCTGGATCATCTTTTTGCTTATTATTTAAAATTACAGATGCCACTTTGCAATGGCGTTCCCAGTCGGACAAGTCAAAACTGGATTCTAATATCTTATCTCCTTTTGCAGCCATGTAATCAGATAGATTCAGGTAAATAGTATCAATAGATACATCTTTTAAGTCTCGATAATACCGATAAATTGCTTTCTTCGATGGCATCAAACCCTTAGGAGCCAACTGACTTGGTCTCAGGTGATGCTTAACTATATCACTTACATATTCGGAAGCTTTTTTACTGAACCTCAACCGATCCATTATAGCCTGTGAAGTTTCTGCACCCAAGTTCCCATGTCCTAAAAATCGTATTCTGCCATTATTTTCAATCGTTTTAGTTTGTGGCTTAGCTATATCATGTAACAAAGCCGCAAGCTTAAGAAAGGTCGACCTGGACGCGCCATCAGCCAAATTTTGCTGGAAAAAAGTGTCCCATTTATCGAATCGCGGAACCAATTTGACTGCCGGGCTATCTGTACTATCACTTAAAATCAATTCCAGCATTCCAGGAGTTTCTACAGAGTGTCTAAACACATCGTAAAAATGTTCATTAGGCTGTGAAATGCCTTTACAGCTATCTAGTTCTGGAATTATTACTGAAAGTAAATTCAAACTATCCAATTTGTATAAAGAAGAAGATATATTAGGAGAGGCTAAAATTTTTAACAATTCGTCACGAATACGCTCATTAGAAACATTTGATAGTAAACCACTATGCTTTTTTATCCACTCCTCCGTATTATGATCGATTACAAACCCTAGTTGCACTGAAAGTCTAATCCCTCTCAACATTCTTATTGGATCAGATTTAAATGCCCCTTCAGATGTGGCTCTTATCAAGCTATTTTGGAGATCAATAAATCCATTGGTTGGGTCAATAAGTTTTGATTTAGTATCGCTTTCTAATTGAGTTAAACTGACCGCTATTGCATCAATAGTAAAATCTCTTTCGATCAGATTGTTTTCAATAGGTTTTGAATTATCAATATGGGTAATATCTACGGTCAAATTATTGTTTTCAAAAACAATTCGGTCGATATTACGTCCAGCATCAAGTGATATGCGTTTACCTTTAAGCGCCTCGGCCAATCGTGAACTTACGTGGGTATCTGGCGACATAACTATAACGTCTAAGTCTTGAGTAAAACGATTTAGGCAGGCATCCCTGACCGCACCCCCAACTAAATAAGCTTGTATTCCATGCGTAATAAAAAAGCGTTTTATATCTAAAACGTTACTACCAAAACTGGATGTTGATATATATATTTCTCTTAAGTTATTCATTATCTATATTTAGGGAGGTTTTTAATGAAGTAATTATATTGACCTAAGGCACACCGAACTCAAATTAATCCAGTATCCAGATGTGTGTATTTACTGTGGCTTTATTTCTGATTGCGAGTGAGTATGAAAATGTTCAACATCATCAGTTTGCAGAGTTGTTTGATCTGGACGAATTGTCGAATTATACTCCTCTGGGCTTATAGAACGAAGTTTTTCATGTTCTGCCAAATGATCCATATATAGTATGCCATTAAGATGATCCACTTCATGCTCTAGCACCTGTGCAAGCAACGAATCAGCTTTAATACGAATCATTTTGGACTGCAGATCTAACGCACGGAATTTAACCCATATTGACCTCTCCACAGTGCCGACATAGCCTGGCACACTAAGGCATCCTTCTTCAACCATTCGAGATCCTTCCCTGTAAATGATTTCAGGATTAATATATATACGTGCTTCTTCCTCAGGAATCTGAACTACAATTAACCTCTTTAGCACACCAACCTGGTTAGCCGCGAGCCCAACTCCTCCAGCATCATTCATCGTATCAATCATGTCATATGACAAACGTTTTATAGAGCCGTCAATTGTTTTAATTTTACGAGCTTTTTGACGTAAAATTTTGTTTGGAAACGTGATTATTGGAAGAATAGCCATTTACGTTGTGCCCTGATAAATTTTAAGCTTCTGTGGAAATTGATTATTTCTTGAAGAAGTTATTAGGTGATTATACCAGTAGAAAAGACATGATATACGTGAATTACTCATTTTCAGATTATACCGAGCGAATATGGTAATAATTACAAATACAATAAACAGATAGCGCTGTTAAAATAAATTTTCGTCAATTCAAATTATTGGGGAATACTAAACAGAATGATCATCGCAGCAGTGATTTTTGGTATTACATATATGGCAATAGCTATGAGTCGTATACCAAGTGCAATTATAGCTATTATTGGCGCGACTGCTATGGTAACAGCATTAGCAATTGTGTCTGACTTCTCTCCTCATGAAGCTTTAAGTTACGTTGATTTAGAAGTTATATTCTTGTTAGCTGGAATGATGGTATTAGCCGATGTAATGTCGCGAACTGGAGCATTCGAATGGGCAGCCCGCCAAGGAGCTCGTGTTGTAAAGGGCAATGGTTTCTTCCTAATCATTTTGCTATCTCTTATAACTGCAGTAGGATCCGCTTTGCTAGATAACGTAACCACGGTTGTTATTATGGTTCCGATTACGCTAAGTCTTTGCAAAAGTTTGGATCTCAACCCTATTCCCTTCCTATTAGCCGAAGTATATGCTTCTAATATTGGAGGCACAGCCACAATAGTTGGAGACCCGCCCAACATTATTGTTGCTAGCCAAGCAAACATATCATTCTCCGAATTTTTCATTAACATGGCTCCTGTTTCTGCGTTATCATTATGCGCTTTATTTGCTTTGCTATATTTTTGGTTTAAAGATGGAGTCAAGGTTAGCCCACAAAAAAAAGACCAACTAATATCGGAGACTCAATCTGATTTAATTAAAGACCCAAATTTATTGAAGAAGAGTTTATTTGTTTTCTCTTTAACAATAATTGGTTTTTTCTTTGCCGACCAGATCGGAATAAGCCCTGCATTTGTGGCAATGGGTGGAGCTGCGCTAGTGTTATTAGTAAGTGGCTTAAACCCAGCAGAGGTACTTAAGGAAGTTGAATGGACGACACTTTGCTTTTTCGCGGGTCTCTTTATGCTGGTAGGCGGTCTCGAGCATGTTGGCATTATAGACAGGATAAGCGAGTGGATTGTAAGTTTATCTGCAAACTCCGATGGTACTATCACACAGGATTCAGAGCGAAATTTGAGCATCATAATGGTATGGCTTAGCGGAGGTCTGTCAGCATTTATTGATAACATACCATTTGCAACAACTATGACTCCAGTAGTAAGTGATTTGCTTAGCAATAACGAATCTCTGACATCAAGTGGATCGACTAATCCTTTATGGTGGGCCTTAACCCTAGGCGCAGATCTAGGAGGTAACTTTACTATAGTTGGCGCTTCTGCAAACGTTGTTGTTTTCACAGTTGCAAGGGCCAGCGGATATCCGATTAGTTTCTTTCAGTTTTTTAAGTACGGAGCCTTAATTTCCATTATCAGCTTAGCAATATCATGTGCCTATATATTGCTTAGATATTACTAATTGAATCTAATCTGAAACTATCGACGTCCGAACTGACTCTCAAGATAATTACTATTCAGGTGAATCACTGTAGGTCTTCCATGAGCACATGTTTGGGGTTCTTTACATATTTCCAGTGATTTAATAAGTTCTTGCATTTCCACTAAAGACAACGTCTTTCCCGCCCGAACAGCTGCATGACATGCAATAGTCTTGACTGCTGCATCTCGACGATCGTCAACATTTTCACGTAATAGATTGGTTATAACATCAATAAATCCATCCTTTGGATCACTGGAATTAAATATAGTGGGCACGCCTCTTAAAATATAAGAGGAATCTCCAAAATGCTCAAAAACAAAGCCAATATCACTGAGTAAATCTGTAATGGAATCCATTGAATCAATTAAGTGGGACTCCAAATCCACAACGACACTATCTAATAAGGCTTGAGAAGCCGATGTATTTACACCACTTAAAAAATCCTCATAGAGAACCCTTTCATGAGCTGCATGCTGATCTATAACATAAATCCCATCCGGACCTTCATTCACAATATAAGTATTTTTAACCTGACCTAAAACCCGCAATAATGGCAAAACTTTGACATGGGAAAATTGGCTGTCGGTGTCAATAGTATGATGTTGAATCATAGATTCCAGAATATTTGTCGTTCGATTTTCTGAAGATTTCAAATTGGAAGTCCAAAATGATCCGGATCTTGCAACATTTTCTGAAAACTTTTTACTAACTTCGTATGTTGTCGGTGTAGGTATGCCAGATTCTTCTATCAAGGTTTGGCGAATGCTTTGATGCACAGCACTAAATACAGCACTGGAATCTAAAAACCTAACCTCAGTTTTAGCTGGATGAACATTTACATCAACCTCAGCAGGGTTTAGTTTTATGTCGATAACACATACTGGAAACTTTCGTTCAGGCAACAAATTATGGTATCCCTGTGTTACAGCCTGATTCAAAAGAGGACTTGAAATCCACCTGCCATTCACAAAAATGTGGATATTGGCACGATTTGATCTATTTATTTTTGTCGAGCTAATCAAACCCTGAACATTTATGTCATTACCAGTGAAGTTTTTTATCGGAATCATATTTTCGGATAATTCAACACCATATATACCAGTAAAAGCATCAATTAATTGCCCATTACCTGGAGTGATAAACTTGTTTTTGCCTCCTAGAGTTAAATTCCAAGCGACATCGGGATATGCCAGAGCATATTTTGAACATAAATTAACGATCTTGGAAGATTCGGCTCCTGGCGACCTTAAGAATTTTCTTCTGGCAGGAAAATTCGCAAACAGATTTGACACTGTTATAGACGTTCCTAATGGAGATCCCTGATCTGTAATATTTACAATATCTCCTTCAATCAAATGAATCTTTGTTCCTATATCTTGAGTAACCGGGCGTGAAATCATTGTGGTATCGGATACAGCTGATATGCTAGCTAGTGCCTCACCTCTAAAACCGAGTGTCCTTATCTGATCTAGCCCTTCAATAGTTTGTAATTTACTGGTTGCAAACCTATGAAATGCTAATGCCATTTGGGCAGACGAAATTCCCTGGCCGTCATCAACAACTTGTATAGTCTGAATACCGCCATGCTGGACGATGACATCCACTCTTTTTGAGCCTGCATCAAGAGAGTTTTCAATTAACTCCTTAACTATAGATACGGGCCGTTCTACTACCTCACCTGCAGCTATTAGAGAAGATACACCTTTATCAAGAATATTTATAATCATGTTAAGGCGATTATACTGAAAATTCCATGTATCAGTAAAAATGTTAATTTTGTAAAATACATGAATGAATAAAATACAAATGTATCGCCCAACACTTAATGACATTCAAGCAGCTCATAAAAGAATCAAGCGGTATGTAACAAGAACTCCGTTGCATCGCTATCGCACTTTAGAAAATTTAATCGATGCTGAAGTGTATGTGAAACACGAAAACCATCAGCCTCTAGGTGCATTTAAAATGCGTGGAGGTGTAAATCACTTAATGAAAATGTCATCTGAGCAAAAAAAGAAGGGTGTAGTTACAGCATCCTCGGGTAACCACGGCCAGTCTATTGCGTACGCTGCAAAACTTCATGAAATAGAAGCCGTGATCATTGTCCCGGAGAATGCCAACCCTGGGAAAGTTGCATCGATGAAATCTTTAGGTGCAGACGTCAGGTTTTATGGCAAAGATTTCGATGAATCGAGATCCGAAGTAGAAAGACTATCTAAAGAAGAGGGTTATACATATATTCATTCAGCAAATACTCCAGACTTAATAGAGGGTGTAGGCACCTACACTTTAGAAATATTAGAAGATCTACCGACAACAGATGTAATCGTTGTCCCAGTCGGTGCCGGCAGCGGTGCTTGTGGAACAGCTATTGCTGCAAAATCAATTAATCCTAAAATAGAGGTTATCGGAGTTCAGTCGAAAGCTGCTCCTGCTGCATATTTATCTTGGAAATCAGGTGATTTACAGTCTAATCCTAATAAGACTATCGCCGAAGGCTTAGGAACAGCCCTTGGATTTTCCTACACTATAGAAATTATGCGGGATTTAATGGATGATTTTATTTTGGTCTCAGATGAAGAACTGGAATCGGCTGTTTTATTACTGCTAGAACACACTCATAATCTTACAGAACATGCTGGTGCTGCCTCTTTAGCTGGTGCATTAAAAATAAAAGATCGTTTAGTAGATAAGCGGGTTGTCCTTATAATGAGTGGTGGAAATTTATCTATGCAACACCTGAGAAACATAATTAACAAGAAATAGAATCGACAGAATAAATATCCGCTACGTTCCCTATTCCTTCTCTCCTCATTCTTATTAATAATTCTCTTTTAATATGTCTTATTGCCAAAGGCCCTCTGTATACCAGGGCTGTGTAGATCTGAGCGGTGTTTGCTCCAGCTCGCAAGGCACTGAATACATCATCTCCTGTAAAAATACCTCCACATGCATTGATTATTGGTATATCCCCCAGGTTTGAGCGGAAATATGACACCATCTGCAAGGTAGATTTTAATAACGGCGCCCCACTTAACCCTCCCTGACCTACTGAAAGTCTGGGGTCTATAGTGGGATGGCTATTTGCTAATGTAATACCATCGGCCCCGGAATCAATGCAAATTCTCGCCAATTTAAATGAATCTTCAATTTCATGGAGTTCGTCTATATGTGGAGGCAACTTTATTATTAACGGTTTTTCGGTTAAATCTCGTATAGCATTTATCATTTCAGATAACTTACCAGAGTCATGAAATGTTTTTAATCCAGAAGTGTTCGGAGAGCTAATGTTGACCTCTAGCCCAGAGACGAATGGTGATAATTGAGCGCAAGACTTTTGCATACTAGTTATATCAGTTCCCGATATACTTCCAAAAACTGGTGACAACTTGATGTCATTTAAGGATTTGAGTGATTCGATTGCATATTTTATGCCCTTGCTAGGAAAACCCATACAATTTAATATCGCTTTTTGATCTGGATCTCGAAGCAATCGAGGTTTAGGATGTCCTGGCTGAGGATCTAGTACAACTGTGCCAGCAGTAATATAACCAAAATCTAATTCAGATAATGCCCGGAGCATACGAAAATCCTTATCGAAACCAGCTGCAAGACCTATGGGACTTGATATAGAAATACCACTGATTTCAGTATTTAATTGAGGGTTGTCTGAATTGATATAATTACCAAACAAAATCCATGGGGAATTAAATCTCAGAATTGTTTCTGCAAGGTTTTGAGCCGTTTCCGGCGGCAAAAACAAAAGTAGCCGTAATATTAAATTGCGATATAACATTAACCAAATTATAAAATAGTTATTACAATAAGAACTAGTAATGGATCACAAAACGAAAAAATGAATTTAGATTTTGAGCGTGGAGAACCTCAGAAACCCAAAGGACACGCATTTATATACTTTACAGGTACGGAGTCTGATTCCACATATTTTGCAACCTACCTAATGGTGCAGCCAATAAATGTGGATGTTTCTAAATACGTACCACCTTTTTTAATGAACCAAATGGGTGAATTAGAAAAAGATTTATCAGCTTTCGCATTTCCTCCTTCACCAGAACAGATTGATAGCTTAGATGACATAAAATATTTAGCCGAAATCAGAGAGGATGATTTAATTTACGGCGGAAAAATCCAAAGCAACGATCCAACGGCTGCGTTAATTAAAGTAAATGAAATTCTTGAGTGGTATTCAAGTGTTTACGAATCCAATAATAAACTCCTATCAAATAAAACGATCGACTCAGAAAATGGTACAAATGTTAACGAAGTTGTATATAGCCTAATGAATGATCGAGACAAGCTTGAAGAACTTACCAAGTTGATAGGTAAACTTCGATACGATGTTGATGTCACAGAAGAGAGACTATCTCAAGAAACTGAAGAACAAATTAAACTGCTTTCGAAACATCTTCCAGAAAGTCACGAGATATCAAAAATAATATCAGCTGCAAAGGGAGCACAGAGCACTGATCACAAGCTGGCTGATCTATACCTTCAACGATCATTTCATTTAATAAACGAGGCTTTTGATGATTTAACTAATATCGACAGAGAAATTAAAAAGTTGGAGGAGATGGGCCCTGTCAACTAATTAAAGAGTCAACTTGAGACCTTGCAGGCATCGACATTTGTGCACCTGATTTAGACACAGCTAGCGAACCAGCCGCACAGCCCTTTTTAACTGCTTCACGTAATGATAATTTTTCAGCAATTGACACGGTAAATGCCGCTCCAAACGCGTCTCCAGCAGCTACTGAATCTACAACATCTGTTGGTACAGAAGACACGAAACCAGATTCACCTGCGCTTTCATAATAAGCCCCTAGTTCTCCCATTTTGATCACTACTGTCGACACCCCTAACTTGAGCAAAATTGCAGATGCCTTTCTTGCTGAAACCTGATCTACAACTTTAATTCCAGTCAAAAATTCTGCTTCATTTTGATTGGGCATAATGACATCTGCAAACGGTATTATCTCTTTTATGTTATTGTCAGATGGAGCCGGGTCAAATATAACAGGAATTCCCAAAACATTGGCATCTTTAGCAACCTTTTTCGTTACTTTTAATGGCAACTCGTTTTGGATCATTAACGCATCTACATCCGGCAAGCATTCTTGCGCAGCCTTGATTTCACAAGTGTCCGCCAACATATTTGCGCCCCTGACTTGAATTATGTAGTTTTGACCATTTTTATCTAATAGGATTATTGCTATTCCAGACTTTGCATCAGAATCTTTATAAACACATCTGACGTCAATCCCCTCTGCAAGCAGATTTGCAAGTAATTGTTCTCCATATTGATCGTCTCCAATACGGCCTATTAAAGATACTCTTGCTCCCATCCTCGATGCGCCAACTGCTTGGTTAGCTCCTTTGCCTCCTGGAGTTATATTAAGATTATTTCCAGTAACTGTCTGGCCAGGCTCAGGTATTAAATCAGTTGATGTGATTAAATTAATATTAATCCCGCCCACAACCAATATTAACGGTGAGTATTCCAGTATTTCATGAACAGTTTCCACGTCAGCCAATTAATCCTTTTTCCAGAAATGATGTCAATAAAATTGCAGGTCCATCTGATTCCACAGTCCCACACAAACTATCAGCTGACTTAATCACTTCTTCAGGAGAACCCTGTACAGCAACGCCTAGACCGGCCCATTTCAACATATGTATGTCATTGTATCCATTTCCGAAAGCCAATACGGATTCATTTGAAATACCTAGCCTAGTGCAAATAACCTCTAATGCTCTATGTTTACCAGAAAATGGATGCAAGATCTCACAAAAGTTGGGCAATGAACGTGTTATATGAAGTCCATCTTGAAAGTTGCCTATCAATTGTTTTTCTATCTCAGCTATTTCATTTTCGGCATCAACCAAAACAAAGCGTGTGGGTTTTTTATTCGCTATAGATTTCAAATCGTCAACTCTGACTATCTCTATGCCATTTCGATCTACATAGGATTCGGTCCACTGAGTTATTTTATTGACATATATTTTATGTTTAACAAAAACTAAAATCTCACCTGGCCAATTTTCGAGATAGTATAGTAAATCTAATGTCATTTTCTCTGTTAATGGCATATGCCAAATAACCCGAGATGTTATGGGATCTCCAATATGTGCCCCTTGAAATGAAACTATTGGAGAATCTAGATTTAACAAACGAGTAGCTGTTATAGCAGAATTAAACGAACGGCCGGTCGCTATTGTAACTAATGCTCCAGCTTCACGGGTTCTACTCAAGGACCGTTGAGTGATCTCCGTAATTTCTTTATTTAAGTTTTTTATCGTGCCATCGATGTCTAATGCGATTAGTTTATACGTCATATAAAATCTATTACCTATGGAGTTGCTGTGATATTTTGCCCGTTATATATAATATTATCTAACTCCATCAAAGATAGTGTTAATAAAAAATTATGAATATAGGGCCAAGACAAATACTTTGGTTAATAACTGTACCAATTGTAATAGCCATACTGTTTCTGTCTATACGTGGAGTTTAATTAAGAAATTAAATTGATACACATGAAAAACAACTCAGGTTTCAAATATGTCGGCAAGCGACCTCTTAGACCAGATGGTGTTGAAAAAGTCACTGGTAAGGCTCTCTATGGAGCTGATGTAAATCTCCCGAGTACTATTTATGGAAAAATATTACGAAGCCCTCATGCTCATGCCAGGATTTTATCAATCGACACTGATAAAGCTATAAAACTACCAGGTGTCCATGCGATAGTCACTTCAAATGATTTAGCGAAAAAGACTGATCAAATATACAAGGATCTAGAAGGCACTCTATCGAGCTTACGATATCTAAGCAATAATGTGCTGGCTGAAGACAAAGTTCTATACGCCGGCCATGCTGTTGCAGCTGTGGCAGCTAACAGTCCTTATGTCGCTTTGGAAGCATTATCACTGATAACAGTCGAATATGAGGTTCTAACTGCGGTAACAGATGTTCAATCCTCTATGAGTCATGATGCGCCGCTTTTACATGATGATCCAACTACTGGATCTCCAAGACATAAAAAGTTTGAAAATACTAACGTAGTCGGGCACTGTGAGTTTTCAAGAGGTGACGTAGAAATCGGTTTGAGTAAAGCTGAAGTAGTTGTGGAAACTGAGTACAAAACTAACACCGTACATCAAGGATATATAGAGCCTCAATCAGCGACAGCTTTATGGTCAAGAGATGACCGCCAATTAAAAATTTGGTGCAGCAATCAAGGCCATTTCAGCGTAAGACATGAAGTGTCTGCAATATTAGATATTCCAGTATCTCAAATTAAAGTTATTCCTATGGAAATCGGCGGAGGGTTCGGTGGGAAGATCACTGCTCATATAGAACCGATAGCAGCATTACTTTCAAGAAAAACTGGAAGGCCAGTTAAAATCTCTCTAGATAGATCTGAGGTGCTCCAATGTACCGGTCCTACTTCAGGAGGTCTTGTTAAAGCAAAAATAGGAGCTAGCAAAGATGGCAAGATAACCGCTGCTACCTGTGATATCTACCTTGAAGCCGGTGCATATCCTGGTTCATTTATAGAGAATGGCTGTAATACTGCATTTGCACCCTATGATATTTCCAACTTTAATATAAGTGGCTACGACATAGTTACTAATAAACCAAAAACTGGAGCTTATCGTGCACCAGGAACACCTAACTCTGCTCTTGCTGTTGAGACGGCCATAGACGAAATCTCAAGAAAGTTGAATATTGACCCAATAGATCTGAGATTAAAAAATGCTGCCCAAAAAGGTACTAGAAAAGCCGATGGAACTATTTATCCTGACATCGGCATGGTACAAACAGCACAATCGGTACTTGATCATCCACACTATTTACAGCCTAAACCCAAGCCATCAAATAAATCCATGAAAGTTGGTAGAGGAATAGCTTTTGGATACAGTGGAAACATTAATGGAGCATCAACAGTAATAGCAAACGTTGTGCCAGATGGAACAATTAGTTTAATAATCGGTTCAGTGGATATAGGAGGAACGAGGATATCTATAGCTCAACAATTCGCTGAGGTTTTGGGAATCAACCCAGAAAAAGTACATGTAACAGTCGCTGATACTGACTCTATCGGATACACGTCTGCCAGTGTAGGCAGCAGCGCATCTCATAAAAGTGGATGGGCCGCTTATCTATGTGCATTAGATATAAAAGATCAACTAGAAACACGAATATCAACTATTTGGGATGTGCCTAAAGCAACAGTGGTCTTTGAAAATGGTAATGCGACATCAACTAGTGGACCGGCTCAGGATATTTCATTTAAAGAATTATCATCAATGCTGGAAGATACTGGTGGACCCATAACAGGTAGGGGCAATGTGACTGCTGCTGGGTCAGCAGGTTCATTCAGTGCAAATATAGTGGATTTGGAAGTCGATATAGAAACAGGCAAAGTTAATGTAATAAAATATACAGCGTTCCAAGATGCCGGTAAAGCTATTCACCCTAGCTATGTTGAAGGACAAATACAAGGAGGAACGGTGCAAGGAATCGGCTGGGCACTACATGAAGAATACGTATTCGATAATCAAGGTAAAATGACTAATGCTTCGCTGTTAGACTATCGCATGCCAACCGCTTGGGACGTCCCCATGATAGACGCCCAGATTGTAGAAAGTTACAATCCCGGACACCCGTATGGAGCGCGGGGGGTTGGCGAAGCATCAATAGTGCCTCCACTGCCTGCGATATCGAATGCAATAAATGATGCTATTGATTGCAGAATACCTATACTACCTATGTCGCCGACAAACATTTACAAATTTATTCCTAATTCTGACCATTGAGGGACTATTGATATTAAGTTGATCAATAGATAATAAATGGTCTCAAAAAACACGAGAGAGAAGATTAATTATGACAGCAAAAAAGTTCCAGTTTAAAGAAAATGCGAGAAAGCAATTAGTTGAAGGTATAGATATAGTTGCAAAAACTGTAGGGATAACACTTGGTCCCGCCGGTAGAAACGTTGTCTTAGATAAGGGTTTTGGCCCACCAAGAGTTTATAGTGATGGGGTGTCCATTGCTCGCGAAATTGATTTACCTGACCCATTTCAAAATATGGGAGCACGACTCATACAAGATGCTGCACGCAAAACAAATGATATAGCTGGAGATGGCACTACCACCTCAACGGTTATAGCTCAAGCAATCGTCCATGAGGGATTTAAAAATGTCGCCGCTGGAGCCAACCCGATGGCTCTTAAATCTGGAATTCAGAGTGCAGTCAAAGAAATCAACAATCAACTCAGTGTTTTAGCAAAACCTGTCGAAGGTCGAGACCAGATGGCTCAAATCGCTAGCTTGTCTGCTCATGAAGATCAAATGGGAGAAATGATTGCCGATGTTATGGAGAAAATTGGACAAGATGGAATTGTCACAATTGAAGAAGGCAAGGGCACATCAGACGAAGTAGAGTACGTTGAAGGAATGCGAGTTGATAGAGGATATATCTCTCCTTACTTAGTAACTAATCAAGAAACAATGAAAGCTGAGGTCGACAATCCTTTCATTCTGTTGACTTCAGAAAAAATATCCTCTGCCAATGAACTAGTTCCTGTTTTGGAAGCATTATCATCTAAGAGCAAAGATATTGTGATTATAGCTGAAGATATAGAGAAAGAGGCATTAGCAACTTTAGTAGTTAATAAACTCAGGGGAACTATGAATTGCTTAGCCATAAAAGCTCCTGCATTTGGAGATCGCCGTAAAGCTATATTAGAAGACTTGGCAATCCTATTTGGTGCTAACCTAATTTCTAAAGAAACTGGCAGAGGTCTAGAATCTGCAACGATTGAGGATCTTGGGAGAGCACGAAAAGCGATTGCTTCAAAAGAAGATACAACCTTTGTTGAAGGAGCAGGAGATCCAAAATCTATTGAAACAAGAATCCAACAAATAAAACTTCAAGCAGAAGACACAACATCAGATTATGACAGAGAGAAATTAAATGAGAGGGCAGCAAAATTATCCGGTGGAGTTGCTGTAATTAACGTAGGGGCTGTCACTGAAATTGCACTAAAGGAAAGAAAACAACGAATGGAGGATGCTTTAGCAGCAACCAAAGCAGCTTCTGAAGAAGGTATTATTGCTGGAGGTGGAGCTAGTTTGATCAGAGTTGCCTCAAAGGTTCTGAAGGCAAGTACCGCAATCGGAGATGAACTAACGGGTTATAAAATCGTCGCACAAGCGGTCGAAGAACCCTTAAAACTAATGGTTGAAAATGCCGGACTAGCTGGTGACGTAGTTTTGTCGGCAGTCAAGAAAGGAAATAAAAACCATGGTTTTGACGCTGAAAATCAGACTTATGGAAACTTATATGAAATTGGCATTGTCGACCCTGTAAAAGTCACTAAAACAGCATTAGAAAATGCTTCTAGTGTGGCTGCAATGATTCTTACAACAGAATCTCTGATTTCAGAAGTACCTGAGCCCATGCCTCCTATGCCTGGTGGTATGCCTGGTGGTATGCCTGGTGGTATGCCTGGTGGTATGCCTGGTGGTATGCCTGGTGGTATGCCTGGTGGTATGCCTGGTGGTATGCCTGGTATGGGATTCTAAGTTTAATCATAAAAGTAAACACAAAACACCTATGATAAAGCCACAAGTCGTCACCAACGAAAACTCAAATGGTAATCTCACAATTGAGGCTGATCAAGCTTCAAAAATTTTTGGTAACAGAAAAGCTGTAGATAACATTTCGTTCCAAATTAAAAGAGGGGAGGTTGTCGGATTTCTGGGACCAAATGGAGCCGGCAAAACAACTACAATGAGAATGTTAACCTCATATTACACACCTGATATTGGAAAGGTGAAAATATCTGGAATGGACACTCAAGAAGCTGACATTGAAACTAGAAAAAAGATTGGGTATCTTCCTGAAAACAACCCTCTTTACGGTGACTTATTAGTTCATGAATATCTAAGTTTCGTTGCTGAACTCCGAGGTTTAATAGGAAAAGAAAAAAGACGAAATATTGAATTAGCCGTTGAGGAAGTCAGACTCACGGAAGTCTATTACTTGCCTGTCAGTTTCTTGTCTAAAGGTTACAGGCAAAGAACCGGACTTGCCGGCGCAATACTACATAGACCTGAAATTTTAATCATGGATGAACCTACCGAAGGTTTAGACCCAAATCAAAGAATATCGATGCGTGATCTCATTAGATCATTGGGCAAGGATAGAACTGTATTGCTCAGCACACATGTATTAGGTGAAATTGAAGGAACATGCGACCGTCTTTTAGTGATTAATCGTGGAAAACTTATTGCTGATGACCCAGTTAGCACCATTTCGAGACGTGTTAGAAGTTCACAATCGGTAGTTGTAGAAGTCCAGGGTAGATCAGTCGAAAAATCATTGAAGAAACTAAAACATATTACTGACTTAGAGCGTGAAGATGGAATTGGAGATCGTAAAAGATTTATATTAACTTTTGACAGTGAGGATGACCCAAGACCCGATATATTTAAAATGGCAAAGGATCAAAATTGGATTTTATGGGAATTGAGAGAATCCGAATTAAAACTGCAAGACGTATTCCAGGCACTTACCCAAACACAAGCCTCAAATACAATTGATGACCTCCAAGCATCATCGAAAGAAATTGAGAGCTAATTAATGAACACATTCTTCGCTCTTCTCCGCAAAGATCTAAAAGGGTACTTCGACCAACCTACTGGATATGTTTTACTAGTGATTTTTGTTGGTGTAATTTCTTGGTTGTTTTTTAGGACTGCGCTAGCTGCAGGAAGCCAAGACGCTTCTCTTAGAGCTCTATTTGATGCCCTTCCATTTATTTTGGCTATATTTATACCCGCAGCTACTATGCGGCTATTTGCAGAGGAGTTGAGAGACGGAACTCTGGAGTTACTATTAACACAACCTCTACGTAGTTGGACTGTACTTGGCTCAAAATTCGCCTCCGGCCTGACATTTGTTTCAACTGGAATAATCCTTACAATCGGCATACCGCTACTTCTTGAAACGTCTGGAAATATGGATACTGGTGCAATCGCCGCTCAATATATTGGATCAGTGTTTTTCGCGGGCTCTTTGGTAGCAATTGGAATGTTTGGATCTAGCTTAACCAGAAATCAAATTGTTGCATTTATTCTGGCTTTATTTATAAACATAGTTTTAATTGTTATTGGATTATCATTTGTAACTCTCACAGTGCCTTCCTCAGTTGCAGTATTACTACAAGACCTCAGCCCATTAACTCACTTTGGAAATATGGCGAAGGGAGTAATTGCACTTAGAGATGTCATCTATTTCATTGCATTAACAGCTTTATTTTTATCAGGAACATACTTGAGTCTACGTAGCAGAACACTTAGTCATTCGACACAGCTATATAAAAATCTTCGATTAGGAGTAGCTGGTTTAGTAATTGCAAGTATCTTAGCAGGATGGTTTGGAAATTCAATTGCTGGACGTTGGGACATGACTGAAGACAGAGTTTACACTTTAAGCCCAGCAACTGAAGATCTTGTTAAAAATCTAGACGATCTACTAACTATCAATTTATATGTATCAAGCGACCCTCCAGTACAAATAGCAGGCGCTACTAGAGAAATTCAAGGTTTTCTGGATGGATTGGATGCGAAATCAGACATGGTTAGAGTAGTTACTCATACTGCAGACAAAAACGATATTTCTGCTGAAGCTGCCATGCTTGCAGGAATTCCTAAACAACAGTTCAACATAGAATCACAAGATGGGTATCAGGTAAAAGATGGGTACTTAGGTATAACCGTTAGCTACACTAATAGTCGTGAAATAATTCCGTTTATTGACACAGTAGACGGACTAGAATATCAGATCGCTACATTAGCCAATAAAATGGTTCGAACAGATAAAAAGACTATTGGATTTTTGACTGGTCATGGAGAAAAAGATCGTGCCACTCAATTCCAATGGTTTTCACTGCAGCTGGAAGAACAGTATAACTTAACAGACGTATCAGTTAATGCCGATGGCAATCTAGACCTATCTGCCTTGGATATTATAGTAATAGCGGGACCAACCGAGCCTGTTAGCAGCTTAGAAAAGGATGCACTTCATGACTTTTTGTCTAAAGGAGGAAAAGCGCTGGTGCTCATTGACAGTACCGTCACTGACACAGCCCGATTTATTGCCCTACCTAACCCAAACAATTTCAATGACTTTATTCTTGATTATGGAGCATTTGTACACGAAAACATTGTCGTAGACACTGAGTCTCATCGTAATTTATCCTTTACTACCCAAGGTGGTAATGTTCTATTACCGTATCCGTATTGGATTAACGCTCAAACAGCGGCATCAAAAATAGGAGCGGCGGGTGAAGGTGCCACTTTAACATGGGCTGGATCAATCGAATTACAAGAAAATCCAAAAATTAATTATGTAGAGCAATATATACCGCTACTCCAAACTACCGATTTCGGTTTTATAAATTGGGATTATCAGGATATTAGCCCTAGACAAGATCTAGAAGAGTACGAATTCATCAATAGTGATACAGATAAACAATTACTAGCAGTAGGACTCGAAGGGCAAGCGTATAGTCCTAGATCGTCAACTGAAAAACAATTTCGTTTAGTTGTGGTAGGAGATTCCGACTGGTTAACTGATAATGTAGCAGCACGATACCAGAACAATTTGATATTAGCTTTAAATTGGATTGACTGGCTCGCACAAGAAGAGGCGTTGGCAAGCATTAGGTCCAAGGTCATAACATCTCGCACATTGTTATTCCGTTCTGACGCGCTAAAAAACTTTGTTCAATACGCAAATATAGTCGGTGTTCCTGTCATAATAATATTGATAGGTGGAATTCGATTTATTAGGCGGCGCCAGTTTACTCAAAAAGTCTGGGCTGATAGGAAGGAGGACTAATGAAAGGGCGTGAGGTCGGATATGTATTACTAGCTCTGATTATACTAGGTGTCGCTGGCGTTATTATTAAATTAGTTACAACTGGTAACAATAATGAGACGTTAACTGGATTATTACCTTTACATAGCGACGTTATTGATAGCATTACTATACGAACAACAGAATTTGGCCCTGACTCTCCGGAAGGTACTACTAAATTAAGTCGGTTAGGTGATGACTGGTCAGTAAAAACCGAGGCCGGTTCGCAAATTGCTTTTCAACCATATTTGGACCGTATGTGGGAAATGGTTTCAAGATTTGAAGGGGCGCAATTAATATCAACAAACCCTGACAGTCACAAAAAAATGCTAATTGATGACCAAACCGGTATAGAAATTATATTTATGCTTGGGGCATCAGTACAGGAGAAATTCACAGTAGGTAGTGGTTGGTCTTCTGATATTCGGCATTGTTTTATAAGAAGAGCTGGAAACGATTACGTCTATACTGTTCCATGTCAATACGAAAATATTTTTAATCCTTCCCCAAACAGCTGGCGTAATCCCGTCATAGTAAGTATTGCAAGAGAGGAAATAACTCTCGTAACAATTAGGTATCCCAAGCAAAACAACGAATTTTTTAGCGTAGATCTTAACGGGCAAACCAATGGTGTTTGGACGCCGTTTCTTGTACTTCCTGAAGGAAACGAATATGCAAATCCATATACGTCAGAAACCTTGCTTCGAGCTGTGAATGGTTTAGTGGGGTCTGACTTCGCTTCAAAAGAGCAAATAGATAGTATTAACTTTGATATACCAGATGCATCTATTCTAATTAAAACCAGAGATGGATCACAAATCCCTACGCAGCGTGTGTTATTCGTAAATAATAATGACGGAACATATTTTGTTAAAAATACTAATAAGGCTGATGTATTTATATTGGAGTCAGACGTAGTTGAAACATTCGTATTACCAATTGACTCTTATGAGTTTCCAGAAGAAACCTTACCCTAACAGTTAGCCGATCGGTTGCAACTTTCTGAAGCTAACAACATTTTCCATCGAATCTAGCCATGATTTTCCTGCTGTCTTAGACACTTCTCCAAGATATATACTGCCATCGTTATCTATAGCTATCCCATGTGGCGCAATCATTTGACCAGGTTGTTTACCAAATCCGTGTTCACCAACTTTCGACAGTCTTTTGCCAGAGCGGTCAATAATGCTAACCCTGGGCCCAATATTTGGTACTAG
Source organism: SAR202 cluster bacterium (assembly GCA_009392275.1). GTDB lineage: Bacteria > Chloroflexota > Dehalococcoidia > Lucifugimonadales > UBA2962 > UBA2962. Next base: position 51,258 of record VFGV01000003.1, read on the forward strand.
TTGACTAACTGTTCCTTGAAAACCAAGCTCTCCCACATACATTAAACCATCAGGGCCAATTCTAAGAGCACATGGTCGGTGTACATTTGTGTACTCATGTTGAAACACCCCATCTTGACTAAAAACTTGAATTCTATGGTTTTCACGATCAGCTACATAAATGTATCCACCATCATCAATTGCGATGTTATGTGGTAATGAAAATTCCCCTGGATCAACTCCAGGGCTACCCCAACTTAAAATATGATCGCCTTCATGAGAAAATCTATGGATGGCTGAGTTCATGTACCCATCGCTTACAAAAATATCTCCAGTGTTTTTATCTACGGCAACATCAGTTGGTTTATTAAAAGGCTTGCCGCCGTGTATGGCTGAGGGCTTGTCTTGAGTTCCTAGAGTCAATTTTATTTCTCCGTCTGATGTCATCCACCTAATAGTATGATCAAAATGATCCGTGCAATAAAATGTGTTTTCTGGTCCAGGTGTTATTGCATGCGCTGACGTAAAGATTCCTTGACCCCAAGTTTTTACATAATTCCCATCTTTATCTAAGACTAGAATCGGGTAATCACCCCTGGAAAAAATATAAATTAACTCATCAGAACCTACAGCAACACCAGCAACTTCATGCCAACCAATGCCTTCAGGCAATTTCGGCCAATTTATAAGATTCAAATAAGTGTATTGATTCTGTCCCAGTTTAATTTCGTCGCTCATTTATGCATCCTCACATGTTCAGCCTGCAAATACAAACATTAATTATTTTTTTTCACTATAATACTATTTCAGATTTTAAACATACACAAAACTTCTAAATCAATACATACAAGATCGTAACAGCAAGAGAGGTCTTACATAATGAATCAGATCAATTCAGGCACAATTATCAACCTGCAAATAAGTACACAAAAAGGTGATCCTGTGTCTCGTGTACCAGAATTAGAATTTATAAAAGGATTAGGAATATCTGGAGAGTCACATGCCGGCAAATCAGAAAATCGACAGGTATTACTGATGGACAGCGAAACCCAAAAACTATTTGATATAACCCCTGATATAACTAGAGAAAACGTGACCACAAAGAATCTACAATTAAGCAAGTTGTCTCCAGGTGATATGTTAGCTTTAGGAAATTCAGTACGATTAGAAGTGACTGGCGACTGCGAACCTTGTAAAAGCTTAGACATAAAAAAGCCCGGACTTAGCGAAGCGATTAAAGGACATAGAGGAATTTTGGCTAAAGTAATTGATTCTGGATTCGTAAAACTTAACGATACAATCGGCATGGAATAGAGTGTTTATGATGAAAGAATATGAAATTTGGTTAAATGGCAAATATTACCCTAGAAGTCAGGCTAAAATCAGTATGCTGGATAGAGGTTTCAAGTTGTCTGACCTCGTATATGACACTTTGAGAACATTTGATGGCAAAGTGTATAGACTAGATGATCACATGGACCGTCTCGAACGCTCTCTTCATTATGTCAGAATTAATCCAGGACTATCCATAACAGAAATAGCAAATTTAATCTTAGAAGTTATTGATCATAATGAACCGCTAAGATCTGAAAATGGTGATGACTACATGATTTCCCCGATAATAACTAGAGGGGTTGGGTATAGGTTGAAAGACGTCGATAACAAATCAAGCATATCTATATTTATTGATCCAATTGATTTTGATTTCTACAGCTTGATGCATAAGCAAGGAGCTCACGGCGTGATTTCAAAAGCTAGAAGTTTTAGTTCCGAACAATTAGACCCAAAAGTAAAACATTTCTCTAGACTAAGTTATGTTATGGCAGACATTGATGCTACCGATGTTGACCCTAAAGCTTTTCCAATAATGTTGGACATGGATGGAAATATTGCTGAAAGTGTGGGCGCAAATATTATGATTGTGAAAGATGGGGTCGTTAAAACTCCAAAAGACACAGCCATTCTGCAAGGTATATCGCGTAAGGCCATTATTGAGACAGCTACTAATCTGGGAATTGATGTAATTGAAGAAGATTTACAGCCTTACGATCTTTATACTGCAGACGAAGCGTTTTTTACATCCACTCCTTTTTGCTTAATCCCAATTTCTAAGATTGATAAAAGAGAGATTACCGATCAAATACCAGGACCGGTCACAGCTCAACTTCTTGCCGCATGGAGCGAATCAATCGGGCTTGATATAGTCGATCAAACACTAAAGCTCGGTAATAATAAAAAGTAATTAATCAATTTTAACCAAGGCTATTGACGACAATAAGCTAGATTGCTAGCCTTTCCACTTTAAGGTTAATAAAGACGCAGATAAATCGGAGGAGACTATTGCCTAAATCAGAACTTTCCGGACTTGCACAAACAGTTATCGGTCCCGTTGATCCAAAAACACTGGGACCAACTATGACTCATGAGCACTTATTAATTGATTTCAGCACTATGTTTATAGAACCTTCCGAAGCTTCCCAAAAATTCCTAGCTCATCAAAAGCTTTCCATGGAAAACCTTGGTTGGATTAGATATAACTGGACTTCTAACTTAGATAATCTGCTATTAATTGAAGAAAAAACTGCGTTACAAGAAGCTATGTATTACAAAAGAGAAGGTGGAGGAACCATTGTAGATGCAACCACGATTGGGATTGGCCGAGATCCCTTAGCACTTTCTAGATTAGCCAGAGCAACAAACGTGAACGTCATAATGGGAGCAGGATGGTACATAGATCAAGTACATCCAGAGGATATGGATTCGAGAACCGAAACTGATTTATCAAGACAGATGATTAAAGAAATAACCGAAGGAATAAATGATACCAATGTAAAGGCAGGAATTATTGGTGAAATTGGCTGTTCATGGCCCTTAACAGATAATGAACGTAAAGTTCTGAGAGCCGCTGCAACTGCTCAAAGTGAAACTGGAGCTCCTATTTTGATTCATCCTGGAAGAGACGAATCAGCACCAAATGAAATTCTAGAAATTTTGGCGGAGGCAGGTGCTAATTTAGAAAGAGTCATCATGGGCCATTTAGATAGAACTGTTTTTAGTGACGACACAACTATAGAAATAGCAAAAAGTGGATGCTACATGGAATACGACTTATTTGGAAACGAGTCATCCCACTATCCATTACCGGGTTCATATATGCCAAATGATGAACAACGTTTAGAAAAAATACAGTTATTAATGAATGAGGGTTTTGGTGAAAAAGTTTTAGTTGCACAAGACATATGCACCAAACATAGGCTAGTTAAATATGGAGGTCATGGGTACCATCATATTTTACAAAACATAATTCCTCGTATGAAACAAAAAGGATTTTCCAAAGAAGAGATAGATAATATTGTTACAAATAATCCAGCAAAAATATTAACCTTTGAGTAAATAAAGTCACACTATAGTAAATTTTAAAATATTAGTTAGGAGTAGATATGGGTAATATCGATGACAGAATAGCAAAATTAGGAATAACACTTCCGGAGGCACAATCTCCAGTAGCAAATTACGTGCCTAGTGTTAGAACTGGCAACCTTCTATACCTCTCAGGACTAGGTCCAGCAAACCGGCCGGACGGATCAGTACCTAATGGAAAACTAGGTCAAGATCTTGATACTGAGCAAGGCTATGAGGCTGCTAGGCTAGTTGGAATCAACATGCTCGCTAGAATTAAAGAAGCTTTGGATGGAGATTTCACCAAAGTGAAACGAGTAGTAAAACTTCTATCAATGGTTAATTCCACAGCAGATTTCACTGAACACCCCCAGGTTGCAAATGGATGTTCTGACTTAATGACCGAAGTATTCGGAGATAATGGTAAACACGCTAGATCAGCGGTTGGTATGGCAAATCTACCAGGAAACATACCTGTAGAAATCGAGGTCATTATTGAAGTGTCAGATTAACTATCATAAAAACTTAATCGATTTTAGATTGTGGGATAGTAAATTATGACTGAAAGATTGAAAGGTAAAGTCGCCTTCATTACCGGAGGCGCATCTGGAATCGGTGAGGCTACTGCTTTTTTATTTGGAGAACACGGCGCAAAAATAATCGTGGCTGATATTGATAAGGATGCAGCTTTAAAAACATCTAATCAACTTAATTCTTCAGGTATCGATTCTTTAGGTGTGCAATTAGATGTAACACGTGATCTAGATATCAAAAAAGCATTCTCACAAGCAACTGGAAAGTACGGGCCTATATCGATTTTGGTAAACAGTGCTGGGTTAAATCCTAGACTACCCTCATTAGAAAATAAATCATCCGAAGAAGTTTGGGACCGCATTATCGATGTAAACCTCAAAGGGACATATCTCACTTGCAAAAATGTAGTACACACAATGCAAGAAAATGGAGGTGGATCTATTGTAAATTTGTCTTCAATAATGGGTGAGGTCGCCTATCATTCATCGATGAGCAATGGGTTTTCAGCGTATAACCCATCTAAAGGTGGTGTTTTAATGCTTACTAAAAATTTAGCAGTCGAATTAGCACCAAAAAACATTAGAGTCAATTGCCTAAACCCAGGGTTTGCAGAAACGCCGTTTACAGAGGCATTAACCTCAGACACAAAGCTTGTAAAAAAAATTATTGACTTACATCCTATTGGTAGACTTGCTCAAGCAAAGGAAATTGCATATTGTGCTTTGTTTTTAGCATCCGATGAATCATCGTTTGTTACTGGAACTTCATTATTGGTCGATGGCGGATATACTGCTCAGTAATATCTGAATCCTGGATACATTTTTCTACTCATTAACTTTTATATGGTTTCCAAGAATATAAACTTCTTATCAATTACAATGTGTGGTGAACATAATTGTAACTTTCACATTTTTGTAAAATTTAATATATGAAAGAGAATAAACATGATAGTAGTTATCGGAGCTGATCACGGCGGATTTCCCTTAAAGGAAGATCTTTCTCAATTAATTAGTGATTTAGATCATGAAGTATTAGATGTTGGCGCACATGCCATTGATCCCCTAGATGACTACCCGGACTATGCCAAAGCGGTCGCTGAAGCGGTCGCTTCAGGAAAAGCCCAAAAAGGCATTATGCTTTGTGGCAGCGGGGTGGGAGCAGCAATTACTGCAAACAAAATTCAATCCGTAAGAGCTTCAGTCTGTCATGACACTTATTCTGCTCATCAAGGTGTTGAGCACGATGATATGAATGTTATATGTATTGGATCCAGAGTGATCGGAATAGAGCTCGCTCGAGATATTGTCACTGTTTTTATAAAAGCTAACTTTGTGCCAGAAGAAAAATATATAAGACGCCTGAATAAGATTAAGAATCTTGAAGATCTATGACTTGTGTCGAAATTTAAATTGTTTCATATAATTGGAACCCATATAATTAACGTACTTTATCTAATACTAAAGGCAGCTAATAAACTTAACCAACTTACATCGATTAGGCTTCTTATGGCTACCATGTAACTGCTTTATTTAAAATGATTACCAGTGAAAAAATAAGAGAATCTTTCCTTTCATATTTTGAAGAACAAGACCATATGAGAATGGCTAGTGCTTCTTTAATCCCTGTTGGGGATCCTACCCTACTTCTAACTACGGCAGGCATGGTTCAATTTAAGCCATATTTCTCGGGTGAATCCACTCCTCCTCATCCAAGACTGACATCATCCCAAAAGTCTTTTCGGACTGTAGATATTGATGAAGTAGGAGATTCCACACATCTAACTTTCTTCGAAATGTTAGGAAACTTCAGTATTGGAGATTACTTCAAAAAAGATGCTATCAAGCACGGTTTAAACTGCCTATCTGAAAAAATGGGTCTAGAAAAAGATAAATTTGCAATCACGATACATACAACTGATGACGAAGCAGAAAGTCTTTGGATTGAGGCTGGCATTCCAAAAGATCGTATTTTCCGTTTTGGAGATGATGATAACTGGTGGGGGCCAGCGGGGGCGGAAGGCCCATGTGGACCATGTAGTGAGCTGCATTATGATTTCGGGCCCAAACTGAGTTGTGGGAACAAAAATTGTGCACCAAACTGCACAAATAATATGCCAAATTCAAAAGAAACTTGTAAGCGTTATGTGGAGCTTTGGAATTTGGTATTTATGCAGTTCTATCATAAATTGGATGGCACTCGTGAACCTCTGCCAGCTCCAAGTGTAGACACGGGAATGGGACTTGAACGGCTAACCGTAATTCTTCAAGATGCTAAAGACATATATGATACAGATCTTTTTGAACCAATATTGGCTAAAGTATCTGATCTTTCCGGTAAAAATTATGGAGACAGTGGTGCAATCGACATAGCTTTTAGAGTTGTATCTGAACATGCTCGTAGTGCTGTGTTCTTAATAGCAGATGGTGTAGTTCCTGGAAATGAAGATAGAGGCTACGTACTACGAAGAATAATCAGAAGAGCTATACGATTTGGAAGAGTTCTTGGCTTAGAAGAAGGCTTTCTAGGGCCAATAGCTGATATTGTTATTAATAAGATGAAATCCGTTTATCCAGAGCTAAATCTTCATGAGAATTTTATTAAAACAGTTCTGTCTCTTGAAGAAAAACGTTTTACCAACGTATTCCAACAAGGATATCTCATACTTGATGAGGCTTTGGAAATATCTATTAAAAACAAGACCAACTTATCTGGTGAATTGGCATTCAAGCTATGGGACACATACGGGTTTCCATTAGAAATAACGTTAGAAATCGCTAGTGAAAAAAATGTATCAGTTGATGTTGAATCATTCAATTCAGAGATGGAAAGTCAGAAAAAGCGAGGAAGGGCTTCGGGTAAATTTGATGACGACAGGTCTAAAATTAAAGTTTATGAAAGTCTCTCAGTAGGATCTACTCAATTCTTAGGTTATAAACAGCTAGCTGCTGACACGGTGATTGTAGGACTAATATCTAATGATACCAAGGTATCTACAGTTAAAGAGGGAGAGTCTATAGAAATAGTGATGCGAGAAACTCCTTTCTACCCAGAAGGTGGAGGTCAAGTTGGGGATGGTGGGCAAATTTCTGGAGATAATGGTGAAATTGAGATAAATGACACTCAAACCGTCATGCCTGGATTAATTGTTCATTTTGGCAAGGTTAAACAAGGTGAATTTACATTAGGTGAGAAAGTAGGAGCTTATGTACATCCAGTTCGAAGAGAAGATACCGCTAGGAATCATACGAGCACTCACTTAGTTCATGCTGCACTTAGGCAAGTTCTTGGCACCCATGTCCGCCAGGCGGGTTCATATGTCGCATCGGATAAATTACGATTTGATTTTACTCATCCACAAGCAGTTACATTAAAAGAAATGAAACTCGTACAAAAACTAGTTAACGAAAAAATTCGAGCAAACGCGAGAGTACAATCAAGTGAAGATGAATATACTAAAGCTATTGAGCGCGGAGCTTTAGCTTTTTTCGGAGACAAGTACGAACAAAAAGTTAGGCTAGTAGAAATAGCTAACGGAGCAACTTTCAGTTTCGAAGTTTGTGGAGGCACTCATGTTAAGTCAACTGGGGAAATTGGATCAATGTATATCTTGTCTGAACAAAGTATTGGTTCGGGAATTAGGAGACTTGAGGCGGTAAGTGGTCGAGAGTCAGAAAGAATGGCCTGGGACATTTTGCAGCGACAAGAGAAAGTTTCACAATTATTGCAAGCATCCTCAACAGAAATTGAGTCTCGTATAGAAAAACTTGTAGAGGAAAATAATCAATTAAAACGGCGCTCTGAAGAATCGGAGCGAAGGTCAGCATTGAATTCTGTAGCTGGTTTACTAGAAAAAACACAAACTATAGGAGGCATATCAGTATTATCTCAGAGAGTTGAGGCGCCAGATCAGGATACTCTAAGAAATATCGGAGACTGGCTTAGGGATAAATTGGGTAGCGGTATCGTTGTGGTTGGCACTGTTATTAATGATCGACCTCAATTAGTAGCTATGGTTACAAAAGACTTGATCTCAAAAGGACTTGATGCTTCAAAAATTGCTAAAACTTCAGCTAAAGTTATGCAAGGTGGTGGCGGTGGTAGGCCCGACGTTGCTCAGGCGGGAGGTAAATTAGCTGAAAAATTAGATGAAGCGCTTAGTAAAGTGCCTGAGATAGTTGAATCCAGCATTAAGAGCTAGTAGAACATGAGTAATGTCTCTCGGGTCTTTATTGGGGTTGACCTTGGAGATAAACGTATTGGATTGTCTAAAAGTGATCCTCTAGGATTAATTGCTAGTCCAATTAAAACCATACCATCTGTAAATATCGACAAAGACATCCAAAATATAGTGGAATTTGCGAACGAATGCGAAGCGCAGAAAATCATAATCGGCCTGCCGTTACTTATGTCCGGTGAAAAGGGATTTCAAGCAAATAAAGCGTCTGATTTCGTAAAGCTTTTATCTGATAATACCTCAATACCTGTACAAGCTGAGGATGAAAGATTATCTTCTAAAGAAGCTGAAAATATACTAAGTTTTAATCGACAAAAACTGCCAACAAAAAATAAACCTTTGGATTCTTATGCAGCGGCAATAATTCTACAGAGGTATTTAGACAAGATAAACAGGGGCTGAATCAACATGAAACGAATAGGAATACTTGGGTACCCGCTTTCGCATTCGATTTCTCCCGAATTCCAACAAGCTGCACTGGATCATCATGAAATCAAAGCAACTTTCCATCGATGGGAGGTGACTGCAGATGATCTTAATTCATTCTTTGAAACAATCAGGGATAGTAACTTCATAGGCGCCTCAGTTACTATTCCATACAAAGAAAAATGTTTAGATTTAGTTGATGAAATAACCGAATCAGCGCGCCTAATTGGAGCAATAAATTGTATCGTTAACCGCGACAATGTGCTCGTTGGACACAATACTGACGGTTCTGGTTTTATAAGAGCATTGAAAACAAAATATGGTTTCGAGCCAAGCGGTAAAAAAGTGCTTATAATCGGGGCGGGCGGTGCAGCCAAGGCTATAGCATATTCATTAATCCAGGAAGGTATTAGTCAACTTACCATAGCTAATAGGACAATCACTCGCGCAGAAGAATTGGCTCAACGCTTGGAACGAAATGGGCTGAAGATAAATTCAATTAAATTAGACAAGCAAACCTTGGTAGCTCCTTTAAGTAATGTAGATCTCATAGTAAACACTACATCAATAGGAATGAAAAATGGACCAGACCCTCAGCATTCTCCAATACCCCCTGATTTAATACCACAGAATGCCATAATAAATGATATAGTCTATAACCCAATTGAGACCCCATTGATTAAGGCGGCTAAACTTAAACAAGCCCCAACAATCGGAGGCCTGGACATGCTTGTGTATCAAGGTGTAGAAGCGTTTGAATTATGGACAAAAACACTTGCGCCTGAAACTATTATGTATGATGCTGCGCAAAAGGCTTTAAGATCATGAATAAAAATATTGTTTTTCTAACTGGATTTTCGGGAACTGGCAAAACCACCGTGGGTAGCTTGGTTGCTGAACTTCTTGGGTGGAAGTTTGTGGATATAGACGAAGAAATTAGCATGGAATCCGGTCAAGATATTAGCCAAATTTTTGCAAGCCATGGAGAATCAACATTCAGGAACCTGGAACACAAGAAGCTTGTGGAAACAGTAAATGGTGAAAACTTGATAATATCCACGGGCGGTGGAATATTAACTGATAACAGAAACCAATCGGTAATGGCCAATTGCGGCTTTACAATATGTTTAGAAGCTAACGTAGAGACGATTATTAATCGGTTGAAACAGGATGCTTCTTCAGAAATCCGTCCAATGATTAATGATGATTTATCATCAGACTCTGTTTTAAAGCTAAAATCAAATCGCCAGTATCTATATTCAAAAGCGGACTGGACAATACATACAGATAAGCTATCCCCAAAGACTACTGCTAACGAAATCATCAGAGCAATAAAATTGATTAATCAAGCAAGAAATACACAAGTTTCGAAAATCGCCCCTAAAGAATTATCCAGTTTGGTGGACACAAAAAACGGAGAATATCCTATCTGGGTATCTCAAGGGAACTTAGGAACAATAGGAGCCAGATTAAAGAAACTCGTTAGTCCATCGGTTGGCTACATAATTACAGACCAAGGTGCGAGTATATATGCACGTGAAGTACAAAAATCTATGGAATCCAGCGGAGTAAAGTCTCACTCTTTTACTATGGAGCCAGGAGAAGAGCATAAAAATTTATCTACAGTGGAATTAATTTATAAGTGGCTTGCGGAGCGTAAAGCAGAGAGAAATCATGTGATTATTGCAGTTGGTGGTGGCGTTGTCGGAGATTTGGCCGGTTTTGTTGCGGCAACCTATCTTAGAGGAATGCCAGTTGTGCATGTTCCAACGACTCTTCTTGCCATGATGGATTCCTCAATTGGAGGGAAAACCGGTGTTGATCTTATACAAGGCAAGAACTTAGTCGGTAGTTTTCATCAACCTAAATTTGTATTAGTAGACACAAATACTCTTGTAACACTTCCAAAAAGAATTCTAACTGAAGGCTGGGCAGAAGGCTTAAAACATGGCCTAGCACTTGATAAATCATTACTAGAACATTTTGAACAGAATGCCTCAGATCTAAAAAAACTAGACTTAGATATCACCACAAAGTTAATAAAACACAGCATAGCTATAAAGGCAGAAAAGGTCACGGAAGACGAGTTTGAGAAACTTGGAAAACGGATATTACTTAATTATGGTCATACGATTGGACACGCTATTGAATCTATTACCAAATATTCATCATACCTCCACGGAGAAGCTGTGAGTATCGGTATGATGGCAGCAGGCCATATTTCTGTAGCTAAAAACCTATTAAGTATTGATGAGCTAGCAAGACAAGAATCATTATTAAAAACATTTGATTTACCCGTTAAATTTAAAAATATAAATATTGACGATATAAAGACTAGAATTGTGTCTGATAAAAAACGTTCCAAAGGTAAGATTCATTGGGTGTTATTAAAGGGCATTGGATCAGCCACAACGAATTCGGAAGTGACCGATCTTGAAATAACGCAAGCTCTTAAAAACGTCAGTTCAGCTTAATTTATAAACTAAGAAAGATCTAATAACTTGATTTTTAAGTTAGAAGCCACAGATGGACGAGCTAGAAGAGGATCTATTCATACCGCAAAAGGAATGATAGATACTCCTGTATTTATGCCAGTAGGCACCCAGGCTAGTGTTAAATCTCTAGATCCCAATGACTTATCTAAACTAAATGCACAAATTATTCTTGGAAACACCTATCATCTATATCTAAGACCAGGTGTTGAATTAATCAAAGATTTGGGTGGATTAGGAAAATTCATGGGTTGGGACGGACCGATTTTAACGGACTCAGGTGGCTTCCAGGGCTTTAGCCTAGGTAGGTTAATGAGAACGGATGAAGCTGGAATCGAGTTTACATCACATCTAGATGGTTCAACGCATATGTTCACTCCAGAAAAAGTAATTGATTATCAAGAATCTTTAGGTTCAGATATTGTGATGCCTTTAGACTGGTGTGTTGAACTTCCCAACGAATTTGATACGTTAAAAACAGCCGTAGAAAGAACCACTTTATGGGCAGAACGATCACTTCACTCAAAAAGAACCAATGAATATGCTCTTTTTGGTATTGTCCAGGGAGGAACTGAAAAAACACTAAGAGAATTGTCAGCCAAGCAAATTACTAGCTTAAATTTCGAAGGATATTCAATTGGAGGATTAAGTGTAGGAGAAACAAAATCAAAAATGTATGACATTACTTCCTTTACTACCGAGTTGTTGCCAGAAGATAAACCAAGGTATTTGATGGGAGTTGGATCGCCGGAAGACCTAGTCGAATGTGTCGCTGTTGGGATAGATATGTTCGATTGTGTTTTGCCTACAAGAGTGGCTAGAAACGGAAGCTTATTCACTTCTAAAGGGAAAATTAATATAGTCGGTAAAAAGTATAGAAACCTGAATCAACCTGTAGATTTAAGATGCGATTGTTATACATGTGTGAATTTTACGGCGAGCTATTTAAGTCATCTGTTCCGAAGTAAGGAACTACTGAGTTACCGACTAGCATCAATACACAACTTGCATTTCATCACTAATTTGATGGCCAAAATCAGAAACTCAATTAAACTCGGAGAATTTAATGAGTTTAAAAATTGCTTTTTAAACGAATATCGTCCGACCAACGAAAAACTTAGAATTGATCAAAAACAAAAATGGTTAGATATTAAAAAAGGGAACTTTTAGAAATAAGAGTTTAATATCCACCAGCCACAGCAGGCACAATGGAAATCTCATCTCCAGAGTTAGTAGCGGTATCCAGGCCATCCAAAAATCTAACGTCTTCCCCATTGATATAAACATTAACAAAATTTCTTAACGAACCTGATTCGTCACATAGCCTATCTTTGATACCTGGATAAGCTTCGTTTAAAGCCTCCACGACAGCAGCCAGGCTTTCTGCTTCAACGCTTACTTTATCTGCTCCATTTGTGATTCTACGTAACGGGGCTGGAATCCTAACATCAATACTCATATTTTATAAAACCTCTAATATTAACCTTCGACTACATCACCAGAGATTGGGTCTACACGGACACACTTGGTAGCAACCCAATCTAAAGCTTTCTGTATTTCGTTCTCGTCTCCCTCTATTTCTAGTACAACCCATCCCATATCTTCCCTAACATCGGCTCTTCTAATGTTTGTTACAAGATCAAAATCTTTGCTCAACATCGAAATAATTGGTTCTTTTATCATCTCTTGTTCGTAAGTGAATTTTACTCTTTTAATAGGCATTATAAGCTCCTTTTATTCCAAACATTAAGAGCGTCTTGAAACGATTTATAATCTGGATTCGTAAACACTGGGTCAGCAGCATCTTCGATCACTTCTACCGTTTTAAGACCGTTACCTGTTACAAAAGCTACCACCACCTCATCAGCTGAAATTATACCTCTTTTAGCAAGCGACCTTAAAGCTGATATTACAACTCCTCCAGCTGTTTCAGTAAAGATACCTTCTGTTTCAGCAAGCAGTTTCATACACTCGGCTACTTCGGGTTCTGGAACTCTCACAGCATTACCTTTAGTTTCAGCTATAGTTTTAAGCGCATAAAACCCATCAGCTGGATTACCAATAGCTAACGATTTAGCTATTGTTTCAGGCTTAACAGGTTTGACATGATATGTACCCTGCTCAAATGCCTCAACAATTGGTGAACATCCATCTGGCTGAGCTAAATCCATGAATGTATTTACTGATTCAAGCAGGCCAAGATCCTTCAGTTCATTTAACCCCTTCCAGATTTTTGTGAACAAAGAGCCGGAAGCAGCGGGAACTATACATCTATCTGGAGCACGCCAACCAAGCTGTTCGGCAACCTCATAGCCTAAAGTTTTACTCCCCTCACTATAATATGGCCTCATATTAACATTGACAAAGGCCCATCTATGATTGTCTGCTAATTCACTACATAAACGGTTTACTTCATCGTACGTACCATCAACTGCAACTAATGTCGATCCATATATAGCAGCCCCAAGTATTTTGCCTTGTTCAAGATCAGATGGAAAAAAAACTTTTGTGTCCATTTTTGCTTTAGCTCCGTGCGCAGAAACTGATCCAGCCAAATTTCCAGTTGACGCACAAGCCAGTGTCTCAAAACCGAATTCTAAAGCTTTGTTTGTAGCAACAGAAACCACTCTATCTTTAAATGAAAATGTGGGGTTTGTACTATCATTTTTTATATATAAATTATTTAAACCTAGTGTTTTACCAAGGTTTTCAGCCTTAACTAAAGGTGTGAATCCCGTGCCCATATCGATTCCAGAATCTCTCGTAACAGGCAATAAGTCTTCGTATCTCCATATTGATAAAGGACCTTTTTGAATTTTGTCTTTAGAAATTACTTTTTTGATAGCTTCATAGTCATACCCTACTTCTAAGGGGCCAAAACAAAACTCACATACATGCTCTGGTGCTACGGGATATTCCCGACCACATTCACGACAATATAAACACTTTATATATGACACTTAATTTCTCAGGTTTCACTAATAATACTCTAAACATTATAAATCGCGGGTGTAGACTGCCCCGCGACTAATCTGATCGTAGCAATTGCCTATCCTGAGTGTCAATGAATTATCAGCTTCTTTTAAAATCCAATTCATAGAATTAGTTAAATACACTACTTATTCTGAGCAACATAAGTTGATTAGAAAAACCCTTTTTGCGAAAAAAGATCTGATAATACTTCTATTCCTTTGCTTATTTCCTCCGACGAATTGTAACCAAAACATAATCGTGCATAATTTTGACCTGAACCAGCATCTGCAGCAAACATAGTTCCAGGCTGATACCCGACACCAGCCTCCAACGCTTCTTTTGTAACTTCATTCAGATCCACCGACTCAGGCATCTGCAACCACAAATATAGACCGCCCTCTGGAGTACTCCATTTCGCATTAGAGCCAAACGTCTCACCTAGCGTTGCAATCATTGTGTCTCGTCTATCTCTCTGAATTTTAAGAAGTTGTTCTACATGGTCATCTAAACCTGACATAGCATATCTATGAATAGCAAGAGCAGCAAATTCATTCACTCCACTCCCACTTATTTTACGAACCATTCTGAAACGACCGATTATCTCTTCTGGGCCAACAAAATACCCCATTCTAAGTCCAGGAGCTATGGTTTTAGAAAAAGAGCCCACATACATCACCTGTCCTGTTAAATCTAATGAATGAATTGCAGGCACGTTATCACCTTCAAACCTCAAATCAACATAACAATCATCTTCTAAAATAGGTATCTCATAAAAAGATGCAATATCTAAAAGAGCTTTTCGTCTTTCTAAAGTCATAGTCCAACCCTGTGGGTTTTGGAACGTAGGTATGGTGTAGATCAATTTTGGTCTTTTGTCCTGGGCAACTAAATCCGCGATTACCATCTCTAGGTTGTCAGGCTTCATTCCTGATTTATCGCACCTTACACCATGAATGTCTGCGCCTGAAATCCTTAGTTTTGTTAAACTGTTCGAATAACAAAAGTCTTCAGTTATTACAGCGTCTCCGTTATCTATTAACAAATCAATTATCGTAGAAATATGCTGAGAGGAACCATCACCTAATACAACCTGCTCTGGATCGACTGTCATTGCTCGATCTCTTTTTAACTTATAAGAAACATACTCTCTCAACGGCGCATATCCTTGAACATCGGGATACAACGCTAAGTCTTGTCCTTCATCTGATAAACCATCTTTAAGAGCAGCAAGCAAACCATCTAGCGGTAATGAACCAGGATCTGGATAAGCTATTGCAAAATCATATTTACCCCTTTCTAACTCCGCTCTGTCACGAAATGGTGGGGCGTGCTTTGACAATATTTTGTTGAATTCAATAAGTTTTTTATTTTCCAATTTAATTATTCCCGGTTTGTATGATTAGTCTTTTGTTTTATCATTATTTTTTTCTAGATCTCCCACTCTTATCCGAAGCCGCTTATTCCGCTTACCTTTGCTTTCATGACCAACGATTGTGATGCTACCAACATCAGATGTGTTAGCAACATGTGTGCCACCATCGGCCTGTATATCCAAGCCTTTTATTTCTACAATTCGTACTTCTTCAATATTTGCAGGTAAAAGATTGATCTTAGTCCTAATCAAATCCGGAATTTTAAAAGCCTGTTCACGCGGAAGAAATTTTACAGTTACCTCTCGCTTCTTATCAACTTCGATATCAATAGCTCTTTGGACAATACTTGCGAAATCAGCAGACATTTCTTCTAACTCAAAATCCATCCGTGCTTCCAGAGGCTTCATGTTACCCCCTGTTACTTGGACTCCAAAGTCCCTCCATATTACTCCACATAAAATATGTAAGGCAGTATGAGTTCTCATTAATTGGTATCTTCGATCCCAATCTATTACTCCTTCAATTTCCTGGCCCAACACAGGTTTAACACCGTTTGTTAAATGTATTAATTGATTACCAATACGTTTAACGCCTTGCACCTCAATTTCATTCCCATCAAATCTTAGAACTCCAGAATCAGAAGGCTGACCACCACCACCGGGATAGAAAATAGTCTCTTTTAATTCAACGCCTTCAGGTAATACATGATTTACTATACTTTTCATGCTTTTTTGATATGCATCTATATGGGCAAGTATATGTGTCACTGAATTCTCCTATCAGTTTTAAAATACAAATTTCGATTTTATCTAATGATTGATGAAGTATAAAATATCAGCATGAATAAAAGTAATTATGATATAGCTGTGATCGGAGCAGGGATTATCGGTCTAGCAACTGCAATGCAACTAACAATTAAATTCCCTTTACTCAAAATCGCTGTCTTAGACAAAGAGACAGTAACTGCAGAACATCAAACCGGCCACAATAGTGGGGTAATACATGCAGGCATTTACTATAAACCTGGTTCAGCCAAAGCTAGTTTCTGTTACACAGGCAATCAAGAATTAAGAAAATTCTGCGACGAAAATTCAGTGCCATACAAAATGTGCGGAAAATTAGTAATTGCGGTCAACAAACATGAAATTCCTATGCTAGAAGAACTACATAAAAGAGGTACAGCTAATGGAGTTGAAGGTTTACAGATCATTGGAAAGGATGAGCTCAGAGAGAAGGAACCTAATGCAGCAGGATTAAAAGCAATATGGTCGCCAAACACAGGCATAATTGATTACAAAAAAGTTACAGAGTCGTATGCTGATATATTCACAAAGAATGAAGGAGATTTACACTTAAATTCAAAAGTGAAGGCAATAACTCGAGAAAATAAAATGGTGGTATTAGAAACGGAAAATAAAACTATTAAATCTAAATATGTAATTAATTGTGCTGGATTACATGCAGACCAAATCGCAAAACTAATGGGACACGACTCAGGAATACGTATTGTGCCATTTAGGGGTGAATATTATTCAATAGATAAGGATCGAAAAAACATGATAAACGGACTAATCTACCCTGTCCCCGACCCGTCAATGCCTTTCCTAGGTGTACATTTCACGACAAGAATCGATGGAACAGTTGAGGCTGGTCCTAATGCCGTGCTGGCATTTGCTAGAGAAGGTTATTCAAAATTTGCTTTTAATTTAAAAGATGCATTTAATACCGTATCCTTCCCTGGATTTTGGAAAATGTCCGCCAAGCATTGGAAAACTGGATTCGAAGAGCAATATCGATCAATTAACAAGAATTCGTTCCTAAAGTCGCTTCAATATTTGGTTCCAGATATAAAAATGTCAGATTTAACTGAACCTGGATCGGGAGTTAGGGCGCAAGCAGTAGATATGGCAGGCAACTTGCTTCAAGATTTCTCAATCATAGAAGCTGATAAAGCTATTCATGTCTTAAGTGCCCCCTCTCCTGGAGCGACGTCATCTTTAACAATAGGAAGACACATAGTTGATTTAGCTCAAAAAAATTTCGAGCTTTGAACAACTACATCATCAACACTCCACGAAGGTTTTTACCGGCATGTAAATCTGAAAATGCTTCGTTCACTGAATCTAATGGATAGGTTGAAGTCACCATATCATCAAGATTAAGTTTGCCTCCCCTATAAAGATCAAGCAACTTCGGTATATCAACGTTCATCCGCGCGCTTCCGTATCCCGTACCTCGTATTGTTCTCTCGGTAAATGGAAAATCTAAAGCTGGTATAGAAACCTCATCTCCCATTTTTGCTCCACCGATAACTACTGCAGTTCCACATTTCGCAAGAGCATCCCAACTATCCCGCATTAATTGTGGCTGTCCAACAGCCTCAAAAGTATAGTTAGCTCCAGCACCTGTAATTTTCTGGATCTCTTCAACTGCATTTACTTTGGATGCATCGACAACATGAGTAGCGCCAAATTGTTTAGCTAAATCTAATTTGTTTTGCTTAACATCCACAGCAATAATAGGATAAGCACCTGAAAGAACAGCACCTTGAATACAGCTTATACCAACTCCACCAGAGCCAAAAACTGCCACGCTTTCTCCAGCAGCAGGTTTGGCGGTATTTATAACTGCCCCTACCCCAGTCATTACAGCACAACCGACCAAAGCAGCTTTGTCTAAAGGAATATCATTATCGATTTTCACTACACTTTTTTCGTCGCATATTGTGTACTCTGCCATAGTCGATATTCCTAAGAAATGATAATAAGGATTACCATCTTTATGATATCGATTTGTTCCATCAGCCAAAGTGTTGCCCGTTACCATCTCACCTCTGCCTACATCACACATGTTTGACTTTCCAACCGAGCAATAATAACAATTCCCGCAAGCATAAATCCAAGACAATACCACGTGATCACCGGGTTTAACAGTAGTTACAGAACTTCCGATTTTCTCCACTACACCCGCTCCTTCATGACCTAGAATCATTGGCAATCCGCCTTCCCAATATTGTTCGCCTAGAATAAACGCATAATCGCTATGGCATACACCTGACGCAGCTATTTTCACTTTCACCTCTGTCGGCTTTGGATCGTCGATTTCAACCTCCTCCACCTTCATTGGTTCTCCATAATTATGTAATACTGCAGCTTTCAATTTGATCCTCCAAAATTCTAATGTTATAGATTAGTAAAACCCAGCAGTGTAGGATTATCCCATCCTATAATTTAATGTCAATAATTCATTAAATATGAAATGATAATTTCCAGTGACAAATAACTGCTGATAATGACTATATTCACGGAGTGGAAAATGAAACAACATAAGATTGCCGTAATTAGAGGAGATGGCATAGGTTTAGAAGTAATAGAAGAGGGTATCAAAGTCCTGGATACTCTCGGTTCAAAATATAACTTTAAACTGAATTATACAGAACTTCCTTGGGGAAGTGATTGGTATTTCAAAAATGACAGTATGATGCCTGTAGATGCAATCAATCAGTTATCAAGTTATGACGCCATATACCTTGGTGCAGTGGGTCATCCAGAACTCCAGGATCACGTGACTTTAAATGGACTTCTTCTTCCAATAAGAAGAGCTTTCGACCAGTATGTGTGTTTACGACCTTCAATCCTATATCCAGGGATAAATTCACCTTTATCGGGTTACAAAAGTGGTGAAATAGACTTCATTGTAGTAAGGGAAAATACTGAAGGTGAGTACGCCAACGCTGGAGGATTTCAATACCTAGACTTTCCTGCAGAATTAGGTGTGCAAACAGCTATTTTTACGCGACATGGTTGCGAGCGAGTAATCAAATATGCTTTTGATTTAGCTGTCAAACGAGCAGGTAAAAAGTTAGTTACATCAATTACAAAATCTAATGCACAAGGTTACGGAATGGTAGTTTGGGATAGGGCTTTCGAACGTATAGCTGCACAGTATCCAGAAATTAAAACAGAGTCTCTGTTAATTGATGCTGCATGCATGGAATTTATTAGGCGGCCCGACAGCTTCGATGTAGTAGTTGGGTCAAATTTGTTTGGGGATATACTAACCGATATTGGTGGAATAATAACTGGTAGCATAGGTTTATCTGGTAGTGCAAATATAGATCCAGAAAGACGATTTCCGTCGATGTTTGAGCCCGTTCATGGAAGCGCACCGGATATAGCCGGAAAAGGAATCTCGAACCCAATAGCAGCTATATTGTCTGGAGCAATGATGTTGAACCATCTTGGACACGTAGAAGCGAGCACTGAAATTGAAAAAGCTGTGAAAAAAATATTACAAAGAGGCGATGTGTTGACTGCTGATCTCGGTGGTCAAGCAAATACAGAGATAATGGGTAATGCTATTGTAGCGGCACTAAACCACTAAATCGAGTATGTGTAGCGGGTTAAAAAATCCGTGATATTCTAAAATACTAAATTATTAACAAATAATCATGTTAATTAAGATACTAGTAATAACTTCGTTTTTAGGTTTAGAATTACGAATTAAGCGGGAGTAGCTCAGCGGTAGAGTCCCTGCCTTCCAAGCAGGCTGTCGCCGGTTCGAATCCGGTCTCCCGCTCCACTTTTACACATAGACTGATTTTTCTTTTAATAAACATAGTTTTATACTTACTTTTGAGCATGATTGAAAAACTGTCTGGAAAGATATCCACCGTATTGGGGCCAATAGATCCCAGCGAAGCCGGATTAACTCTAATGCATGAGCACATATTCGTCGATGGCTCCTGTTTTCAATCTATACCAGATGAAGCCTCAAATAAAATATTAATCCAGTCCGAAATTAACTTTAAGACGATCAAAAACCTTGCTAGACATTGGAATGTCATTTCCAGCCATATAAAACTTAATGACTTTGACATAATGCAACAAGAATTGAAAAATTTTGTTCTGTCGGGTGGAAAAACAATCGTAGAGGCCACAAGTATCGGGATAGGCCGTGATCCTTTTGCTGTAGCTAAAATGTCTAGGGCTACCGGATTAAACATTATTATTGGATCTAGTTACTATATCCCCATATCATATCCTAAGCGCATAAACGAAATGACCGAAGATGATATTTATGATGAAATCGTTAAGGATATTGAGATTGGCATCCATGACACAGGCATTAAAGCAGGACTAATCGGTGAAGTTGGTATTGGAGGATCAATATCTCAAATGGTCAATCCCCACCAAAAAATGCCTGAAGAAAAGGTTTTGAAAGCTTCAGCAAGGGCCCAAGCAACAACTGGAGCGCCGATGATCATACACCCAAGTCCGATCAAGGGATCCTTAATGAAGGTGTCACAAGTTGTTCTGGATTACGGTGCAGATCCCTCAAAAATAGTTTTTGCGCATATGGATGTACAAACCGATATAGAAATTCTTAAAAATCTGCTTAGCCAAGGTTTCAATATTGAATATGACTCTTGGGGCATTGAAGACACGGAATTGATTGACTCTTCAGACGATTCATTACAACTACCTAACGACAATATCAGGTTAAAATACATGCGAGATCTAATTGAAGATGGATATATAAATAACTTGATTATTACCCAAG
Source organism: SAR202 cluster bacterium (assembly GCA_009392275.1). Taxonomy (GTDB): domain Bacteria; phylum Chloroflexota; class Dehalococcoidia; order Lucifugimonadales; family UBA2962; genus UBA2962. Next base: position 72,230 of record VFGV01000003.1, read on the forward strand.
ACATGTTTTTGGGCCTGCAGATGAAAAAAAACGGAGGCAAAGGATACGGACATATCATTGACAATTTAATACCACGTATGAAAAATTTTGGTTTCACCCAAACAGAAATAAATAATATATTGGTATTAAATCCTCAACGGATTCTGACTTTTAAATAAAATTAAGGAATGGTATTTTATATGGAAACACCCAATAACGATGATAAATTTCAGGGATTTGGAGATGACCCTAATTTAACCCACTTAAGGGTGGGTACGGAACCTCAGATTATCGAAATACTGACTGACCCATATGTGATATATCGATCTAACAGATATGCTCCAGTGGTAAAGGTGAAGGACGTTTCTTCTGATAAGGAATATATTTTATATATTAGCTCAACATCTCTAGCACAAGAATTAGAAGATATACGAACCTTGGATGGAGATGGTTCATTGGTGGGTATAACAATAGCAGTAAATAAAGATAGCGATGATCGATTCGCAAAATATGAAGTGTCAGTGGAGTAATACATGTTTTCAATTGGTACAGTTATGACATTGAAACCAGGCGGGTATCCCGGTTATAAAAAAGCTCACGATGAAATTTGGCCTGAGTTATCGAAATTGATTAGTGATGCTGGAATCAGTATGGCCATATACAAGCATGGTGATCTGTTATTTATACACGCAATTGCGCCCTCAGAAGACAATTGGAATAGCATTGAAGGAGACGTCACCGAGAAATGGTATGAATGGATGACAGAATTCCTGGTTACTGGCCCTGACGGTAAGACTATTGTTACTCCTATGCCCGAAGCATTTTCATTCGGTATGTTTTCTACGTCATGAATAAAAATAAACCCCAAATAAAAAAAACTAAACGAACCACACTGAATCGTTTTCCAAACCGCGGACAATACGATACCGATACGATATATTCCATTCTTGATAGTGCCCTAATTTGCCATATCGCATATGTGTATAAAGATGAACCAAGAATAATACCCACGGCATTCGCCAGAATTGAAAACGACCTATTTATACATGGAAGTCGCGTCGCAGGAAATATTAAAGCACTGGCATCAGGCATAATGGCAAGTATAAGCATAACTCGCTTGGATGGCTTAGTATTAGCGAGATCAGGTTTTAATCATTCGATGAATTACAGATCAGTAATAATACATGGCACCGGCACAAAGGTTGAAAACAACGAAGAAAAATTTTCTATACTCAATGTATTCATTGATCATTTAATCCCCGGAAGGTCTGATGATGGATTAAAACCTATTTCCGAGCAGGATCTAATAGATACAACAGTGATCAGATACCCTTTAAACGAGATGTCTGCAAAAATTAGAACAGGGCATCCGAACGACGAAGATGAGGACTATAACTTGCCAGTGTGGGCCGGAGTTATACCTATATTAAGACAGTTTGGCGAGCCAATTACAGATCCCAAAATGCGCCACTCTACTCCTGCTCCTGATTATGTAAAAAATTATCATAAATAGTATATAAACCATTAACTGAATGAAAAAACACCTAGATATAAATTGACTAAAAAAATATTTATTACAGGTATATCCGGCACTATAGGTACAATCGTAAATAGCGCTTTATCCCCCTTATTCGAAATTGATGGAATTGATGCCAATGGTCTTGGTAGCAAGTTACAAAACATGACAGACCTTACGTCATGCTACAAGTTTTTTGAAAATGCAGATGTGGTTATTGACCTTGCTGCAACTGCAGATCAATATGCAGGTTGGGACGAAATTTATCACAATAATTTCATAGCTACTCGAAATGCTTATGAGGCATCGAGAATGGCCGGCGTGAAGAAGTTTATATTTGCTAGCTCAAACCACGCGGCTGGGAATTTCGAATTAGATGAGCCTTATAAAAGCATCGTAGAAGGAAACTATGGAGATATATCTCATGGGAATTTTGAACTTATTAATTCTGAGTGCCAAATAAGGCCAGATGGATATTATGGAATAAGCAAAGCCTTAGGTGAATCTATAGGACGCTACTATTCTGATGTGCATGGTATGTCGGTATTTTGCTTAAGAATTGGTACCGTAAGAGCAGATGATAAACCTCAGAATATACGGCAATTAGCCACTTTTCTTTTCCAAAAAGATTTAGTCAGTCTAATCTTAAAGTGCATAGATGCTCCCACAGATTTAAAGTTTGGAATATATTATGGCGTTTCTAACAATAAATGGAGATTTTGGGATATCGAAAATTCATCTAAAGAATTAGGATATAGTCCGCAATGTGATGCTGAAATATTTAGAAATAAATTAAGTGAGTAAATTATATGAAAGCTGCTGTTTTAAGAGAAATAAATCAACCTTTAGTAATAGAAGATATTTCTATAGACTCCCCTATGTCAAACGAGGTATTAGTGAAAACCAAGGCATCCGGGGTATGTCGGAGTGACCTGCATTACATTCAAGGCAATCAAGCTCATGAATTACCCGTCATTCTAGGTCATGAAGTAGCAGGTGTTGTAGAAAAAGTTGGATCAAACGTAACTTATCTTGCACCCGGTGACACTGTTGTCGGTTGCATATCAATATTCTGCGGACGCTGTGACAGATGCCTTGAAGGAAATCCTGCTTTGTGCCTCAGAGATCCGATGTGGGGTCTTTTTAGGTCCGAAGTTGATAAGCCAAAATTATATAAAGATAAAGAAAAGATAAACCAATTTTTACGACTATCTTCATTTGCCGAGATGATGCTAATTCATGAAAATGCTTTAGTTAAAGTAGATCCTGAAGTACCTTTTGAACAGCTGGCTTTAATAGGTTGTGGAGTTACGACAGGCCTCGGAGCAGTTCTAAAAACCGCTCGAATTGAAGCTGGCTCAACAGTAGCAGTTATAGGTTGTGGAGGAGTGGGATTAAGCGCTATTCAAGGAGCAAGAATCGCCGGTGCATTACGGATAATTGCAATAGATACAGTCGGAAGTAAACTTGAAATGGCAATCGCACATGGCGCTACGGATACCATCAGTGCTACATCGAGTGACTTAGTTCAAAACGTGATAGAGATGACACAGGGTGGAGTTGATTATTCATTTGATGCATTAGGTATTAAACAAACGGCTGAACAAGCTTACGACATAGTTCGTCCCGGAGGAACTGCCACCATTGTTGGGTTAATAGCTGAAGGGGTAAAAATTGAGCTTGATGGATTAGGATTCATGGATGAAAAACGAGTCCAAGGTTCATGCATGGGGTCAAATCAATTTAGAACTGATATGCCAAAATATATTGAATTATATAAACAAGGTAGATTGAAGATAGACAGTCTGGTATCACAAAAACTCAACATTCATGAAATAAATACAGCATTTGACGACATGAAAACTGGCGAGTTGGCTAGAAGTGTTATTGTTTTCGATTGAGCAATTAATCTTCTAATTTTAGATAGTTTAAATCAGCTTTATATTTGCTATACTTTCAACTTATATGAATATATTACTAGTAGTATCACCCATGCAAGGTGATGGTAAAACAGCCATCTCATTAACATTAGCCCATCACATAGCTAATACGGGAAAAAAAGTTACAGTCCTTAAACCTTTTACAAGTAAAGATGAAATGAAGAACGAAGTAGATCATGCAGCGTTCTCTAACCTTGTAGCATCTAAGCCTTTAGAATGGCCTGTTCAATTACCTGAGGCAGGGCTTATAGATGCAAAAGGTAAACCTAATAAAGACTTGAAAGATGTTAAAAGAGAGCTGACAACGATCTCTCAAGCCTATGACCTTGTGATACTAGAATTGTCCTCACAAGTAACTCCAGAAGAACAGTTAAAAGTGGTGGATTTCCTCGAGGCAAAAGTCCTAGCAGTTATCAGACACAAACATGCCCTTAAGGCTAAAACAATCAAACCATATTTGGTTTCATTTGGACAAAGTCTTTCCGGTGTTCTAATAAATGGACGCACAAAATATACTTCTCATGAGGTACAGACTTTGTTCATACCAGAACTTGAAGATTTAGATATTAAGGTTTTTGGAACTATTCCCGAAGACAGAAAGCTTTTGGCATCAACAGTCGATCAAGTTATGGATCATTTAAATGGAGAGTACGCGTTAAAAATTGAGGATCGTTCAACTGAGTTGATAGAAAACTTTTTAGTTGGCGGATGGACTATGGACGAAGGTGCACTGTATTTTGGAACTAAAGATAACAAAGTCGTGATAACTAGAGGAGACAGGCCTGACCTGCAAATGTCGGCCCTTAGCACTCAAACATCTTGCCTAATCATGACAAAAGGAATAAATCCTATCGAGTATGTTAAGTATGAAGCCCAAGAAGAAGGCGTATCAATCATTGTTGTCGATAAAGACACAATAAATACAATGGAATCTTTAAATTCATTAATTGATAATTCTAAATTTGATCATATGTCCAAACTTGAAAGGCTAGATGAACTTATCAAATCTGAAGTTGACTCTGCTTTATTGTTGAATGAAATTGGCATAGAAGTTTAAACATAAAGTAAAGCTCCTGTAATAGAAACTAAAGATCCTCCATTAACATCTGCAGGACACTGATCATATCCCATTGCAAAACCTTTAGCAGGTTTATTATAAGCACACTCTATTGTCTTCAACATCATATAGATAGGTGATAGTCCACAAATCCGCCTTTTATCTAACTCAAGCCTGGAAATACTCAAAAAAAGATCTCCATCCCCATCACAAATCGCGGCAATACTTTCATCGTCATGAAGTTGTAAAGTATGTCTGGAAGCCGGTATAACTTCAGTGCTATCACCAAAAACAGGTCCAACATGAGCTAAGTCACCTGCCGCTACTATTAATGTACGGCGCTGGCGAATAGATTCTGCCAATATATTTATCGTTTCCCCTATTATTGGGTTATTATCAGGTTGCTCATCATTTTCGATATATTTATAAAATGAACCGCATAAAATTGGTATCGTTGAAAAAGATGAACTCGCCATAAATGCATGCATCCAAACACTAGCCAATTCTATTGAGTGTTCACTCCGATGGTGCAATTCCTCTACGAGAATAGTTTCTGCATCCAATTTGTCTATAAGTTTTTCCACGACACCTATATCAGTGTTTAAAATCCCAAATGGAGTAGCATAATTCTGTAAGGTAGGAGTTATAGTAGATGAGCCTCCATAGTGATCAGTACCAAAAATAATTACAGACTCAATATCTTGCAAACTTGGAGCAGCAGCCTGCCAAGTCGAAGCGTAAGTGCCCCCACCTCTTGCAAAATCAATATGAGGGCTCAACAAGCCAACTAATGATCCTGTATCCGTAGATGGACTAGTAATGACATTTTGCTCACAAAAACCAGATATCATTTCAATAGTTTTAGATTTATCTTCTGGATAAACGGTGCCTGAGTGCATCATTAAACGATTGGGAGTCTTTCTATATTGTTCGGTAGTTTTAACTACAATATCTTTAAGGTTGGAATTTTCTAAAAGAAATGCTCGGTCAAGTTGATCCAGTAAGTCTTGTATCTTTTGGTTTGAAAATTCCAAACCAACAGTCGTTTGAATCGCTTCACGTAATTCATTTACATTTTTAGTGCCATCCAGCATTCTTAGTAATGGAACTATGGGTGCTGGAATTAATATGCTTTTATCAGACAGCATAAGCGGATCTTGTAGATATAAAAAATCCTTACCTTGGTGCTCTACCCATTTTGGATCTAGAGAACTTCTTAATTTAAAGTTGTTGTCAGACATCGTATTTAATATACCTCATTACCTAGCCTTTCATGGTAACCTAGATGTCACTGGTATGCGAAATATTTCACACTCATCGGTCACCTTTTTGATCCTAGCAATATTTATTGCTGCTCTAACAGTTTCATGTTATAACGCAGTGGATTCCTCATATTCAGAAAAAAAAGCCCATGAATTAAATGAAACTGTAATGTGTCCCGTATGCCCCGGCGAATCTATAGATCAATCTCAAAACCCACTAGCGATACAGATGCGCGAGATAATCAAAAATAAATTAGACCAAGGATGGACTGATCAGGAAATAAAGGATTACTTTGTTGAGAAGTATGGGCCAAGTGTACTACTCGCACCGCCAAGTTCTGGAGTCAGCTTGATTATTTGGATTGTACCTCCAATAATTGTTGTTTTAGCTATTTTAATTCTAATCGTAGTTATTAAATCAATGACGAAAAGTAAAATTGTAGATGACCGTTTAATGAGAGCTAAACCGTCCCAGAAAAAAGTATCTGAATATTCAAAAAGATTAGATAAAATGATTGATGAATCATAAATTTTTCATAATAGAACTAGAACAATGTTTGTAGAATCAGGATACATAGCTATAGGCGTTTCATTTGCTTTATCTATTTATATTTCATTAGCTGCTTTGACCGGTGGAATTAAAAAGATCCCTGAGCTTATTGTAAGTGCCAGGTGGGGTCTGTATACACTACCGATTTTATTATTTGTTGCAGTTGCTGCATTAGTTAATGCATTTGTTACAAATGATTTTTCAGTGCGGTATGTCGCTGAAAATTCAAATCTTGCTATGCCTCAACAGTATACTTGGGTCGCTTTATACGCTGGAAATGCAGGATCTCTATTATTTATAGCTATAGTATTCTCCCTATTAGCGGTAATAGGAATATTATCAATTAGAAAATCTTTGCCACACTCTACTCCATATGCTCTGACACTAATGGCATTAGTTCTTACTTTTTTCTTGGGGATAATTTGTTTTATGGCTAATCCACTCGAGCGCTTACCTATTACTCCAGCAGATGGGCAAGGTATTAATCCTTTGCTTGTGCATTTTGGCATGTTCATACATCCGCCTGTTCAAATGACTGGCCTAGTTTCTGTAACTATTCCATTCAGTATCGCTATAGGCGCAATGTTAGCGAAAAGAGGAGGTAGAGATGAGTGGGTTGATATAGGCAGAATATGGGGAATGATATCTTGGTTAATATTAACTATGGGTCTTCTTTTAGGTTCGTGGTGGGCCTACACCATTCTTGGTTGGGGCGGATATTGGGCTTGGGACCCAGTAGAAAATTCTGCTTTAATGCCATGGCTTGCTATGACAGCATTTATACACTCCATTATGGTTCAGAAAAGGCGTGGAATGTTTCGAATGTGGAACATGGTAATCATTATTGTCGCATTTACTCTTTCTCTAATGGGTATGTTCATCAACCGAGGAGGGCCAGTTCCCTCTGTACACTCATTCGCTCAATCGACAATGGGCTGGCTATTCTTGATGTTCATGGGGGTTGCATTGTTTGGTTCATTAATTGCATTTCTTTGGCGTATGGATAATTTAGTTAGCAGAGAAAAGCTCGAGTCATTATTTTCTCGTGAAAGCATGTTTTTGTTTCAAAACGTTTTGTTTCTCGTTGCAGCTTTTATAACTTTATGGGGATCGGTTTTCCCAGTCCTTGCAGATGTAATAAACGATACAACGGTCACCGTGGGTGAACCCTTCTATAATGTAGTCGTTGGCCCGGTATTATTAGTCATATTAGCAGTTATGGGAATAGGCCCATTCTTTCCTTGGCGAAGGTCAACAAGAAGCAATATATATAGGGCAATCAGGGTGCCTTTAGTAGCAGGATTATTAACTGCGATAATAATCACCGCAGTAGGAATCAGGCAACCTGTCGCTATTTTGGCATTTGCAGTTTGTGGAGTAGCAGCAGCAGGTATTTTCAATGAATGGGTCAGAGGCACTAGGTCTCGAATGCGTAAAAAAGAACCCATATGGATAGCATTTGCAAAACTCATAGCAGGAAACAGACCAAGGTACGGAGGATATATAGTTCACCTGGGAATATTAATGTTAGCTATTGGTGCGATTGCATCTTCATTTTATTCGATTCAACGTGACATTATGATGAAACCTGGTGAAACTTATCAGGTACAAGATTATCGTATCTCATACATAGATTCATCAGAAAAAAAATACTCAGATAGAGATGAATTTATAGGAGAATTCAAGGTAACAAAGGGCGATAAAGACCTCGGCATGATGTATCCAAAACAATCCTTTTATAGAGAATTCAGAATAAATGCCACCCATGCTGCAATTAAGTCAAATCCGATTGAAGATTTTTATATCATACCTTCTCAACTATCCGACGATGGTGGAGCAATATTTAGAATACTTTTAAACCCGCTTGTTTGGTGGATGTGGGCAGCTGGACCTGTAATGGCAATTGGGACAATATTTGCTCTTTCACCTCAAAAACGACTTTCAACCAACCTGGTTTCAAAACCAGAGCAAAAGACTATTTCGAGTTAACAATATAATGTTAGTTTTAATAGCCATAATACTTACCCTAATACCAGCTTTGATAATCTTGTACCCTCTTTTAAAAAGAGTTGGCTCCAATGAGTTATTAAAAGATGAATCAAGTTTGACATCCGAACTTAATCGAAGGTGGGATGGAGTTGTAGCCGGATTGAGAACTGCTGAGCTTGAATTCTCGATAGGCAATCTATCTGACGATGATTACAAATGGATCAAAAATACCTATGCTAAAGAAACCGCTCAAATCATGGAGGCTATGGAACTCCAAGAGGAAGAGGAAACCGAGTTGATGGAATCACTCGAACGAGAAATTGAAAGAGCAAAACTAGAGTTAGCAAACGAGAAAGAGAGTGAAGATAAAAGCTAAACGAGTATTATTTGATGCATTTTGGCTGGCATTTGGGATAATTCTTTTATTTCACGGTGCAACAGCTTTTGCCGCAGATCCAATAACTGTCAGCGGCAAGGTAACTAACATGTCCCAGAATGGTGATCCCTTGGAGGGATTATCGGTTGTTTTACACGAAAATTCAGTCGATATTTTTGATGAAACTGAATATACACTATCAGAAAATAATGAGTTTATATTCGAGAATATTATTTATGATCCAAACAAGCAGTACGGTGTTTCGATAATATTCAAAGGAGCTTTATATGGGTTGAATCTAGACCTCTCACTCGGATCAATTGTTAACTTAGAAATTAAAGTTTTTGAGCCCATAAGAAGCGATGAACTACTCAAAGCATCCTTAGTCTCAATTCTCATTAACGGTGTTAACAGTGAAACAAAATCTATTTCTGTTCTAGAGATTATTAAACTTGTAAATGATTCAGATCTAACCTATGTGCCAGGTCCAGCACCGATGCAACTTTTGCGATTCAGCCTGCCAGAAGGCGCATATAATTTAATGATAGATTCATCTTTGGTAACCGCAGAAATTTTCCAAGTAGATAAAGGGTTTGGCTTGTCAGCTTCTTTGCCTCCAGGTGAGCATGACATTTTCTTTTCTTATGAAATACCTTACGATTCCACCACATATCAAATATCCAAAAACCTTCGTTATGGAGCAGAGCTCTTAAGAGTAGTTTCCGCGGTAGATTTAGTAGGTCTTGGCGATACTTCTCATGGTGTTTTCGAAGAAACATTGATAGGAGAACGAAACTATAACGTCCTAGAGGTAGCAAATATTACAAAAGGAGAATCTTTATTAGTAAATCTCGAAAACCTTCCTTTGCCTTCCACGTCACAAAGGTTTTCTACAGCTTTTAAGTCAATAAGATGGGAATTAGCAGTACCCGTAGCTTTAGGAATTATAGTTATTTTCTGTGTAGGCACTATAATTTGGCTAAACAACAAAAGTCGGGGCAAAGATGAAACCCACATTAATAATAAAAACAAACCTGAACTATCGCTTTTGAATGACCTTGAAAGAATGTATGTAAATGGAAAGATTACCGAAGAAAATTATAGACATAAAAAAGATATCATAAGTAAAATGATCGAGGATTAAAGTTCCAAATTAAATCACTGCATCATCAATCGTTATTGAAGAAGTGTACTCATTCTTCAGAATCCCCATAACCACGGAGTCAAATCTAGCTCCATCATGAGGTCGACTCTGCCTCAAAGTACCTTCATGTATGAATCCAAATTGCCTGAAAAGGCTAATTGCATTTTTATTATATTCAGGAACATCAACCCAAATTCTGAACAAGTTATATTCACGAAATCCCAACTCAATCATTTTACTAGTTGCAGCGCTTCCAAAACCTTTGTGCCATAAGTCTTTCCGACCAACCAGAACTGACAACTGCCCGTCACCAAGAGCTTCCTCGATAGCTAAATGAACTTCTCCAACATGCTCTCCAGAAGCATAGATTGACAGTATTTTATGATCTGAATCTTCGAAAACCTCTTTCCATTTCTTGTCAGAAAAAGATGCTGCCTCAGATGGATTATATGCGAGATGAGCAGAGTCGCCATATGAGTATCGCCCAAACCAAGCTTCGGCAATCTCATCATCTTTCAACCACTTTTCTATCCTAATTACATCTTCCTTGGAAACGATTCTTAATTCAATAGATTTTACAGACATGACTATCCTTCCATTAATATAAAGTCAATGCAGTATTATTACTTTGGTTTACGACCCATGCTTAGCTGCTAATCTTGATATCGCATCGACTAACTTATGTATTTCATCTTCCGTATTAAAGAAGCTGGTTGAAACCCTCATTCCTTTTTGGGATTCTATAGCCCTAATCACTATCCTGTCATTTTTCCAAAGCTGTAAGGTTCCATCAGATGGACTTACTCCATTAACCTGAAAAGTTGTTAAAGCTGAACATTCGCTTCCCTCTAACGGACTTAATATATTAACTCCATTAACAGAAACCAACTTATCTTTCAGTATCTGTGAGAGTTCTAAATTACGTCTCTCTATATTAGACATTTTAAATTCTAAAATTTTTGTAATAGCAGCATTGTAGCCTGCTCTTAAAGGCGCACTTGTAGTAGACATAGAGAATTTATCTATTGAGTCAGTCACCGCATCAAACCTTCCTTCTAAATTGAAGTCAGATGAAAATCCAAAACCAATACGACTAGGTTGCACCTCGGGTATCAAATTATGTCTAATGAACAAAGCCCCTGTTTGATCTGGCCCTAAAAGCCATTTTTGACCCGGAGAAGAATAGAAATCGACACCTAAGGCATCCATATCCAATCGAATATGACCGGGACCTTGAGCTCCATCCACAAGAACCCTGGAACCTACTTTATGGGCTATCGAGGCGATTGCGGATACTGGCATTCTAAGACCTGTAGAGTACTGAATATGACTAAACATCACGAGTCTTGTTCGACCTGTTATAGAAGAAGCGAAGGATTGTTTGATATCGTTATGATTAGATCTCAAATCAATCGAAACCATCCTTAAACGCACCCCTTTAGAACTTTGGAGATTGTATGCTGGTAACAGTATAGACGGATGTTCCAAATCACATAAAACGATCTCGTCACCTGGTTTCCACGGAAGCCCATTTAAAATTAAATTAATCCCATCAGTAGTGTTATCGGTTAATAAAATTTCTTCAGGCATACAATTGAACAGCTTGGATACCAGTACCTTTGAATCGGACATGATTTCCTGTCCACTTTCAAGAATTTCAGGACTAGTTGGGCCATTAAAACTTTCTAACTCTAATCTCGATTTAATAGCATCTACAACATAAATAGGCGAAGGTCCTGACCAACCTGTATTTAAATAGGTCATATCATTTATATTTGGCATCAATGACCTAAACTTTTTAACGTCCATATGTACCTTAGTCCTGTATTGTGTTCTGGTTTTATCAGGCCGTATGTATGATCATAACGGCAAATTTATTGTTTTTCGCTCTTGAATCGATCTATATACAGCCTCAGTGAACTCCATATATTTCACTCCATCAGTAAATGTGGTGTGCGTTACCTGTTCATGCCCACGTATAGCTCCTATAAACTCCTCTTCAACTCGCCAATATCCTTTTTCTTCTGTTGAAACTTCTATTTGCTTTAAGTCTTCGTCTTGCTTAGTGCCACCATAAATAGTTACTGCATCAAGGTCTAAGGCGTCAGGAGTCAAAACACCCTGAGTGTCAATTCGTATGGTTCCTTCAGATCCATAAATCCAAATTTGGTCTCCAGGAGCATGACCTGTAATTGTAGTAAATCGTAAATGGCCAATTGCACCTGAAGGAAAATTACAAATTATTTCAATGTGATCAGGAATATCAATAAAATTCACATGACCATCTGCGTCTTTTCGGTGATTTACATTAACTTTTCCAACAGCAGTCACTGACGAAGCGTGGCCTATCCATCTAAGTAATGCCTCATACCAAATACCCATTAACATCACGTTATAACCAGACAAGTCACGATCAAGCCTCCAATGCATATTGCTCTCTTTATCGATAAATCCCCCAGTATGACTTATTAGCTGAACAGAAAGTATTTCCCCAACATAACCATCCGATATCAATCTCTTGATTGTTTTGTCAATTCCAAAAGTAAAAGGAGACGGAACGATTTGAGTGACTAATTCGGGGTATGCTCTTGACACCTCCAACATCGTATTAGCTTCAGCAGCATTCATAGCCATTCTTGCCTCTGTTAAAACATGTTTCCCAGCATTCAATGCCGCCATAGTCATGGGGTAATGCATATATGGCCATGTTCCTATACAAACAGCATCTATTTCTCGATCTTCTATTAGATCAGGCCATGATTCATAAACTTTTGGAATTTTAAATTCAGCAGCTACTTTTTCTCCAGACTCTTTTGACCGATTAGATACTGCTACAACTTGAACACCATCAATAGCTTGGAATCCGGGAATGTGTTTAATCTTAGTGTTCAAACCGGCCCCTATAATGCCTATTTTTAACTTTTTTTTCAATTGAAAACTCCTGCTACTTTCTTGATTAAAAATACTAAACTTGAACTTTTATCAATACTTAGGCGTTATTAAATTACCTCAGTTGATTCACCGATTGCTTTTGATTTTTCACCCATTATATTTGATCCAAACTCCTGTATATCGTTAAAGTCATTTCTGTAGCCTTGATGCAACTGCCGACGATCACTTGAGTGCAATACAAATCTAGCTCCTTCTTTGATCCACTTTTTGGTCAGATCGACCGTTTGATGATGAATAATAACCGGAATTTTCTTACCTTGACACAATTTTATAATTTCACGCAAAGCTGATTCATAATCAGCATGGTCATATTGGTTAGGTATGCCTAAGGATATAGTTAAATCATTGGGACCTACAAAAATGGCATCTATACCATTTACATCCAAAATTTTGTCTAGATTTTCGATCGCGGGAACACTTTCGATTCCAATTATACATACTGAATTTTTATTTAAATCTTCTAGATATTTACGAGACTCTTCGCTAGGAAATATACCGTCGTCTACTGCTCGTTTTACCATCTCTCCTTTTAATGGCCTATATTTGCATGCACCTACAACCTCCTTTACTTCATCGACCGTTTCACAATAAGGTGCTAAAACACCATGTGCTCCCGCATCGAGTGCCATAGTTGCGTAATGAGAATCAGGAATTGGTATACGAACAATTGGAACAACGTTGATCGATTCAATTGCAACAAGATAATCGGCCACCTCTGCTCTTCCTCTGGGAGCATGCTCCATATCAATCACAACGTAGTCCAAACCAAGATCAGATATAGCTTTCGTCCATCTTGGATTACGACCAATGCTTATCATCGAACCATATACCACCCTACCCTGTTTAGTTTTAATTTTCAGTTGCTCTCCATTCATAACCTCACCCTTTTGTAATAATAAACTGCATGTTTGATTGTACATGTAGATCGGATCAAATCAAGATTGTTTGCCTTTACGTCTAACTAAGAATATTATGTTTTATTCTTACAGCGAAACTTTTTATGAAAATATATTATGAATAAAAGCTGGGTGGTTCTAGGAACCGGTTTTATTGTTCTGTTTTTTAATGCAGGAATACTATCAGCCTTTGGTTTAATCCTGCCCGATATGAGCGAGGACACTGGATGGAGTCGATCTTCTTTATCTTTAGCAGTTACAGTTTTTATGATTGTTTCAGCTATAGCTATGCCTATAGTAGGCAGAATATCAGATAGGTATGATATACGGTTAATACTCGCAACAGGCACAATTATTGTTGCATTTGGTACAGGATTAATATGGTTCATCGAAGATTTTTGGCAGTTAGTTGTTTTATATGGTGTGATATTTGCAATAGGACATGCAGCTTCATCGATACCGCCAATTAGCATCTTGGTAAGTAGATGGTGGCCTAAATCACCGGGGCTGGCTAATAGTGTGGCTATTGCAGGTATGGGTTTAGGTCCATTCGTGATCGTAACAATACTTACAGTGTTGCTATTCATTGGATGGAGAAACATTTACGCAATAATAGGCATAGTTAATGTCGTACTTGTTCTACCGATCGTGTTGTTGTTCGCCAAATCACAGCCAAGCGACATTACAGATCATAATGAACAAACAATGAGTCAGAAAGATACAATTCCAGTAGTTGAAACTGCAGGCGCTACAGGATTTAAACTAGCGACTATTTTAGGAACATCCAAACATATGTGGTTACTTCTATTGGTTTTTGGAATATGTGGCTTCCAAGACTTTTTCGTTAACACCCATTTAGTTGCATTTGCAAATGACAATGAAATCGGGAAAGCTTTATCAGGATTCATACTAGCGCTTATGGGATTGATGGGTCTTCCCGGAGTAATAATATGTGGATATATAACTGATCGATTTGGACCAGCAATTCCCACATTAATATGCTTTCTAATAAGAACCGTTATATTTGTAATAATTATTTATTATCAAAATACAAGTACTATCGTAGTTTTCAGTTTATTCTATGGCAGTACTTTTTTGATCACTGCCCCGTTAGTTGCTATATATGCAAAACAAGTATTTGGGTCAAAACTTATGGGACTGACCGGCGGAATAATAATAATGATTCATCAACTTTTAGGTGGGTTAGGAGCTGTATTAGGAGCGGTGGTATTTGATAATCTCGGAAGCTATGATTTAGCTTTCATTGTGTCACTCGCGACGTCGATTGTAGCTATAGTAATTTCATTGAAATTACACCAGATTTATTTATTCTCACGCTCTATAAATAATTAAATACTTAAGATTTCCATTAACATATCAAGTTCCTTAAAAGTAATTTGATCTGGCTTCTCTGTCGGCATCCTAACATTGGTGGATTTAATAACTCCTCTCCTTTTGAGAATTTCTTTATCTAGATGATAAGAAACGTCTAACGACCTTGTAAGAAGCGACAGCAATGGACTTATTTTCTCCATGTGCGCGCGGGCGTCATCCTTCCTACCCATTTTCCAATATTTCCATGCTTGCGCATAGAATTCCGGAATAGCACACCCAGGCATTGTCCCGGCTGATCCTCGATTTAATTCTGCTATAAAATTAGTCCCCCATGCGCCCCCAAAAACCACTACTTCGTCTCCTCCAAGCAATTTCAGTTCAGTTGTTCTCATAGTTGTTGGAGGTGTTTCAGCCTTAGCATATTTCGCAAATTCTGTAGCTCTAACTATCTGAATCATAACTGCAGGGGGAATAGGAGATGTCCATATGTCTTGAATAAAAATAGGCATTTTTACGTTTTCTGAAATATGTACGTAATGTTTTACAATAATGTCATTAGGAACTGGAAGAACGGTTGGGGGTGTGACCATCAGGGCATCTGCGCCAAGCTCCTTTGCCCGTAAACTGTAATTCAGGGCTAAGTCAGTGCCCTGAGCTCCAGTATGCATTACTACATGTACTCTTCCATTAACTTGATCCACCACTGCTTTTAATACCGAATCTCTTTCTGATTCAGACATCTTAAAGATTTCAGAGCCCATTGCAATACCAACACCATCAGCTCCACTAGATACAACAAACTCAGTCAATCTTTTTAAATCTTCATAGTCAATACAGAAATTTTCATCGAATGGCATATATAAGATCGGGTACACGCCAGCAAATTGAGGAAAGGATTTTGTTTTAATAGTCATTTAATTTATACCTATAAATTAAGAGAGCCCGGCAAATTATATAAGCCGAGCTCTTTAGTAAACACCATTATCGTTTTTATACTATCCCGTCAGTACGCAAGTCTTTAAGCGCCTGATCAAAACCAGCTATTGTGCGATCGACTACATCATTTGTATGGGCTGAAGAAACTACGAAACACATACCATTCCAGTCCATGCCATCAGCACCATTCACTAGTACAGCTCTTTTTAGTGCGCCAGTTTTATCATTAGGCATACTACGGTAAATTTCTTCAAATGGCATCGTACAAATATTCCTGTCACAATCACAATCATAACCCATATTCACCTGAACTAATGATGATATTCCATGCGCATGACCGGTTATCTCATTTCTAGAGAATGCATCATTAATGCCTTCTTTGAGTCTTAATGCTGCAGCGTCGGCACGTTCAATAACATCGGTGTTCCAAATATCATCTAAATGAGCTATTCCAGCTACTGCTGCAGTTGGCTGTGCATTATATGTGCCTGCCTGTGCAACTCTCCTGGAAGAATCATGAATTGGGTCTCCAGTTTTCGCCATTACATCCATTATATGTTTCTTGCCACCCACCGCAGCTCCAGGCTGTCCACCCGCCATAATCTTCGCCATTGTGGTTATATCAGGATCAAGGTCCCATCTCTCTTGTGCACCACCCTTAGATAGCCTAAAACCTGTGATAACCTCGTCCATAATAAACATTACGTTGTATTTGCGACAGGTTTCTTGCAAATCATGAAGGAACGTCGGGTTTTGCAACGGGAATGTGCCAAAATGCGCCCCGTTACACTCCACAATTACACCTGCCACATCGTCCCTTTGTGAAAGGATGTTATCAACTTGTTTTATATCAGGTTGAGCAACAATTATTTGATCTAAAGTGGCCTTCGGAATTCCGCCAGTAGACTGACCAGAATCGATAGTTGCATAATCCTGCCATCCATGGAAATGTTCGTAGAACTTGATTATTTTATCTTTGCCAGTATATCCACGCGCAATTCTCATTGCTAATAAAGTAGATTCTGTGCCTGATGATGTAAACCTTACTGAATCTAACTTAGGCATATTTCTCTTTACTGCCTCAGCATATCGTGTCTCGTGTGTAGTGGCACCTCCCAAATGTGTACCTTTACCCATCTGGGAATTTATAGCATCCATCACGCTCTTAGGATTGTGTCCTAGTAACAGACTCCCATTGCCCATCACATAATCAACTATTTCATTTCCATCAACGTCATATTTAAACGGACCATCTGCCCATTCATAATATGTTGGAAATGGAGCCACGAAGCGCGATTGATGAGTGACTCCACCAGCAAAAGCATTTTTTCCTCTCTCGTACCAAGCAGCTGAATTTGCGAACATATCGGTATATTTTTTATCTATAACGCTCATCTGATTATCCTCCCAGAAGTATATTAGACTTAGTAACTTAAACTAAATCTAAGCCTAAAACATGTACTATAGTCATGACTAATTTATGCGTCAAGCGAATAGTTAAAGTTAATAAGTAGCGCGCCCACCAGATATATCAAAAACCCCAGCGGTAGTCGAAGAACATTCCTCTGAAGCAACCCAAGTAACAAGCGAAGCAATTTCTGATAATTGAACTGGACGCCCTAATGGTATTTTTGAAAGCATGTAATCGACTACCTCTGGTGAGGTTTGGTCAAGGATGGCAGTTTGAGCAACAGCAGGAGTAACACAATTCACCCTGATTCCGGTATCAGATAATTCTTTTCCAACAGACTTAGTTAAACCAATAACGGCAGCCTTAGTAGATGAATAAGGTACCATTTTAGGGTTTCCTTCTTTTCCCGCTATTGAGGCAATATTGACTATTCGCCCATAATCATTCTTCAACATTAACGGTATTGCTTTTTGGCAAAATAAATATGTAGCCCTGAGGTTGGTACGATAAACTCTGTCCATCTCAGTAACTGGCAATTCCCATATTGATCCCGGATCTCCTGTGATCCCCGCATTATTAATTAAAACATCAAGGCGATCCCAATTTTCTTCAGCTTGAGCCACAGCGTTTTCGGCAACTTTTTCATCTGAAACATCCCCAATCACTAAAACAGCATTCATGCCTGATGCATTAAACTCTGCTACAGTCTGTTTACCTGTGTCGGCATCTATATCAACAATAACCAACTTAGATCCTTCTTCACCTAAACGTTTAGCAACAGAATATCCAATCCCTGTTGCTCCCCCAGTAATAATTGCCACTTGATTACTAAATCTTTTATTCATCTTTTTCAAACCTACTTAAACCTTTGGTACAAATTTTCAATGTAATGGACAAATAAATATAGCTGTTTCTTCATACCATGAAAACATAGATCCTCGATTGTCATTAATTAATCTCTCTGAATTTAACTCAGTATCAATGGTATTTACAGTTGCAGATTCAGCTATCGAGTATGCAGAAACGAAAATCAAAAATATCACCAACAAAATCAAGATAATTGGATAAATGATGGGAATCGCTTTCACGGTTACTCAGACCAACCGCCAACAGGAGGATAAATTGGATAACCCATAACATCTGCGTTTGGAATGAATTCTTCTATCATTCGCTTGAAATGCGGGTGCCACTCTTTGAAATGTACTGTTTGCTGATGGTTTTCAAAGTCTTTTTTCCGTTCATATGTTTCTATAAACCAAATAATATCTGGGTTTGAATTATCCTGAATAACATTAAAACTAATGCATCCTGGTTCATTCGAAGCACCTCGGGCATTTGGCTCTAACAGGTTGATAAATTCCTCACGTACGCCCGGTTTTAATTTAATACCATTTACAGCATAAAACATCTATATAGACCTATCGTGTATTAATAATCCTTTCATTTATTTGAACTACGAAAATTTTAATTTCGTTCCAAATTATCATTAACTTCATATATTAGTTTAAATAACGTGTTTTCAGTGAGAGTCCCAACCCACCTGTTGACGATGACACCGTTGCTGTCAATAAAAAATGTAACTGGCAAGCCGATAACTCCATAATCTATTGTTATTGAGCCGGTTTTATCTGGGCCATTTATATAATTAAGCCCAAACTCGTTAATAAACTCTGTGGCATCGCTTACAGTATCTTGGATATTCACACCAATAAATACAACTGATGGATTTAATTCAACAAAAAATTCTTCGAGTATCTCAGCTTCCTCTCTACATGGAGAGCACCACGAGGCCCAAAAGTTTACTACCATCGGTTTTCCAATGTA
This sequence comes from SAR202 cluster bacterium, assembly GCA_009392275.1. Classification (GTDB taxonomy): domain Bacteria; phylum Chloroflexota; class Dehalococcoidia; order Lucifugimonadales; family UBA2962; genus UBA2962. The sequence continues at coordinate 91,397 of VFGV01000003.1, forward strand.
GTCTCGCAATTTAAAGTCGTTGCCGTCGAATGTAATGAATTCAAAATCAGGCGCAGGTTTACCTACTAAATTAACTCCACTTTGCCCTGTGACCGACGATCTTGTAGCTAAACCGTACGCTAATAATAAGATCAAAAACACAAACAAAATAGATATTATGCCGAAACCGATAATTTTATTTCTGGTTAATGTCATTTGTTATTTTCAATAAAAACGATATCTAAATTGTAAGTAAGAATACGTTTGCATGTCTAATTAGATGACAGAAAAGATTAAAATAGAAAAGAGAACTAAATGTTAGTGAGGTGGCTGAAAAATGTTATTCAGAAAGTTAATCGAGTACATGAATTTATCAATTGTCATTTCAATGTTATTTGTATTAAGCCTATTCGGTTGTACTTCAGAAAATGCATCAGCGGAGTTGTTATCTTCAAACGAAATTATTGTTGATGAAGAAATCACGACTGATGCAATGTTAGATGAACCGGAACCAGCCGAGTATGTTTCTGAATCACCAGATTCCGACTTAGAAAGCGATCAGATTACAGAGTTGGTTGATTCAATCGTAGTAGGCACGCAAGTTGGCAACAGAATACCCGAATTTAGAATTATTTACGAAGATGGGACTGAAGTTACATCTGCAAGTCTACTAGAAAACGGAAAGCCGGTATTTATGTATTTTGCTGCTTCATGGTGTCCAGGATGCACCAAAGAATTAGCTGAACTGAGGGATGTATACCCGGAATTTAATAATGATATCGTATTCATTTCTGTCGGTGTCGATCCAACTGAGACTATGGATGAGCTAGTCAAATACAAGGAGAGGCATAGTCATCCATGGACTGTAGCAAAACCTTTGGGCCAAATGATTGCTGACCTTAAAATCACAAGCCAATCTACTAAGATTGCATTTAATTCCGCCGGGATCATTACTTATAGAGATGGCTACGGTAAAGGCAACAAAGAAATCTGGGCAAAATGGATGAAAAACAGTGGAGCGGGTTTTTAATCATATGGAGCGGAAGACGGGATTCGAACCCGCGACCCTCACCTTGGCAAGGTGATGCTCTACCACTGAGCCACTTCCGCTCTTATCTAAACTTTCGATGTGCCGACGCCCAGAATCGAACTGGGGACACCAGCATTTTCAGTGCTGTGCTCTACCTACTGAGCTACGTCGGCTTAGCAAGAAAGTATAGGTACAAAGTATATCAATAGTAATGAGTTCGTAAAACTAACTGCAGGGACAGTAAAACTTATAGTAAAACTATTTTAGCTTGCTATCTTTCGTAGAAGCTCTATATTTTTATCCTTAGTTTCGGTAATAGGCTTCGTGTAGTACTTTAAAAAAACCTTAGGAAT
>VFGV01000004.1 GCA_009392275.1 SAR202 cluster bacterium
CATGTTCACCATGTTCACCATGTTCACCATGTTCACCATGTTCACCATGTTCATTCCCCATAAATCTATGAAACACCATTTCATATTTGCCTGTAGCATTTGCTACAAAACTAAAGTTAATAGTCGTATCTGTATCAACATCGTTTAAAATATCGTACCCATGTATATGAAAACCCCCCGGAATTTCTGAAGTTAAATTGATAGTCAAAGTATCGCCCTGTCTAAGCTTAATCACACTATTATCATTTAAAGAATAATATTGGTTATGGGAGCCCATGTCGTAATCTTTATCTGGTTCATCTAAGCTAACCATGCTTAATTCATGTGAATTTATATCATATTTTATTGCCAAACTAATGCTAACTTCAGATGGTCCTGTACTGCCACTACAACCAATTATTAAGATAGATAACAATACAGAACAAAATATTAAAACCTTCATGTAAAACCTTTATGTTTTTATATACTAATTATATGTCAATTAAGATTAATGTATCCTACTAAATTAATCATCCAGGTCGATTTGGCTTAAAGTAAGTCCGAACGGCCAGCGCCAAAACAATTAGAAATATTATTAGACCAATAACCGAAAATATGCCTACAATAGGACTCGATTCTTGGACTTTTACACCATAATATGCTTCGTGAAGCTTTCCGGAGTTTTCAATAACCACTTTAAATGACCAATTTCCCTCCGCAGCAACAATAATGTCAACATCCCAAAACTCAGGGGCATCCATGAATTGATCAGCAAAAATTGGTTCGAAAGAACTGATTGAATCTCCGTCTAAATTTAGAATCCTTCCAGATAGCTGAACGGTAGATTCATTCAAAGGAAGTCCACTTTGGACAGACACAATTCTTAAAGCAACATGGATTGGACCAGGTGAAGGAGATCTTGGACTAGTTCCAAACTGAATTTCATAAGGACCGATAACCTGTTTTTTAAATACTGTTACTCCGCCATGAGCCTCAACATGATCGTAATTCCAGAAAATTAATAAAATAGCAAATATAACAAGGTAAATAATATTTAACTTAGATAAATTAGCTAGCACAAATTTGCTCCATTTAAACAAAAGACTTAATCTGAATAAAACCTAATATGAACTTAAAACAATCCTTGATATTTAAGCACCATATTTATTGGTTCGTTTCGAATTCAGATACTGTGTCGATGTCTTTATCACCTCTACCGCTCAAACCAAATAAAACAATGGATTCACTTGAAAGTTTGGGGGCAAATCTTGAAAGATATGCTATTCCATGCGCTGGTTCAAGAGCAGGTATTATACCTTCAGTTTTGGTTAATAGTTTGAACCCTTGAATTGCTTCCTGATCTGTGACACTCACGTAATTAGCCCGACCCGCGTCTTTTAAGTAACTATGCTCAGGTCCTACGCCAGGGTAATCCAATCCAGCAGATATACTGTGAGCCGGCGAAACTTGGCCATCTTCATCTTGCAGCAAATAAGACATACTACCGTGCAAAACCCCTATTTCCCCATAAGTTAAAGTGGCTGCATGTTGCCCTTCTTCCTGCCCTAATCCACCAGCTTCAACTCCAATTAAATTTACTTCTTCATCTTCAATAAATTCATGAAATAACCCTATGGCATTACTACCACCGCCTACACATGCAATTACATAGTCAGGTAACCTACCAGACTGCTCGATAATTTGATCTTTCGATTCGGCACCTATAACTTTTTGAAAATCTCTCACGATTTCAGGGTAAGGATGAGGTCCAACAGCACTGCCAATAAGATAGTGAGTATCATCTACATTAGTAACCCAATCTCTTATTGCTTCATTAATAGCATCCTTAAGAGTTTTTGTTCCTGAAGTTACAGATCTAACTTCTGCGCCAAGAAGTTGCATTCTAAATACATTTAGACGTTGTCTTATGATGTCTTCTTCTCCCATATACACTACGCAGTCGAATCCAAGCATTGCACATGCAGTCGCCGTGGCAACTCCATGTTGGCCAGCGCCAGTCTCAGCAATAATACGAGTTTTGCCCATCCTTTTGGCTAAAATAGCCTGCCCCAAAGCATTATTTATTTTATGAGCACCAGTGTGAGCCAAATCTTCTCTTTTAAGATAAATCTTAGCCCCACCCAGATGTTCAGTTAAATTTTTAGCAAAATACATAGGGGTTGGACGCCCAACATAATTTTTTGCCAAATCTTGAATCTCTGTTTTAAATTTATTATCTGATTTAGCACTTTCGTATTCTTTAGACAATTCATCTAAAGCTTGCATCAAAGTTTCTGGAACATACTGGCCACCAAAAGATCCGTATCTACCTATAGGGTCTTGATTATTAATTTCAGGGGTTTTGTTAGCCATAATTCACCTATCAATTAATTATATGATCCATTCAATTAGGTATAAACCTAATATTTAAATCTTTAATCTCCATTTTTTCGTCCAGACCCAGCACTTATATAGACACAAAATAACGGACTGAACAACGGTAGAACCGACAATCCACATAGTTGCATCAAAGAAAAATCCCTCTGGGAACATTATAAGCAACATGTCTTTCCGAGGATCAAGCTGCCAAAGATTATTATCAAAAGAAATGATATGGAATGCTAAAAACAACTTATCAAAGCCAATCAAAGATAGTAACCCAACTAGTACCACTAAAGATAAAGTCAACATTCCACCCAACGCAATAAGTTCACCTAAAATACTTAGCCACCTGAACCTATATATTAGAAATCCCATACTAACAAAAGCTCCTATAAATATACCCAAATATATTTGGGTATCAAAAACTCCTTGTACTAAATCTTTAACATCCACCATGTGAGCAATTTCTTTTGCGTTATATAAGTTCCTTAAAACTCCATTTTGTACTACTCTCACCTGCAGTAATTCTTGATCATTATTGAAATAATCCCTAAAACGTTTTCCTGCCTTAATAAGCTCGGCGCGTTCAATACCGGTCCTAGCAGCAGTATCATATTTATCGAATCCGTAGGAATATAAGAGAGGTGTATCAATTACCCAACGGACATTAGAAGTAACCAGAAATACCGGTATACAAAGAATAAAAATTAATGTTAACAGTATTTTAAAAAATAACTTAAGGCGGTATGTCATATGAATATTTTAGAGACGAATTCCGAAAACGGATACCCTTCAACATTTAATGGACTCCTAAAACTTGTAGAAAAATTGAGAGGTCCTGACGGATGTCCATGGGATCAAAAGCAAACCAGAGAATCATTTCGCAACCAGTTTCTTGAAGAGACATATGAGTTAATTGACGCATTGGATGAAGGAGATAATGGGTCTATTTGTGAGGAATCAGGTGACGTTCTCCTACATATCGCTTTTCAAATCCAGTTAGCAAAAGAGTTGGATTTATTTTCAGAAACTCAGGTTTTCAAGAACATAATAGATAAACTAATCAATAGGCATCCTCATGTTTTCGAGGGTGCCGAAATCAAAGACGAGAAACATTTGCTAAAAAACTGGGATGCCATTAAAAAGACCGAGAAAACTCATTCTAATTACAAATCAATTTTAGATGGTATTCCAAAAGCCATGTCATCTTTATCGGTATCTCAGAAAATGCAAAAACGAGTAGAACGAGTAAACTTTGATTGGAAAGATGTAGATGGAGTTTTAAAGAAAATTTCGGAAGAGATTTCAGAGTTTAATAAAAGCGAGACAGACGCCGACAGAGAACATGAATTAGGAGATATTCTGTTCTCTATTGTGAATCTATGCAGATGGAATAATATAGATGCTGAATCTGCTTTAAGAAAATCAAATAAAAGATTTGAAGAACGTTTCAAGTTCATAGAAGAGTCTTGTGAAAAACAGGGTAAATCAGTTGATGGGCTTTCTTTATCAGAACAAGATGATCTATGGGAAAAGGCAAAATTAGAAAATAATTAATCTAATAATCAAATTGGGCTGTTGTGTTCAAAAATGAGATTGAAAGATTAATCGCCATAAATTCTGCCTCTGACAAAACTTAATACTTCCTGTGATATTTCTATCGCTTTTAGTGATTCATCTTCAGAGTATGCATTTATCGAGGTGCCTCCAGGTAGATAAGATGGATATCTAGTCGAAAAATAGTACTTATCCAATAGAATAGCAACCGATTTTATCATTTCAAAACTGGGGTCAAAATCTTTAGCATCCTCACATAAATCAGTATCTGACGTAATCAGACCATATCCTTGTTTCTAACTCATTTACAGTTGAATCGACCAGAGATGATGACAATGATCCAGTAATTTTTTGCATCAAGGATTTCTTTGGTCCTAATGTGACTACTTTCCTTTTGCAGTTGGCTAATTCAGCTGCCGTATCAATCGCTGTATCCAAAGTCCCTAATTTATCAACCAAACCATTTTCTAAAGCCGCAGCGCCCCAGAACACTTCACCATTTGCTAGGTTTTCAACTTCAGTCTTAGGTAGGCCTCTGGCATTCATAACCACATCTACAAACCGTTTATATGATTCATCAACAAAACTTTGAAGTTTAATTTCCTCTTCTTTTGTAGTAGGTCTCCAATATGCACCCATGTCTTTATAAAGCCCTGTCTTTGTTACATTGACATCTATACCAGCTTTTTTTAATAACTCTTCCACCATAGGCCTTATAGAAATAACCCCAATTGAACCAATAATAGCTCCTGGAGAGGCCACTATGGTGCGCCCTGCACAAGCTATTAGATATGCTCCTGAAGCTCCCAATCCTCTTACATTAGAAACTATTGGCTTATCCGATCCAAACCTGGATAAAACATGATATATGTATTCTGAGTCGGTAACGGTTCCTCCCGGAGAATCAATATCTAAAACTAATGCTTTACATGATTTGTCCTTCCGTAACCTCTCAATTAACTTTTCGTAAACAGGAGATTTTATTGATCCACCAATTTTTCCAAAAAGCTGTATCACTACTATTTTCCCTGGCCTTAGATTAAATTTAATACCCATATCAGTGATTTTATATTATGGTCAGTAGAAACAAGCAATTATGAAATACGTTGAACATCGTAGTTTGTGAAATTTAAAATCCCTTTAAAGTAATGGTGTTGAAAATTGGCTTCTGAAGATAATTTACATTTATTAGAAATTGAAACTGAATTGAAGTTGCTTGCTAAAGAAGCTGGGAAAACCCTGCTTACTTATTTTGGCAAACCAATTCATATTGAATACAAAGATAGTGCTCAAACTGATCCAGTTACTGAAGCCGATAAAACTGTCCAGGATTTATTAAAAACATCTATCCTTAAGTCTTTTCCAGATCACGCGGTAATAGGTGAAGAAGATCAAACAGGAACGAATAAAACAATACCTAAGTACGTTTGGGTTATCGACCCATTAGATGGCACGAGAAATTTTTCCAATGGACTTAGGATATTTGCATGTTCTATTGGTGTTTTACGTGATGGGATTCCAATCGCTGGAGCAATATTTATTCCCACTGGGAACAAGGGAGGGGACATTGTTCATGCTGTTATTGGTAAAGGTGCTTATTTAAATGATACGGCTATAAAAATTCCAGATAGAGGTTCACCAGAGTCTGCAAGCTTGGTAGGTCTACCAGGCTCTTTCCATAACTATTATCAATTTACCAACAGGATTAAAGGCGAGCCTAGAATATTAGGTAGTATTGCATACGAACTAGCCATGGTTGCAACGGGTGTTCTGCAATATTCTGCACTACTTGGTTCATTGGCAATATGGGATGTGGCGGCAGGACTAATAATCATCAAAGAGGCCGGAGGAAACATAAAAGTAGGAAATAAAGGTAAAACGAAGGTCATATGGTCCGACTTTAATTCATTCTACAAACAATCAGCAAAAAATAATGTTGATGTAGCTACACTACGTAAATGGCACGCACCTTTGATTTTTGGAGCGACCGGGATAGTAAACCTCATTTGCCAAAATCTTGAATACAAATTTAGCTGGAAAAGGAGTCTGAAAAACTTATTTAAAATCTAATTTTTAAATGTTTTTGTTTATTATTTAAAGCATTGATGATCGGTGTATTAAACAAGTGGCCAAGGAACATCAAAATAAGGGTCTAGCACCGGATGTTGAGGGTTTTCAATAATAAGTTGCAATCTGGAGATTAAAGCATCAATCTCAACGTTACTAATTTGTTCTGCCAATATATCGTACGGCGCCTGCTTGCTTTCCAGCTGAAACACTAAACTTTTTACGTCATCAATAAATTCTTTAGGAACTGATTTTCCACAATACTCAAACATTACTGTGCGTAATTTAAATTCATTATGGAATGTTAAACCATGGTCAATACTCCAAATCTTACCTTTTAAGTCCTCTATTAAATGGCCACCTTTTCTGTCTCCATTATTGACTAAAAAGTCGAAAAGAGAGACTGAAGCCATATCTGCTAATCTATTTACCCTTAAAGTAAAATAGTTTTTATTTGGGTCAAAATGAACAAAACGCTGTAATGTTCCTATTCCCAAAGGACCTTCTCGAAGTACTGTTAAAGGTATATTCGGCCATCCTAAAAATTGAGACATTAAAAAAGTAGCATATTCTCTTCGATATAATGTTTTATCTGGGTAATCATATAATGGCCTTTCTCCTTCCCTCGGCTTGTATATCGCTCTCATTATCTTTCCGTCATACGCCTCCAAATTGACTAGAAAAGTACTATTTGAGCCAATCAATAATTCTCCACCTGAAACGATTTTAGCCGACTCCAATAGTTGTTTAGCAATTAAGAAAGGAGGGTCAATCACGTTTTCTGATTTTCCTTCAACTGACATTAATTTCAGTCATCCCAGAGATCCGAAAATACTGACATTTAAACTAAAAATCCTTAAATCTTTTGTAATTCATCTGTTGTATGGTTTCCATTTCTTCGTGGACATTTGTGACCACCTTCCTCGGGTGGGTCAACTGGTGCACCGCACAGGTTACAAAGAGGCCGGCCGGCTGCGCAAATTCGCATGGCTTGATCTGCGAATGAATCCGCCTGAGATCTATTTACCCATAATCTCAAATCAGGTGTATCATCTTCACCTTCGACACTATCTGCATCATTGAACTCTATTAAAAACATTCCGCTTGCGTCGTCATGTTTCAATGCCAAGCGAATTATTTTAAAATCTAACTTGGTCATATCAGGAGCCTCAAATTGGCTAGGTGAAACACCAGATGCTGCTGCATCTTCCCCTTCCACTACAGATTCAGTCAATTGTTTTACTGACAACGAGAGCTGTAGTAAATGTTCTTTTTCAATCCATATTGAGGCAACACTATTATTACTTTCTACGATAATACGAAATGTGCGCTTGCCAGGCCTACCTAAAGCTTCAGCCTCAAGTCGCGATATTTGAGTAAATTCGAATTTAGAATAAGACATTTAATACTATGATAACACTGACTTAATTTGCTAAGCGATCTTACGTTGTGAGTTGGGCTAAAATTTGAGTTTTATCCTAAGGCTTGATTAATACAAGTCAATTCTACCAATATAAAACCGGTCAATTTTGTTGACTGAATTGGCAAAAAGGGTTAAAAGTTCAGCAAACAACCAAAGTTTTACAGGAGGTTTAAATGAATATTTGTTATACATCAACGTTTGAGGGTACTTTTGAGGACTTCAATTCTGTAATGTCTCAACTTCGGGCGGAATTCCCTGGCATTACTGACGCAACTGAAAGTGCTGAAATTAAAATTGACAAGGAAGGCTGGTGTAAAGTAATTACAATCGCTAACGTCGTGGCTTTTGACAAAATGCGAGAACTGATGGCCTCACCGAAAGTAGCAGAGTGGGATAAGAAATATAACAACACAGATGTAGTCTACAAGTTAGAACGAATCAATTAATAAAAGATAGCGAATAGCTTGCGTATGGTCCTTGACACCCTACGCTTTAATAGTGAGGGGGGCGTTCGTAATCTCTCGATTCTATAGGCTCAACCTTCTGTCCTTGGTCCATGTAGTTGCCATTTTTAATTTGGTGCCTGATTACGGATTCATTAGTTTTACGCACATGACTCCAAGTCCATTTCCAAATCTTGATAAAAATAAATCGGGTTAGCTTAATAGGTATAATTTGGTCCTTTTTGGAAAGGGTATTGTTTTTCTAATCCTTCTCTTAGGGTGAATCCCAGTCCCGGACGATCAGGAGCATGTACATATCCATTTTTTATTTCAAAAGGTTCAACGAATAATTCCCAGTTTAGCGGTGAATTACTCTGAGAAACTTCAAAAATAAAACAATTTGGAGCATGCATAGCCAAATGGATGCTAGCCGCAAATGTAACTCCACTACCCCAAACATGTGGTGCATAACGAATGTTGTATGTACTTGCTAGGGAGGCAATTCTTCTGTTTTCGGTTATTCCACCAGACATAGCCACATCAGGCTGTACTATGTCAACCGATCTATTTCTTAACAAATCGAGTATTTCATACCGGGTGGACTCACTTTCTCCGGACGAAATTGGAACCGAGGTGCTTTTTCTAACCTCGGCTTGGCCAATATGATCGTCATAAGAGACAGGTTCCTCAAACCAATCCACATCATATTCTTCGAGAATTTTGGCTACCCTTTTTGCTGTGGAAACATCAAATGACCCGTGGGCATCCACCATCAACTCAATGTCAGGGCCCAAAGCTTTTCGCGCAGACCCAACTCTAGTCCTAAGTTTTGTATATGAGAACCCATCTATACCTTCAGCTCTCATCTTTACAGCGCTAAAACCTTTAGCGGCATATTGCGCCATTTCTTCTCCAGCTTTATTTCCTGGAGCCCAGCCCCCGGAAGCATATCCTCTCACTCTACTTCTTGATGCACCCAAAATTTGATAAATAGGCTTTTCAAAAAATTTTCCTAGAATATCCCATAACGCAATGTCGATACCAGCGATAGCACACAATGTATCGCCGCGACGACTAAACGTCGGTTGTGAAACACCCCTACTTAAGCTCGGCTTACCACGTGATCCGCTATACATTTTTTCCCACAGGCCTTCTACATATAAAGGATTCTCTCCAACTAGAGATGGTTTTAATTGAGTTTCTACAATAGATTTAACAACTTCAGCATTGCCGAACCCAATTCCAACTCCTGTTATTTCATTATCAGTTTCAACATGAATCAGACAATTATCTGATTTGGTAGCAACTCCTAAGTCAGTGCGCCACCTTTTGTCCTCTGGTATTGGAAAAGACAGTAAAGTTGTTTTAATATCAGTTATTTTCATTAAGCATCCTTATGATCAGGTTCAATCAATTCTAATTTCACTACTGGATTTGAATTAGGTTGAGGCCAACAAGAATAGATATTCCCAACAGAATCACCCCAAATTCCGTGGCCACGGTGCAGACCTCGTGCAATTAACTTACCATCGCCATCTAATACTGATATTCTGGGAACTTGATCTGTAACAAATATCCTATCCTTTTTATCAATATATATATCCATTGGCTTGTACTGGTCTTGCCAGATATCAATAAGAACGCCTTCTGGATTAAAAATCTGAATCCTATAATTTTCACGATCACATACGAATAATCTGCCTTTACTATCAAATGCCAAGGCATGAGGAACTGTAAATTCTCCTGGCCCATCACCAGGTTTGCCCCAACTTTTAATTAATTTACCTTCAGAAGAAAAATGATGTATGGTTGAATTACCATAACCATCAGATATGTATATATCCCCATTTCTATGAACAGCAACATCAGACGGATGAGAAAATGGTTCTTGTAATTTAGGCATTTCATAATTTCCTAATTTCATGGTGATTTCACCCAATGTATTGAACCTAAGCGCTACATGACCATCTTTATCAGTTACCCAAATATCATCTGTATTTGAGATAGACATTCCATGACCTTCTATTATTTTTCCGTCACCGAAAGAGGTCAAAAACTTGCCTTTACGATCAAACACTATTATCGGTGGATCAGACCTTTGTAAAATATAAACTCTATCTTTTGAATCAACACAACATGCGCTCACTCCTCCATAAGACATGCCATCTGGTAAAAGACCAAACGGCTTTACAACTGAAAAAGCCAGTATGCCCAAGTTGCCAACTACCCTTTCTCTCATATTTTGTTAATCCTCAATAGATTTATTGATCATTGCAGCCAGATATCCTGCACCAAATCCGTTATCAATATTCACAACCGATACTCCTGGGGCACATGAATTTAACATGGTCAATAGAGGGCCTATCCCTTCAAAACTTGCTCCATAGCCAATACTGGTGGGCACGGCTATAACCGGTGCCTTAACAAGCCCAGCTAACACCGCCGGCAAAACACCATCCATACCAGCGACCGCAACAATGACATTATGCTTTTTTATCTCTTCCAAATTATCAAGCAATCTATGAAGACCCGCCACTCCGACATCGATTAACATCTTGACTTGGCAGTCCATTAGTTCGGCAATTATCTGTGCTTCTGATGCAACCTCTAAATCAGATGTGCCTGCACTAACTACTAAAACTCCCTTTTGTTTTGAAACAGGGCCTCTTGTGTCAATCGTTATAGCTTTGGCATCAGAATGATACTTTGCTTCTGGAGAAAGATTTTTTATTTGCGAATATATTTCAGTAGATACACGTGTAATCATTAACCGTCCACTAAATTTGAGTATCTCTCTTGAAATTTTCACAACCTGGTCCGTTGTTTTACCTTGACCAAAAATTACCTCAGGAAAACCTGTGCGTAATTCCCTATGATGGTCCGCTTTAACAAACCCAAGGTCCTGATAGGGCATATACGCCAATTTTGTTATGACTTGATCTGACGTTAGTTTGCCCTCGCCATATTTTTCTAAAAGCTTCTTGATAGATTCTTCGTTAATTTTCGTGCTCTCTTGCTTTTTTGGATGAAATTCTATTTTAGCGAATTTGAAGTGACTATATATATTCAACAAAATTGCAGAAACAAAATTTTAAATGCTAATATTTTGTAAATCTATTAATTTTAATAATAAGGATTGAATCATGAAAGTCGTTGGATACGCAAACAAACTAAGCTTACACCCCGGTGAAAATATAGACTTTATGGTCAGCTGTCAAAACGAAACTTATCATGCGGATATAGTTCGACTGATTCATGGAGATACTAGTCAAGATGGACCGGGCTTTAAAGAAGAGTATGTTAAAACAAATATAGACGGTGAGTACAAAGGACAGGTTCAGGAAATAAGAAATGGATCTTATGTGGCTGTACCCGACACAGAAGATCTAAAAATTACTGGAAGCCTAACGTTACAAGCTTGGATTTACCCGACGACGACGACACTTAGAGAGCAAACTATACTCGGTAAATGGTCTGGATCTGACTCTACTGGGTACCGCATGTTGATCTCCGAAAACGGATGTTTGGGTTTAGCTTTTGCAAACTCAAAAACTTCTTTAAAGATATCATCAGATGTACCAATGAGAGACGGCGTCTGGTATTTTGCTGCAGTTACATATGATGCCGACAAAAAACAAGTTGCAATCTATCAAATCCCCCTCACAATTTGGCCGAATGAACCTTCGCTTGCCCAAACAAAAACTAATGTTGAATCTATAAAAATAGCTAAAACTGACGTGCCTTTCATGATGGCTGCTCACTCTTACACAAATAAAAGTTCCGAATTTTTGATTGACGCTAAATACAATGGCAAAATAGACAGTCCGAAAATTTACAGCTGCGCTTTAACTGAAGATGAGGTTTATAGATTAAAAAATGAAGCTCCAGCGAATGAAGTTGGTGATGGGAATTTAGTTTCTGCATGGACATTTACAACGAATTTTTCAAGCTCAGAAGTAGACGACATATCAGGCCACGATCATAATGGACTGGTAATTAATAGGCCCTATAGAGCGATGACTGGACATCTTTGGAGAGGTCAAGAGCAGAATTATAAAATCGCACCTGAATTATATGGCGCTATCTATTTCCATGATGACCATTTAGACGACGCTGGGTGGGAAGTTGGATTTAAACTAAAAGTGCCATCAAATTTGCGTAGTGGAGTATATGCTGCGCGACTCAAATCAAACGATGCAGAAGATTATATTCCTTTCTTTGTACGTCCACCAAAGCAAACATCTACGGCACCCATTTTGTTTTTGGTGCCCACAAACAGTTACCTAGCATATGCTAATTTTCATTGGAATAATCCAGGGGTAGATTTAACAGAGTTATTTGGAGACGATACAGAAAGAAAATGGGATCATCCTGCAACAGATCCAGACAAGTACATGGTGAATAATAAACTACGTAGTCTATATGACCGCCACACAGATGGTAGTGGAGTTGCTCACTCATCCATGCTGAGACCTATTCTGAATATGAGACCCAAATATATTTCCCCACTTTTAAATAACATGAAAGGGGCTCCCCACCAATTCAATGCTGACCTACACTTAACTGATTGGCTTGAACAAATGGGGCACGAATTTGATGTAGCTACAGACGAAGACTTACACCTAGAAGGATCTGATTTATTGAAAAGATATCAAGTAGTACTGAGTGGTTCTCACCCAGAATACTGGACTGGAGAAATGCTAGATTACCTAGAAGAGTATCTTGTAGATGGGGGTAGGCATATGTACTTGGGAGGTAATGGATATTATTGGGTAACATCTTATGGGACTGATTCCACTCATTCAATAGAAGTGAGAAGGCATCGAGGTACGGAGGCTTGGGAAGCTGCACCGGGAGAATATTACCATCAAAGTACAGGAGAATTGGGAGGTCTATGGAGATTTAGAGGACGACCGCCTCAACAGCTAGTAGGGGTAGGGTTTACATCTCAAGGGTTTGATGTCTCTAACCCATATCGCAAATCAGAAGAAAGTAAAGATCCAAGAGTTGCATTCATAATGGAAGGAGTTGATGAAGGAGAAGAGTTCGGAGACTATGGATTGGTACAAGGAGGTGCGGGCGGTTTTGAAATAGATAGAGCAGACATCGAACTCGGCACACCTCCACACGCCCTTGTTTTAGCTACCACAGATGGCTTCTCAGATGTATACCAACATGTAATTGAAGAAGTATTGCTAAATGATGGATTACAAGGCGGTACCGTAAACCCATTGGTAAGAGGTGATATGGTGTATTACGAAGGACCAAATAATGGCGCGGTGTTTTCAACTGGCTCGATATCTTGGTGCGGGTCTTTATCTCATAATAATTATAATAATGATGTATCGAAAATAACAGATAATGTTCTTAAGCGGTTTGTTTCAGAGGAATGAGTCAGAAATTTACGATTAAAGATACTAAAATTAACTAATGCGAGCTATTGATTCCACAGATTTAAAGAATAAATTGATTGCTTTAAAGGACAGAGTTTCTTCGAGTGATTCGTTGATCGTCGCATACTCAGGTGGCGTTGATAGTGCTCTTTTAGCTTCCGTGGCGCATCAAGTATTAGGAGATAAATCATTAGCGGTAATCGCAAAATCCCCGAGCATTACTGATATTGAGATCAATAAAGCTATTTCTTTGTCTAAAACCGTTGGCTTCTCGTGTCATATTATAAAAACTGACGAAATAGAAAGACCAGAGTATAAGGCGAATCAGCCGAATAGATGTTATTTCTGCAAAGATACTCTTTACCAAGAACTTTCAAAGTTGGCATCTAAATTAAATTATAAGACGGTTGCTAATGGAACAAACCATGATGATTTAGGTGATTATCGACCAGGCATAAAAGCTGCTAGCGATCATGGTGTAATAAGCCCATTAGCAGAGGTAGGACTAACGAAAACAGATATTAGAGCTCTTTCACGGGATATGAACCTGCCAACCTGGGACAAACCGGCTCAAGCGTGCCTTGCATCAAGAGTGCCTTACGGAACACAAATTTCAAGTAAACTATTAAACCGAATTGGAGCGGCTGAGCAAGTACTGAGAGACCTAGGGTTTGATCAACTTAGGGTTCGGGATCATAACACCGTAGCTAGAATAGAACTGCCTATTAGCGAATTCGATAAATTATTAACGCCATCAATTAAACAAGAAATTACAAAACGATTGAAATCACTAGGATATAAATACATAACTATTGATATAGAAGGCTTTCGATCTGGCTCTATGAATGAGTGATTAAGCAGCTGATTTTACTGCCGCAATAGTTGGGGCATGTACTATTGAACCACCCAAACTTGTTGATCTATTTTGCAGGGACATAATTGTTGATTCATGCCCTTGCTTTTAGGATTACTCTGATTATACTTTAGCAATAAGTTTCAGCACTCGTTTTTAAAAAAGGATTTATCATTGGATAAGGAACACTTTGAGTCCATAGGTTTAATTGATGGCTTGCATTCTACTCCGTCCAGAAGATACCTATCTAACAAACCAATATCGGACGCAATTATATGGGACATTATTGATGCTGCCATACGAGGTCCTTCAGGTGGGAACAAACAAGGTTGGGTATGGATGGTGATTAGAGATAAAAACACTAAAACAAAAATTGCTCATTGGTATCTTGAAAACTGGAATAAGGAATATGGGGTTAGGCGAGAAGAAATATTATCTGGCACCGACGATGATGCCCTAGGGCCAAAAAACTTCCTGAGCGCAGATCATCTGGCAAATCATATACATGATGCACCAGTCTGGATTATTCCTATTCTAAGGGATGTTGCTGGTTCTCAAGATCCAAGAACCGGATCATCTATTTATGGAGCAGTTCAAAACTTAATGTTAGCAGCAAGAGCATATGGAATAGGCTCAACACTAACAGCGCTTCATTCTACATATGAAACTCAAATTAAAAGCCTCCTTAATCTTCCGGATGACACCTTAACAATGGCAATAATCCCTCTTGGGTACCCAGTTAAAGGTAGATGGTCTCAGCCGAAAAGGAAGCCGGTAGAAGAAGTTACTTATTGGGAATCTTGGAACGTAAAAAGAGATAGAGCCACGCACAAGTTATGAACTCTTCATTTGTGATGCCAAAGAAATACAGCAACTTAAAGGCTCTTATTAATTGGGGATGAGACTTGCTAATAAAATCGCAATAATAACGGGCGGAACAGGTAATTTAGGTTCTGCTCAAGTTCAAACATTTGCTTCCGAAGGAGCGGCAGTAGTAATTGCTGATATTGATTCAGTAAAAGGTAAACAAATTGAACGAGACACCCAAAAAAAGTTTGGAAACTCAATGTTCATCTATCTTGATGTCACAAACGAATCAAGTTGGATAGAGCTAGTAAATAAAACCGTTAAGATCTTTGGTCTACCAACAATATTGGTACAGAATGCTGGCATATATAGATCAGGAAAAATCTTGGAAACAGATGTTGAACAATGGGACTCAATAATGGATGTGAACGCAAAAGGGGTATTTCTAGGCACAAAAATCGTGCTACCTAAGATGATTTCTGCAGGAGGCGGATCTATAGTAAATATCTCGTCAACTGCCGGGATAATCGGAAGCAAAATTTCCACAGCTTATAATCCATCAAAAGCAGCTGTAAGAGTCTTCACTAAATCTACTGCTTTACAGCATGCAAAAGATAATATAAGAGCAAATTCTATCCATCCAGGTCCTGTAGAATCCGATATGTTAAATAAAGTGTATCCGAAAATGAATCTACAAAAACAAAGAGGTATGGAAATACCTTTAGGAAGGTTCGCTAGTGCAATTGACGTCTGTAATGCAGCATTATTTTTAGCTTCAAACGAATCTTCTTATATGACGGGATCCGAATTAGTAATTGATGGTGGATTAACAGCACAGTAACCGGATATGATATATAAGTTAAAATTACTATGAAAATTAAGTAAAACTACTAAGAGGAAAGCTATGTCGAACAAAATGGATCAAGAAATTAGAACGTTTACTGCCAATCATCCGAAATCCAAAACAATGCAGGCAGAAGCGTCTAAATATATGCCAGGAGGTAGTTCACGGGCCACAGCTTATTTTGATCCCTACCCCTTCTTTGTTGACAAAGCATCTGGACACCATGTTTACGATGTGGACGGAAACAGTTATCTGGATTTTATGCTTAACGCCACCACTTATATCGTCGGTCACGCAAATCCGACAGTAACCGAAGCTGTAAAAGCCCAAGCAGATATAGGGTTGAGTTATTCAGCTCCAACCGAAGTACAGATTGAATTAGCAAAAACTATAGTTGATCGTGTTCCATCGGTTGAAAAAGTAAGATTTACTAACTCAGGTACAGAAGGAACACTTAACGCCATCAGAATGGCAAGGGCATATACGTCCAAGCCAAAATTTGCTAAGTTCGAAGGCGGCTACCATGGAAATCATGAGTACGTCTCAGTTAGTGTGTATACTCCAATGAATAAGTTAGACCCTAACAAAACAACTGCTGTCCCAGAGTGGCCTGGACAACCTCAAAGCGTGATTGATGATGTAATAGTGCTTCCTTACAACGATCTCGACAAATGCACAGAAATTATTACAAAGAATGCAGACGATTTGGCAGCAGTGATAATGGAACCTGTTTCATCCAATTTCGGTTATGTGCCTGCAACCCCAGAGTTTCTTCAAGGAATCCGTGACCTTACCACTAAACTTGGAATTGTTCTGATTTTTGATGAAGTACAAAGTTTCCGCTTATCTAGTGGAGGCGCTCAAGAAATATATGGAATTACCCCTGACGTAACAACTTTTGGGAAAATTATAGGTGGAGGGCTACCAATCGGAGCATGGGGAGGAAAGGAAGAGCTAATGGCTCTATACGATAATGAAAAAGGACCGGTAATTTCACATGCCGGCACATTTAATGCTAATCCAGCCACAATGATAGCGGGATTAGAAACTCTTAAACAATTAACACCTGATGTTTTTAACCGATTAAATACTCTGGGTGATGAAATTAGACAAAAGATAAACGCCGTATTCGGTGAACTCGATATCCCTGGCCAGGCAACTGGTATGGGATCATTATTCGCAATTCAATTTTCGGATGAAGACATTACTGACTATAGATCTATGCTACGTGGAGATCAAGAACTTAAAAAAGTATTGTACACAGGTTTAATGAATGAAGGAATTCTCATGTTTGCTAAAGTTCAAGGTGCGGTCTGCAGCCTTACCAGTGAAACAGAAATAGACACCTTAGTCGGATCAGTTAGAAACGTACTTCAGAGAATAAAGGGGTGATTTCTATCCAAGGCCACCGCTTCGCTTTAGCTGAGCAATATCCGACTCTGTAAATCCGATACATTCTAAAACTTCATCATTATGCTGTCCTAAATCTGGAGGTGCCATACGAACTGAAGCCGGGGTACCCCATAGTTTAACTCCAAAACCAACATTCTTTATGTCTCCCAGGCTTGGATGCCTGATATCTAAAATCATTTCTCGAGATTGTACATGCTTATCTTCGTAAACTTGCTTCATATCATATATTGGACCTGAGGGAACATTAAATTCAATAAATTGATTCCACCAATGTTCCGTATCATGTGCCTTAAGAGTTTTTTCAATTTCCAACTTCAATGCTGATAGATTTTCAACTCTTTTTGCATTTGAACTAAACCTAGGATCGTCTTTCATTTCTGCTCTTCCCATCGCATCACATAATCTAATCCATGTACCCTGATTTGCTACTCCAATATTAATATACCCATTAGATGTACTATAGGCTTGGTATGGTGCTGCCATACGATGACGGGAACCAACAGGAGTTGGAATTACATCTTCATAAAATAAACTAGCGGATTCCCACATTGTGTAAGCAATCCCAGCCTCCAACAAAGATGTATCTAGATACTGGCCTTCGCCAGTCTTTAGTCTATTTATATAGGCTGACAAAATACCATAAGAAGCAAACATTCCGGCATTTAAATCACTAATGGGCACGCTAAGTTTCACAGGGTCACTATCAGGGTGGCCAGTGAAACTCATGTGGCCACTCATACCTTGAGCTACAAGATCAAACCCAGACCTTTTGGAATAAGGCCCCGTTGCTCCGAAACCTGAAATCGAACAATATACTATTTCGGGATTAATCGATCGTATCTCTTCATATGAAAGTCCCAATTTTTCCATCGTACCGGGTCGTAAGTTTTCAACTAATATATCTGACTTTTTTGCTAACTCTTTAAAAATATGAATACCATTTTCATTCTTTAAATCAACCGTGATGCTTCGTTTATTACGATTTACCATTAAGAAAGCTGCTGCTGTATCACCCACAAACGGTGGACCCATTCGACGAGTATCGTCTCCACCCACTGGTTTCTCAATTTTTATTACATCTGCACCCATATCAGCTAGAAGCATTGTGCAAAATGGACCAGCCAAAATTTGGGTACAGTCTAATACTCGAACACCATCCAATGCACGTTTTACATTCATTTAAATCTCTAGCTTAAACTTAAAATTGACTTGATTTAACAATTGACTATAACCCCCTAAACTTGGGTTTCCTTTTTTCTAAAAATGCTTTACGTCCCTCTTTAAAATCATAAGAATCGAAATTTGTAAAAGGTAAATATATCTCATCTTCCGTTAATTCTTTTAAGCCTGGGTTAGATAGTACTGTCTGCATTATTTTTTTATGCTTACTTTGTGATAAAGGAGCGAGCGGCACCATTGAATCAGCAAGATTAGTCACATATTCATCTAATTTATCGATAGAATGCACCCCATTTATTAATCCTATTCGCAGGGCTTCAGAGGAACTAATCGTTTTCCCACTAAGTAGTAGATATGATGCATTACCCGAACCAACCAACCTTATTAAACGAGTCATCTCTGAATAACCTATTAGGATTCCTAAATGAGCTACCGGAATTCCAAAAGTAGCATTTTTCGCTGCAAACCTCATATCTGTAGCCATAGACATCTCACAACCACCGCCAATACAGTATCCCTTGATTGAGCTAATAGTAGGTTTAGATATTGACTCTATTGCATTCATTGCTCCTTCAAACGCTTCTGCGTAAATAATCGCTTTTTTTGAATCACTGCGATAATTATCAAAATCTGCTATATCTGCACCAGATGAAAATGCTTCTTTTCCTGACCCTTGTACAATAACCACTCGAACATCTTCATCTTGATCCACGACTTTAGCTAGATACTGTAATTCAAGCCATCCGTCGTAATTAATCGCATTACGCTTTTGAGGCCTGTTAATTGTTATTGTAGCTACACCACTTTGTTTTTTTAATTCTATTTCTTCATTCATGGTTTCCGTTTATCTATCTGACTGAGGCGCATCAGGGTGCCCTGAATTGCTCATTTCTCCATATCGTTTGGCTTGTCCCACAATATCGAGTCCTACCCTCTCAGACCAGGCTGCTAAAAGCTGATTTGTAATCGGTCCAGGTTTGCCATTTCCAACCGGCCTCTTGTCTATTGTAGTTAATGGCAAGATACATGGCCCAGTAAAAGCTAGAAAGGCCTCATCGGCTGTATATAAATCGTAGGGCTGTAGGTCCTCTTGCACTGTCTCAATTCCTAATTGAGAAGCTAGGTCTCGAACGGTCCATCGAGACTCACTTTGAAGTATAGAACTGTCTGTAGGGCATTTAAGAACACCATCAGATACTAAAAATACGGAATTAATTGTTCCCTCAGTCAGGTTACCCTCTAAATCCATCATTACTGGATATGCACCTTCGTCTATGTCCCAAGCTTCCATCTCTGCCAGATTCATGTGCATTCTACTTTGATGTTTTATTTTCGGGTCAACTTGCTCACTAGATAAATTTCGTGTTTTTGGAATAGCTCCTTTGACGCCTTCATCAAACCACTCTGACCATCTTCCAAAATAAACCGGGTAGGCTATACATGCCACTGTGGGAGGACCTGAAGCAGGCGCTGGCCAACCCATTCCTCTAGTGACAAAAGGATATATATAAAAATCCCCCGCATCATCTAAATGATGCTTGTTTCTTTCAACCGACTCGTTAAATACATCCACCCATTCTTCTGTCGTTAGACCAGAATCTAACCGTGCATATTTTAATGACCTTGTAAATCGATTAGCATGACGACGCACATTATAGATTACTCCATTAAACGTCCTTGCAGTATCAAAAACACAATCACCAGTTCGGAATCCTCGATCTTTATGATCAATTTTGATTTCGTCAGAATCAATCCAATTACCATTAAAATAAGCTATGTACTTTTTCATATAGAGCTCCACTTATAAACACATATTAAATTAAATGCAAAGTAAAATACAGATTAATCTCGAAACCTCTGACCATAAGTCGCGTCTTCTTCAATATATCCCTCTGAAAGTCTTAGAACACGATCAGACATTTCTAGCAGATTTGAATCATGTGTTGCTGCTACCACCGCCATATTATTTTCCTCAACCATTTGTTTAAATAATCCAAAGATAGCCCTCGAATTAACTGAGTCCAATTCTCCTGTCGGCTCATCAGCTAATATAAGCACAGGATTATGAACAATCGCTCTGGCTATAGCAACTCTCTGCTGTTCACCTCCCGATAATTCGTAAGGACGATGATTTGACCTGCCAACCAGACCTACTATATCCAAAGCCTTTCTAGTTTGTTTTTCTCTTTCACGGGTACCTAATCCTGAAATACGTAACGGGAGCTCAACATTTTCAAATGCAGATAGCAACGGTAATAAACCAAAGCTTTGAAATACAAAACCTAATTTACTCCTCCGCAATTCAGTTAACTTACCTTCATTTAGGTCTGCCATATTATGATCTTCGAACAAAACTTTGCCGCTACTTGGAGAATCAAGGCCAGATAACAAGTTCAGCAATGTAGTTTTGCCAGATCCAGAACGACCTATCAATGTAACAAACTCTCCATGCTTCACACTTAGATCTATTGATTTAAGAACTGATACAGTTTCACCTGCCAGCTCAAAAGTTCTGGCAGCTTTTTCTACAGATATAATAGGTTTATCTAAATTCATTTCTTATCTTCTCCCGGTTCTAAAATAACACCTTTGTCATCAATTCTGACTTTAGCTCTTCTTTCAATATTTGTGCGATCCAATAATGTTTTAGGAACCTGTACTCTGCCACTACCATCAAAAATAATAAACTCCTCCAATTCATCTACATTTTGGTCCGACTTTTGTCGAATGATCTCGGTCGATAATTTTCCATCTCTAATCAACACAACTCTATCGACCTTGTATGCGATATCTTGATCATGGCTAACGATCATTATCGTTGTATTTAATTCCTGATTGACCGAATCAAAAACCTTCATAACCTCTGACGCCGTTGCGTCGTCAAGTTCACCTGTTGGCTCATCAGCTAACAATAATGGAGGATTATTAGCTAACGATATAGCAATCGCAACACGCTGCTGTTCTCCTCCTGAAAGCCTGTCTTGTGTGTGATTCATCCGATCACCTAGACCAACCAATTCAAGTAAATCCTGAGCCCTTTTACGACGCTTTGCAGGAGTGTCTCCAATTAACATCATCGGCAATTCAACATTCTCTATAGCTGTTAGATAAGGAAACATATTTCTGCCAGTTTGCTGCCAGATAAAACCAACTTTAGTTCTACGATATTCTTCTATCTCTGACGAACTCATGCTCAATAAATCTCTACCTAGAACTGATACTTTCCCAGCTGAAGGCAGGTCGTATCCAGCCAAAATATTCAACAAAGTTGATTTACCTGATCCGCTCGCACCAACAATAGCAACTATCTCTCCGCTTTCAACCTCAAGATCAAGTCCACGCAAAGCCACAACCTCTAAATCGGCTATTTTATATATTTTGAATAAATCTTCGCATGAAATATGATTCAAATTTTCTTCATTCATCACAAATTAATTCTCTCCTATTCTTAAGGTTGTTACGACTGATATACGTCTAACAAACCATATCATTGAAAAAGTTATCGCTGTAAACACAAAGATCATAGCCGCATAGGTTCCAATCAATGCTATCCAGCTTATCTCGGTCACAAACGGGGGCAAAACTTGAGTTCCCACATCATCGTTTGCAATAAATGGCATTATTATCGCTCCAAGATTTTGACCCATCCATGCCCCTAAGGCCATGCCGGTTGCGATCACAAAAACTTGCTCTAACAATACAACTGTGCCTATTTGCAATTGAGTCAGGCCAACAGTTCTAAGCAAAGCAAATTGCACTCTACGTCCACTAAAAGATACATAAGCATGAACAACAAATCCCAAACAACTCAATATAAATACCGCTCCGAACGCTATGAATAAAATCGCCCTCCATCCGGCTTTCGTTAAAGGATCCACGCTGCTTTCTTCTAGAAACTTATCTCTTTCAAAAACGTTTGTGGCACCAAATGGTTCGTTCTTTAAGGAATCAACAAGATCCACTCTGTCTTGGCCTGTAGCATCAAGTTCAAGCCACATTTCATTTGGCTTTAATTCACGTTGTGAAGTATCTAAATTTGCAAAAGCTATTAAATTACTGATGTTTGCTACAAGATAAATCTCATTGCTTACATCTAAAGTTGGAAAATAAGAAAATACATTGACTAACTTCACAGGAATTCTCTTGCTAGCTACATAAATATAAAATAAATCTCCAATCTCATGTCCGGATGATGCAATAAATGATTCACTTGCGATAACTGGAACAAAGGACATTTTAGTTCCATAATACATACCTCTGGGAACTAAAGATGGGCCTGTAGACCAGTTAAACGAAACTGATTCGCCTTCTAATCCTTCTACATCAACATCAGATATCGTTATAAAGTCTCCGATTGAATCAGGATTCATAGATAGTGGGTTCCACATAGTATTATCAACAGACTCGCTAATAACAAATCTTTCACCCTCAGAATTTCTTACGCTAATCTGACCTATAGTTATCTGTCCTGGAAAAGTGCTTCCTAAAGTATTTGTTTCTTCAATAGCTATAGAAACGAGTCTCAAAGGAGCTGTGGGTTCAAGCTGCTGGCCTCTTAAAAGTCTAGATGTTGACCTACTAGTCCTAGTTAAGGACACTTCATATAATTGAACATTAGACGTATCCAGAGTCCCCATCTCGTAAGTAAAGTATCGATCATTTGCGTCAACAATTCGTGCTGCCAATCTAACACTAGGTTGAGGCCTATTTGCTTTAGCAATTACACCTAAAGTACGTGCCTGTTCAGGAATCGCAATTCCTTCAGCAACGTCACCCGACTCTAATGAAGCCAGAAAGTCCTGTACGTTAGTATCAAAGAAATCACTCCTAAACCACCCAACATCACCAAAAGTATCCGGATTAATCGCCAGAATTTGAATCTTATCCGAAGTTAGATCCGTATAATCATAAGCAGAGCCGCGGTATACAGACGATGATGCTTGAACACCTTCAATTTCTTGGTAACTTAATTGCAAAGGTTTGGTAAAACCGCTGGCGTCAGTTGAAATACCATCAATGCGAATCTCGCTTCCCGTAGAATACAAAACCCTTTCTTCAAAACTACGATCCAGTGTCCCGCCAAAACTAGCCGCAAAAATACCTAGACCAGCAGTCAAAATCAACAAGAGAGAAAGCCTCGCATAATATGCAGGATTCCTTGCCATCTGCCATAACCCCAACGTTGGACCAACAGGCAATAACTTAGACAATATCCGGCTAGCTAAATTCAATGCAACAGGGAATAATCTAAGCAAGACTAAAGCGAATCCTAAAAGAGTAATTGCCGGAACAGCCAATAATAAATAATTTGCAGTTGTTTGCCCCAAAGCTTGAGAAGCAAAAAGGGAACCCTGCTCACTTAATTGTCTAAAAAGAACGACCAGTAAAACCAATAATAAAACATCAATGTAATATTTCTGGAAAAATGGCAATCCACTTGGCCTAGCGCTTTCACGCCTGTACGCTGTAACAGACACACGAGATGCTTGAATCGCAGGTATCATTAGTGCACAAAAAGAAAATATACCGCCAACAGCCCCGAGTGCAAATGCTGAACCAGACAAATTAACATCTAGTCCAGTTCCTCCTAATAACTCAGCAAATATAGGGGTTGATCCCGCAAGTTTTATTGCACCAGCTGCCATTAAAGGACCCAGAGCAATAGACATCCCAGATATTGTTAAACCTTCTACCGTGAATATAGATATTAGATGCCAAAATCCTGCTCCACGGCTCCTCAATAATGCTATTTCACCTTTTTGGCGTTCTATCAAGAGACCAGACAAGGTAACAATATAATAAAGAACTACAACTGCTACAAGCACAAGCAAAACAAACATAGGTAGTTTAGAGAAAAATAACCTTTTATCGTAATCAACTAACAACTCATCTAAGGAAGTAAATTGCCGATAACTAGATAATTTACCTTGCAGTCTAGATTCAAGAGCATCAATGCTTACGATTCCTTCCTGTGCTCTATCTGCACTTATAAGATCTTTGTTCACAGAGAACATCCATCCATAGTTACTATCCATATCAGGAAAGGATCTACCTAAAATTCCAAAATATGTCTCTTCCGATATATAAAACGGAACTGTCCTGAATGACGAACCAGTATTAGCAGCAAAAACCAGTTCATTTAGGTGCCAGAAATCATCTTCTGGGTTTAGTTTACGAATTACTCCTGTAACCACCACATTCGCTCGATCAATCTGATCACTCCAAAACGGTACTACAGCCAACGTATCACCTATTTCAATACCAGATTCCCAGGCAGATTCCTCAGAAATAAGCGCTTCAATAACAAGTGGTGATTCAGAATCCAATAATAATCCAGAATTATCTGGTATGGAACCTCCATCTATCAGTCCTGCATAGTTATTCAAATCTGGGGAAAATGCAAAATAGGCACGCGCGTTGTCTTTTCCTGCGGATTCTTCTTTCCCTGGCTCGGTCAAAAAGAATGTAGACGAACTTCCTCCATAGATTAAACTGTTTGAAAACCACCCTATTGTCCTAGTGGCTTCGTCAACTATCAAACTATTAACCTTCTGATACTCTTCAATAGTTGTAGGACCTCTAACCGCCTTAGAAACCAGATCCCGGTCATTACTTGGCATGGCATCTAATGTTTCATCAAGAGCTATTTCCTTAAGAGAATTAAAATAGATAACCGTGCCAGATAATATTGCCGCTGCCAGTAACACTCCAATTACAACAGATATAAGTAAACGTGCATGAGATAAGCTGCGCTTAATTACGAATTTCCAGGTTGTAATAAAATCTGATAACAATTAATTAATTACCCTTCTGGACATTGAAGGCAGATCAACTTTTATTACTGCTCTATACATGAATAATACTGCAGTAACAAATATCATTGTCAATATCCCATAAACTGGCCACATTATTTTCCAATTAGTAACAATTTGAAAAACTGGCATTACCTTATTTCCGGTTTCGGTGACTGCAACTGAATCAACCATTAACGCACTCATCTGAAATCCAGCCCACGTTCCTAATCCCATACCTAAAGCAAATATAACAATGTTTTCTAAGTACAAGAGTCCCATCATTTGAGCACGAGAAAGACCAAGAGTTCGGAGGGACGCCATTTGGGTATTCGATCGCCCGGAAAACGATAAAAGATAAGTGGAATACCCTAATGCACCAGTAAAAATAACAACGAAAATAGCAACCATTACCATTGATTTCCAGCCACCGGATACAAGAGGATCTAGTTCATTGGAAGATAAGCTGGAATTTTTATCATATATTCTTATTGGGTCTGCTCTACCTAGAATCTCATAAATTTTGTTCACTACATCATTAGTAGAATCTGGATCAACAGATAAAAATAACTCATTAGCATTATCAATTGAATTTGTTGCTTTTATTTTCAACACTCGAAGCATCAAACTTAGGTCACCAATTAAAAAGCCTCTGTCAGATCGTAACGTCGGAAAATTGTTAATTACATGAATTACTTTGATTGGTATTACTTGACCGTTTATTGTCACTAATACATTGTCAGAAAGTTCAATACCGGCGGCCAAAGATAAGGATTCATTTATTATCACAGGTACTTGCCCACCGGAAGGTGCATAATAGAACCCTCTTATTCCTTCCGAAGTATCTTTACCGAATTGAAATTCCGCATTCCTTTCTCCCGAATTAGGTTCTAAATTATTTGTTGATAACTGGTGAGTAGCTAATGGAGTTGATACCAAAGTACGCCATAGTAATGGCCCCTCAAAACCCTCTATTACTTTTTCCAATCCAGCTTCATCTGTCACAAAAATATCATCAAATTGCATTGATCCTATTGATCCATTTGCTCCTAGAACTGGTTCATATATTTGTACGGAAATAATACTTATCGGCTCAACGAGATTTTCAGGTATATCTGCTTTTAATTGTTGCCATTGGGCCTTTTGAGTTCTACCTAAAGTGATGGTTCTCACAAAACCTCTACCATCTTCTACTATTAACCACACAAAAATATTCGGATAATTTTCCTCAGGCTTAACATGTACTCCAATCTGTTTAGAATTTTCCGGAATTTGTAATTGATCTAAATCACTTTTTTCTTGAAGGTCAATCATGAGATTAACTAAATCTATTTCTGCATAATCTTCTCTAAACCATGAAACCTGTTTGAATTCTTCTGGCTGTACGGCTAGCACGTCGAATTGAAATCCAGCACCAGTAGACCCTGGTGTAGCAACTCCTCGATATGCCAATGCACTTTCAGATACACCTTCAATATCCTGGAAATATTCTCGAGTCTGGTCTATGCCTCTACTTCGATCTAAAGGAAGTCCAGTAACACGTACATCGGATGCAGTCTTATGTAACACTCGTTCAAGTTGACTTTTATCTAATGTTCCACCGACTGTAGTCGATAAAACTGCCATCCCTGTAATTAGCACCAATAATAAAACTAACCAGCTGTATTGAAATGGGTTACGAGCCATATGCCATAAACTGATTGAAATCCACACAGGGTAACTATTTGAGGTATACCTCAAAACAATGAAAAGTATTTGCAGAGGCACAATCGCTATCAAAAAAGATATGATTATTTCATACAGAAAGTATGATGATTGGAGTGAGGTTTGTGACAGGTATACATATATGGCGACAAATAGCACTTGAGCAGTCAATCCAATTAATATCCACAACTTCCTTCTTTGTTGAGATTGGATTTCGCCTATAGTCCAACGATAGCAAATTAAAAACGCTAGCCCTATCAATACAAAATAAAGCCAGTTAAACCCTCGCTGATCAAGAAACTGTTGCATAGAATAAACGGGAATAATCATTATCAAAGTAATAAACGTTATTAGGTTCGCCAGTGATATAGACTCACCTGCGAAATATCGAATTACCAAAGGGAACACTCTCATGAAAATAAGAGCTATTCCAATTAGAAACAACACTGGTGCAAATAATAAACCTTCATTTATTTGCTCTACATTAGCGGAGTTACTTGATAAGAAGCTTCCTCTACTTTGCAATTCCCAAAAAACAATTCCACCTATAATCAAGAATGCAATGTCAATATAATACCTCTGGAAAAAGGGTGTTAATTGTGGGCGAGATGCTTTTAACCTCTGTGAAATAACTCCTGCTCTAGCGGCAATCAAACCAGCAATTGTATATATAGCTAAACATAAAACACCTAATGCTGCACCTATCACAAATGGCTGCCAAGTCAGCTGCACAGGAATGAAGTCACCAGAAGTAATTGCATCAAAATACGGAAGCTTACCTGCCGATGCAATTAAACCCATAGCAATAAAAGGTCCAATTACTATGGCACCAATAATTATGACAAGTATTTCGATTAGATAAACCCTAAACAAGTTAAAGGTGCTGATCCCGCGAGTTCTGAGCCGAACAACATCTTCCTCTCTACTCTGCACTAAATAAGAGATCATCATTGACATGTAATATAGAACGGTCACTATCATAAGTGTCAAAAGAAGCAAAAGTGGAATGCTTGTATATAGGCTCCGAGTCTCATATGTCTCCAGAACCTTTGGAACAATTGATAATATGAAGGATCCAGGTAAGGATAAAGAGATGTCTTCCCTAAAGTTAGCGAATCTTAACTTACCATCCTGCACATCATACTTTTTAAGGTTTTCACGATCCAAAAATAAAAGCCAAGACGAACTCACGAGGGTGCCAGGGAATGAATTCGAGATAGAGTCAATTAAAGTATTTTCAGTTACAAAAAATGGAAGCGGAGGTTCTTCAGGATCAACCATTACTCCCTGCTCTACAGCATCTTCTAAAGGAGCAGGCTTAAGAAATGTGTCCGAGTTTTCTCTCCAATAAGGAGACTTAGAGTCTACAGGATCAAAAATTCCCGTAATCTTCGCAGATATAGTTATTTCACTATCTATAAAGGTAGTTAGTTCTATTACATCATTTACTTTTACATCAAAAATATTTAGTGAAGGAGACCCTATTATCACCTCAATCAATGGCCCAGATTCTCCTTGTTTTATCTCATCGGATGCCATTTCCCCTTCGACAAAGACAATATTTTGGTCAATATCTTCCATAAATTGCAAATAACCTCGAGAGACCATTCTGGTCTCTAGGGGCCTATAAGGTAATCCAGCTAAATAATTCTGACTTCTAATTAGCCGCCTTTCATCAACATAAACCTCATCGATGTGTTCTTGGACTGCAGTGTTAACTTTTTGCTGGCTTTCCTCCAGTGATTCACGAGTTAACACAATATTAGGAGTGTAAATTAAAGCGTTTAAGGTTACGTCAGAGGTTCTGTCAAAGGCAGTATTAACGCTGATCCGTTCTAGAGAATCGAGGTATATTGGAGCACCTGAAATGAGGGTGGTAGCTATCAATACCCCAGAAAATATTGACAGCATAAGCTTCCATTCGTTAGTTAATCTTTGTCGAACAAGATTTAATGTATTCAGCTGTTTCTGTGAACCTGAAAAGATCATGAAATTAACTTATGTAAAACTTAATTGTAAACTAAATCACATCCGCTTTGTCGGCCCAGTACTCAGTCCTACCTAATTCTTGTGCTAAATGCGTTGAAATATTGCTCGCACAATCGACTAAATCAACCTTTGTTAAAAGTTTTTCCATTGAAGTCACAGGAATTCCTGGCATTCCACATGGGACTATGTGGTCAAACAAAGTTAGGTCTGGAGAAACGTTCAGTGCGAACCCATGGGTAGAAATGCCTTTACTTACCCTTAATCCAATCGCCCCTATTTTCGCGTCTTGCACCCACACTCCCGTCGGTTTATTTTCACAATTTGCCACAATGCCAAAGTCAGATAATGAACTGATAATAGAGTTCTGTAAAATACAAACTAAACGCAATGGCCCTCCCAATTTTCGTACATTTAATATCGGGTATCCTACTAGTTGTCCAGGACCGTGATAAGTGGCTTCACCTCCTCTATCAATCTTGTGAACCTTTATTCCCATTGAATCAAGTTCCTTCGCTTGTAACAGAATATCTTCTGATTTCCCCCTTCTTCCTAAAGTGTAAACATTGTTATGCTCTAGTAAAAGAATTGTTTCTGGGGCTTCACCTTTAGCAATCTTCTCGGATAAACGTTTTTGTAGTTCCCAAGTTTCATAGAAATCAGATAGACCCAACCATACAATTCGGATTGCATTAATTTTATTAGACCTCTTCATTTAACAAGTTTTACCAAAAGGCATCATTTTCATTAAAAGATTCCATGTATGTTTTCACGTTATTTAAAAAGCTAGCGGCATCACTTCCATCCATGATTCTATGGTCAAAGCTAAGCGATAAATTCATTATTGATCTGATTTCAATAGCTTCTTGCTGATTAACTTGTAACTGTATATCACTTCTACTGGAATCCAGAGGCACTACCATAGGCTTCTTGATAATTTTTTCAGTAGTCATAATTGCCGCTTGCCCAGGTACAATAATTGGTTTTGATAAGTTAGATCCCAAGGATCCAGTATTATTTATAGTGAATGTTCCAGACGCCACATCTGAGTGCGATAAATCACCTGCATTCGCTGCATTAACTAATCGATGTATCTCAGCAGCAATAGACTTAACTGACATATCAAAAACATTTTTGATAACTGGAACTATAAGACCAGACGAGCTAGCTACAGCCACACCCATATTCAATTCATTATGCTTAAAAATTTTGTCGTTTTCTATATATGAATTAAGGACAAGGTTCTCTTTTATTCCTTTTGCTGTGGCCCATATCGCAAAAGCTAAAATTGTAATCGGATATCCATTAGTCTGAAGAAATTTTAACTTTATAGACTCCCTTAAAATACATAGTTTTGTCACGTCTGCTTCTATGCTTACCCATGCATCTGGAATGTCAGTAGTACTTTTTAACATATTCTGAGCAATCGTTTTTCTAATTGGATCCATTATTTGACCCAAATTTTCTTGAATAGCTGAATGTTTAGAAACATACTTATCGTCGTTTATAAAACCTTCCACATCTTTCCTTGTGATTCGACCATTTTTCCCCGTGCCACACACTTCCGTTAGGTCTATGTCATATTTTTCTATTAGTTTCTTTACAGCTGGAGACAATTTAGAATTCGAACCTTTTTGTCCTACCTCGCCTTTCAAGTTAGTTTGGGGAACGTTAGCCGATCCGGTTGGCCCCACTGGAGCAATGTCAGAAACAAAGCCTCCGATAGTATCCAGATGTGGTATTGCAGAGATTTCGCTATCGATCTGGTCAGAAGTTTCGATTGTAGCAATTACTGCTCCAACTAAAACTGTTTCACCCTCATTTACTACAATTTTCGTAATTTTGCCTGAAATTGGAGATGGCATCTCGACATTTACCTTGTCTGTAATTACCTCTACTAAAGGGTGATACTTCTCAATATTATCGCCTTCAGACACCAGCCATTTGCCGATTATACCTTCGGTAATAGATTCTCCAAGTTGAGGCAACAAGATGTCCATGATTAGTACTCTGATAACTCTTTTAGTGCTTCTATTATGTCTGATGTTGTAATCATAAACTGGCTTTCCAAAGTTGGGCTAAATGGCATTGCTGGAACCTCTGGTCCAGCCAACCTTCTGATAGGCGCGTCTAGTGAATCGAAAACATTCTCAGCCAATATAGCAGATATCTCCGCTCCTATACCTAAAGCTAATGTATCTTCATGTACTATTAAAGCTTTACCAGTTTTCATGACAGAACCTATGACGGTATCTTGGTCAATCGGCCTCAATGTACGAAGGTCGATTACTTCCACATCAACATTCCCCTTTTTTAAACTTCTAGCGGCCTCAACGCAATGATGCAACATCAGGCCATATGTGATCAAGGTTATATCCGTACCTTGTAATTTGACATCAGCTTTACCAATCGGCACAGTATATTCTTCTTCAGGGATATTACCTTTCACGAGACGATATGTTTTTTTATGCTCTAAAAAAATTACCGGATCATCATCTCTAATTGCAGTCTTTAATAGACCTTTCGCATCAAATGGAGTTGCAGGAGCCACAACTTTTAATCCAGGAGTATGGGCAAAATATGCCTCCGGGCTTTGAGAATGATATAAGCCTCCTCTTATACCCCCACCATAAGGAGCTCTTAAAACTAGGGGGGCTTGTAATTTTCCTTCTGTGCCATATCGAAGCCTTGCCGCCTCTCCCAGAATTTGATTGAAAACCGGCCAGATAAAATCTGCAAACTCAATCTCAGCTATCGGCCGCATGCCTCTCATGGCAGCCCCTAAAGCCACTCCTGCAATAGCAGATTCCGAAATCGGCGTATCTATTACTCGCTTCGCCCCGAAAACCTCAAGAAATCCATCAGTTGCTAAAAACACTCCTCCCCTGACTCCTATATCCTCTCCCAAAATAAAGACGCTTTGATCTCTATCCATTTCTTCATACATAGCCTGGCGAACGGCTTCAATTAGATTTATTTCTTGCATTAGACAATCCTACAATTTCTAACATTATGAATATACGTGATCATAAAATCCTTCCGGATCTGGATATGGTGCCGACTCGCCATATTCGGTTGCATCATCTATGCTAGCTTTTACTAAATCATGAATTTCAAGGTCGATTGCATCAGTCAAAATATCCTCTCTTTTTAGTCTCTGTTTCAATATTTGCACTGGATCTTTTTCTTTTGCTTTCGCCAGCTCATCTTCAGATCTATACCTCTTATCATCATCATCACCAGTATGTGGTAAGTATCGCTCTACAATTCCTTCAATTAAAGTTGGTCCTTCTCCTTTCCTGGCACGCTTAGCTGCAGCAGAAACAACTTTAAATACTTCACTCACATTAGTGCCGTCGATCGTAAAACCAGGCATGTTATAACTAACTGCTCTAACAGATACATTTTTAACGGCCATCTGTTTTTCGAGGGGCACAGAAATAGCATAACCATTATTTTCACAAATAAACAATACAGGTAATTTATGAACAGAAGCGAAGTTCATTGCCTCATGGCAATCACCTGTAGAAGAAGCTCCATCACCAAAATACACTGCTACAACCGCATCTGATTGTTGTTGTACACAAGCTAAAGCTGCACCTACTGCTTGCGGTAGCTGAGTTGCAACAACATTAGATAAATTAACCAGACCTAAATCTGGTATAGCACCTTGAGTAGGAAATTGCCTAGAACCACTCATGGGTTCTCCTGATTTCGCCATATATCCGAGAATTATTTCTCTTGGAGTTACCCCCAAAGCAACCATAACTGCAAGATCCCTATAATAAGTGTAAAAAAGGTCTTCACCTTTCCGCAAAGCATAAACGGAAGCTACTTGCAAAGCCTCATGTCCTTGCGAAGAAGCTACCAATGCAGCACGTCCCTGACGATTTAGCTGCCAAACTCTTTGATCCAACAATCTACTTTTAACCATAGTTGTATACATATTGAGTAGTAAATTAGAAGTATTTGAGTCTTGTAAATGGAAATCTTCAGTCTTTTGTTTAGGCATGAATTGGATTATACAATGTCGAAATATCATTACCCTAAAGGAGATAAAGGCTTGTCAACTTACATGATCGGAGAAGTTAATGTTAACGAACCAGAAAAATACAAGAATTACATAACCGAAGTGCCTAAGATATCAGCGAAATTTGGCGCTAAATACTTGGTGAGAGGAGGAGATATCACAATACATGAAGGCAGCTGGAAACCCCGACGTGTCGTTGTAATAGAATTTCCCAATCGCAAAGCTGCCATGGATTTTTATAATGGATCCGAATATGCACCTTGGAAAAAAATAAGAGGTAAATACACAGATTCAAAGATTATATTTGTGGATGGTGTTTGATATATCTCAACCGCTTATGTATTTGTCATAAGCTTGGCCAAGTCTATTTATCCCTTCTGTAATATCCTCAATATCAGAGAGAGCAAAACAGAGCCTGATACAATTCGAAAATAGGTTTTGACCAGAAAATGCTACTCCCGGTCTTAAAGTTACCCCTTGATCAAGTGCTAACTTTTCTAGGACTATTGCGTCTATTCCTTGCGGAAACTTAATCCAAAAATAGTAGCCTCCTTGTGGCATAGAAAATTCAGCGTCAGGAATGCGAGTTTTCAGCGCCGTTGACATAATTTCCATTCTGGATTTATATGTACTTTTCAAGTGATTAACGTGCTTAGCTAAAATTCCTTTACGAATAGCGATATCAACGATAGCGCCAGCAAAATTATTATTTCCTCCGCTAAAGTTGGATCCTGAATTAGTAAACTTATCCACTAAATCTGGGCTTGCCTGAATCCATCCTAGCTTTATACCAGGAGCAAGTATCTTTGAAAATGATCCGAGCGAAGCTACATGTCCTGTATTTGAATCATCCAATGTGGCCATTGTGGGCGGAGGTGGATCTCCATAATAAAGTAAATGATAAGCTTCATCAGCAGCAATTAAAAAGTCATGTTTTTTCGCCAATTGAATGATCTCATTGCGCCTTGTCAAAGACATTACACTTCCCATGGGATTATGAAACGACGGAATGAGATACAAAAGCTTAACATTGCCTCTGTATGAGTCGATTATTTGTTCAAGGTTTTCAATTTTCATTCCTTCAGAATCTGTTGGAACACCAACTATATTTAATCTGTGATCAATTAAAATCTGTCGGACAAGATAGTAACTAGGTTCTTCAACTAATACAGTATTTCCTTCTCCTGTGAATAACGTACAAGCAAGATCCAGGCCATGAGATGCACCATATCCAATATATAATTCCTCTGGTTTAATTATTCTGGTATAAGATTTATCCTCAGATAAATATTGACTTAGTGATCCAATCAGGGGCCCATATCCTTGGTATCCACTATATTGGAGCGCTGAAATTTCATTGTTCATAAAAATTGCATCAATAGCAGGCTGGAGTTCATATAACGGATGTAAATTGTCAGAAGGGTGACCCCAGGCAAGATCAATAATCCCGTCACTTCGAGAAAGCATGATTTTGGGAAATAAATCATTCATAAAATAAATCTCTGATCTTCAACATGCTGCCTTTAGATAATCATTATAGAAAATCATAAATGTGCAATGTATTGGCCAACAATATCAATACCTACCATTCCCGAATATGCATCCATTAAACGTTTGGTTAAAGGTCCAGGCACATCTGGGTTCTCAGGCTTTGAGCCATTAACAGAAGCCACTGGACATATACAATAACTCGTAGAAGTCACAAAAATTTCGTCTGCAGTGTACGCGTCATATAGATCGAGGTTTTTTTCTTTGACGTTTATACCTAATTCATTTGCCAAATCAATTGTGACTTGGCGGCTAATGCCAGCCAAAATATATTGCTCATGGGGAGTAAACACCTCTCCATCCTTGACCAGAAAAAGATTGGCTCCCATGCCCTCACACAAGTTGCCGTTAATATCCAGCATTAATGCTGAAGCATTAGGGTTCTGGGATTTAACTTCCAGGTCAGCTTGTACGATATTTATATAATTATGAACTTTAGCTCGAGGGCTTTGAGACACAGGCGGAGTACGTCTTACAGAGGGAGTTACAAGCTGCAAGCCATCTTTGTAAAGTGGCGCACGTTGCTTTAAAGGTAATGGAAAGGTTTCTATCACAACCGTCGGAGCAGAAAGGCCTCCTAGGTCTTGCCGGACCCCACGGCTAACCCTCTGAGATACCCAGTAATCCTCATTGTCTCCTAATAAGGGCAAGTTTCGTTCCAAAACTTCCATTGTAATTTCACTCATTTCGTCTTGAGTCATCAATGGATCAATCCTCATGTATTTTAAAGATTGGAAGAAACGATCAAGGTGTTGCTCAAGTCTAAATATCTTTCCACCAAATGTTCTTGTTGTATCAAACACCGCATCTCCGTAAAGGAATCCCACATCATTGTAAGAAACTTTAGCTTCTATTTCAGGAACTATTTCCCCATTCACATAAGCTACTCTCTTATTATTCATAACCTTTTTCTCCGTTGCTCACTTTAGCAATTCCAAGTAGTTTTCAAAAATCTATTTGTACAAATATCCAATTTCCGCTTCTTTTTGTCAGCATATTAGCATAATTAAGTAAGCCGTGATTTTTTCTAAGAACAATATCTGTGGAACGTTGAAAAATTGCGCACCAAACCATGATTAAACTTCAATGAAATAGTGTGATTATCAAGTATAGTGGTTAACATATTGGTATAAAGTTAATCAACTTGGTGATAAATATGCGCTTAATATTTATGGGATCTCCAAAATTTGCCTTGCCCGTACTGAAAAATTTAATTGACAGCCATCATAATTTGGTAGGTATTTATACTCAGCCGGATAAGCCAGCTGGGCGGGGCAGGCAAATGAAATCGCCTGAAGTAAAGTTGTTTGCAAAAGATTTAGGTTTTGATGTTCATCAGCCTCCCTCTTTAAAGGACTCCAAGATATATGAAGAGATATCTCAACTGAAACCTGACCTGATTATTGTTGCGGCATATGGAAAACTTATACCAAAAGAATTACTTTCTATCCCAAAGTTTGGATTCTGGAATTTACATCCTTCCATTTTGCCGGAGTATCGAGGTCCATCGCCGGTAATTTCAGCAATTTTAGATGGTAAAGCATCAACAGGAGTAACTTTAATGCAAATGGATGAGGGCTTAGATACAGGACCAATAATTGAACAAGAACAATTTGAACTAAATACAACTGATTCGGCTGAAGAAATCACAGGAAAGTTATTCGTAATTGGAGGAGAAATGTTAATGAAAAATATACCGAATTTAATTAGTGGAAGTGTGACACAAAAACCACAATCAACCGATCTCGCCACAATAACAAACTTGGTGAAAAAATCAGATGGCCTAATTAACTGGAATGACACAGCAGAGCACATAATTCGTATGGAACGAGCTTACAGAAACTGGCCTGGTATATATACCAAATGGAAAAATAAAACTATTAAAATACTTGAGCTTAAAGTTAACAAATTAGATGAATCATGTGAAGCGCCAGGTAAAGTTAAAAAGTTGGAAGATAAACTCATAATTCAAACAAAAAACGGAAGTCTAATAATCTCCAAACTAAAACTAGAAGGCAAGAAGGAGGTATCAGGTGTTGACTTTATCTCAGGATACCCTGATTTCATAAACGCCCAGCTGCAATAAAAAAACTAGGATTGCTTCAACTCAACGGCTCAGGTCAAAATCTAGCTTGCCCTGCTTGAAGCACCCAATTCTATGATCGTTTACTAATCCGACAGATTGAATATACGCATATATTATGGTGGGGCCACAGAATTTAAATCCTCTTAGTTTCATGTCTTGAGAAATTTCTTCAGCCGGCTCCAGCACAGCTGGCACAATGTCATTTTGGTTCCAAGAATTTACTTTTGGTACGTTATCCACAAAAGACCATAAATATTCATCAAACCCAACGTATTCATCTTCAATCAATAATATGCGTTGTGCGTTATTAACAATTGAGTTGATTTTAGTTCTATTTCGTATTAATGACTTATTATGAATTAACTCTAAAATTTTATGTTCTGAATAATTGGCAACTTTAGAGATTTCAAAATCATCAAAAGCGAGTTTAAATGACTCCCTTTTTTTCCATACCATCCACCAATTTAAGCCTGCCTGCATGCCACTAAGGGATAAAAATTCAAAAAGACGTCGTGCATTTTTTGAGGGAGTTCCCCAATACTTGTCATGATAGTCCAATTGCATTTTGTCATATACGTTTTCATGACATCGTTTTAGTTTCAAATCTTCAGATGACATATGATTCAACTGATCAGAAATCTGAGTCTATTTTAAAGTGAACCATCAATTGAAATATCTAGAACGGCCGGTTTTTTTGATTTGATGGCTTTAGTTAATTCAGGTCCGATCTTGAGAGGGTCTGTTATGCGAACACCTTTTACACCCATAGCTTCAGCTAAACCTGCCATATCCAACGCTTTGGGAAAATCCATAGCTAAATACTTGCTGGGATTTTGAGAGTCACCTAAAACAAGGTCTTTGTATATATCCATGTTAACCTTTAGTACTCGGTAACTTTGATTGTTACAAATCACGTATACAACTGGAATGTTTTCAATAGCAGCAGTATAAAAAGCTTGAACAGTCATCATTGCAGAGCCATCTCCAACAATAGCAACAACCGGTCGATCAGGATTGGCCAACTTTGCACCAATACCCGCTCCTAATCCCCATCCTATCGCTCCTCCTCTTTCGCCAAATATTTGTCCGGGTTGATTAAATTCAATATTTTCGAAGACGGCCCCCCTGGTTGTTACCGAATCGTCCACTATAACCGTATTCCCCGGAATACAATTAGCTATCTCATGCATCATCCTCGAAGCGGACATTGGTGATGATTTCCAACTTTGCCTAGATCTATTTACTGCGGACTCCCTCTCTACTTTAATTTTAGAGGCTATCCTTTCAATACGGCCTTGGCTATCTTCTTGATATGATCCCGATGATTTTTTGTTCAATGCTTGTAAAAGCTCTGCCATTCCAGTTTTTGGGTCAGATATTATACCTACATCCGTAGGTTCATTATTACCTATAACACTTGAATCGATATCAATATGAACTAATTTTGTTTTTTCAGGTATCGTGTTTCCTCCTTCATCAGCAAAGAAAAAATATCCCGAAAAAACATTACCAATAGCTAAAACTGAGTCATAATCTTTCAACAATTCTTTAGTTTCAGGAAACCCCCACTTCATAAAGCCTTTGAACATTGGATGCTTCGACGGAAAATTCATCTCGGAGTAATAAGTCGCATACACTGGTGCACCAAGTTTCTCAGCTAACTTGACTGCCTCTTCAGCGCCAGCAGATTGAGCAACCCTGTCTCCAACTAGCATTATCGGGTTTTTGCTGTCCAGCAAGATATCTGCTGCATCTGATATCGCTTCTTTGTCAGGATGAAGCCTAAAATATCCTTCACAATTCGAAACTATTTCCATATCCGCCTCTTCATCAAGCGAATTGGCGGAAAATGCTATAAATGTTGGGCCTGTTGGCGGTGTTCTAGCTTCATTAAAAGCTTTGCGAACTGCGCCAGGGATTTGTTCAGGGTGTGTTAACTCAACACTCCATTTAGTAAACAACTTCACCATCTCAGCTAAAGGCGTACGTCCTTCCACTAATTTACGCATATCCTTGTTTCCAGCTGTAAGAACTAAAGGGGTACCTCCAGCAGCTGCATTATGTAAAAGACTTATCCCATTAGCTAATCCGGTCTCTATGTGAAGGTTGACAAATGCGGGTTTACCAGTTGAACGCGCATAGGTATCAGCTGCTCCCATTGCAACACCCTCTTGAGTTGCTAATATGTATTTCAAATTGGGATAGTCTTCCAAAGCATCCATTATGGCTCCTTCAGACGTTCCGGGATTTCCAAATATATACTCAACACCTTCAGCGGTTAGCATCTCAAGCAATGCCTTCTTACCTGTCATTCTAGTCATTAAGCACCTTCCTAATAATAAAACTTATGGTTATTTAAGCTAATAAAATTCAGCTGTTAAATTAGCTATCTCATTGCAAAAACAAGGCAAATCATTGCTACATCACGCCAATCGGGATTCTGTTAAGAAGACTAGAACTCATAATTTAACCTTATGCGATGCGATTTTTTTACAAATTAAAATGTCTGAACATAATATAATCAAGGTATCCAATCAGCAAGAAAACCTGCTAGTTTACTTTTCAATATTAAATATGATGGGTCTATTGCCTTCGGTACTGTACTGCACTTCAACGATTGTGTCATACACCTTATTGATGTTATCAACGGTCAAAACAATTTCTGGTAAACCTTCTGCATATACAGAGCCATTTAACAACATAACCAATTTGTCACACCATTGCGCTGCTAAAGTTAGATCATGCATAGCCATTATGATGGTAGTCTGATTTTGACGACTTGTTTCCTTTATCAGAGACATCAATATGGCTTGATTACGTAAGTCTAGGTTTGCCGTAGGTTCATCTAATAACAAAATCTGTGTTTCCTGAGCTAATGCCATAGCGATAAATGCCGATTGACGTTCGCCACCCGAAAGATAATCTAATGGCCGATCAATATACTCTGTTAAACCTGTTTTCAACAAAGCTTTCTCTGCAATCAAAAAGTCCTCTGGCTTACCCCATTCAATTAAACTTAGATATGGATTCCGCCCCATCATCACTAATTCTCCAACCGTAAAACCTTCAGGTGGATCAAGATTTTGAGGAACGCAAGCAAGTAGTTGTGACCTTTCGCGTGCACTCATTTCATCTATATTTTTGTTATTAACGGTAATTGTGCCTTTCGATAGTTTGTGGGATCCCATTATCAAATTGAATAGAGTTGTTTTGCCACAGCCATTTGGGCCTACAACAGCAATAACTTCCCCCGCATCAGCTGCGAAGCTTAAATCTCTGATTACATGCT
Organism: SAR202 cluster bacterium; assembly: GCA_009392275.1. Taxonomy (GTDB): domain Bacteria; phylum Chloroflexota; class Dehalococcoidia; order Lucifugimonadales; family UBA2962; genus UBA2962. The sequence goes on from VFGV01000004.1 coordinate 39,775, forward strand.
GTTTACCATAAGCGAACTCTATCGCATCAATCTTAATCATGACTAATTACCTTGTGGCCTTTTTTTTGTTTTTAATATATATATAAAAAACGGTGCACCAAAAAATGCTGTTATTATTCCAACAGGTAGTTCAGTCGGGATAGCGATAACCCTAGCCCCTAAATCAGCTAAAATTAAAAACCCTGCCCCTAATATGGCGGACATAGGAACCAGATGTCTATAATCAGATCCCCATATTAAGCGCACAACGTGTGGCCCCACTAATCCCACAAACCCAATTACGCCACTGAATGCAACAGCGGAAGCAGTAACTAGCGATGCCGCTAACAGGATAATTGTTTTTGTTCGATTAACATTTACGCCTAATGTCTGTGCGTGCAAATCATTTAATTGGAGAACATTCAACAGTCTAGAGTATATAACTAAACCTATCATTGGAGGCAAAACATACGGTAATAAAATGAAAACATCAACCCAACGCGATCCAGAAAATCCACCTAATAACCAACTCATTAGTGGTCTTAAATTAGGATCACTTTTAATCATTAATAAACTAGTAATTGCTCCAGCTAGAGAAGAAACAGCAACACCGGCAAGTATCAAGGTTGATATTCCTATCTGACCTTGGCAACGTCCTATAAAATAGGCCAATGTAACTGCAGCGATGGATCCAACAAACGCCGCGACAGGCAGTAATCCACCACCAAGCGCCAATAAAGGTAATCCTGTTAAAAATACAATAGCGGCTCCCAAGCCAGCCCCACTAGCAGATCCAATAAGATACGGGTCCGCTAAAGGGTTACGAAATACGCCTTGATATGCAGCCCCGCTTATTGATAAAGCCGCACCTACTATACCGGCAAGGATTATTCTAGGAAAACGTAAATTAACTAAAATACTTTCTGAAACTTCTGGCCAATTAGTTTTTACTTTTATCCCTATGATCTTATTAATCACGATAGCTAATGTATCAGATAACGGTATATAGACCGCTCCTATGCTGGAAGCAATAATACAGATAGCCAAAATAACAACCAAGCCAACAACTATTCGGCGCGCTATCCGAATATAGATTGTACGATTTTTATTACTATAACTTAACTTTTGATTCGAACAAGTATCATAAACCATAAAATTTTTAATTAAATTTTTCCGGGTAAATTAATTGAGCTAAGTTTTCTACTCCTGCTATAAATCTAGGACCAGCCACACTCAATGGGCTTCCATTTAAAGTGTAAATCTTTCCGTCTTGAATAGCAGTCAATCTTTCAAACACGGGGTCACCTTCTATCGTGGAATACTCTGTCTTTATTATCACCTCGGGATTCCTTTCGATAAGAACTTCGGGACTTAGCTGCTCGAACCCGTTAACATCGAAGGCAATGTTTTCAAGCTTCAGCAAAGTCATCGCCTCTCCTATTAAGGTATCAGGACCTGGAGTCCAAAGATCTCCTTCGTCTCTAAACACTTTTGGTCCATACTCCAAATCTGACAACTTATCCTTAATAGTTTCGACCCGATCTGTGAAATCCATAGACAGTGCCTTGGCTCCATCTATATTTCCTGTTATTCGACCCCACATCATAAAATCCTCAACGGTATCTTCCAGTCCGCTATTGCGATTTGGAACGTAAAGAACTTTAATACCCGCTCCTTGCAAATCATTTAAAAAAGTTGGGGAAAATAAAAACACTAAGTCAGGCTTTAAAGATAAAATCGTTTCTACATTTATTTCGAACGCACTACCTAACCTCTTTATACTATTCGCTTCTTCAGGATATTCAACAAAATCGTGAGTACCTACTATTCTTGAACCCTCTCCTAAAGCAAACAATATCTCTACAGCTGCTGAATCATACGCCACTATTCTCTCGGGCGGAGAATTAAAAATAACCTCATTACCAAGGCCATCTAAGACGCTGAAAGCTTCAAATTGGACTGGTAAGTCCTTATCATTATCTGAACCTACTTCAGGTCCAATATCTGTACATCCAATTGAAACTAAAATTAAGAAAAAATAAACAGCTAAACAAGCACTGATAATTATTTGACTATAATTTTTATAATATAAATTAAACTTGAACATAATACCTATAAAGGTTTACTCCTTTTGAAAAAAGTTAACTCGAGGCATACGCTCAGCTAAAAAATCAAAAGGCCCCACTAAGAGAAATTAGAGGGGCCTAAAATAATGCTTATTTTTAGTGCCTGTAACTTTAACCTCGAAGAACAAAAACACTTAACTAAAGTGGTCGATCGGACTTGCCTTGAACTTGCCATGGCCTACCGCTGCGGGACAGTGCCGGAATTTGACCGGCTTCCTTATTAATACCAATGACCTTCTTGTACCCTGAAGGATCATTTTTTACTTTAATTATCTGATTAAATTGTAAATTTTTACACGCTACATCAACGGCGCGTTGGGTCGATATTAATATACCGTAACCAACGAGTCAACACACCCCTAACATAAGCCGTAAGGCAAAGGAATGTGAAAAACATCTAAATTGTTTGAAAATATTCTGAGAAAAAGGTAAAATTCGTATGAAACATATGGGTTAATTTCTGGAGCACTCTATGACAAATCGCAACACTAGCGGAAAAGGTAAATCAAGCAGCGACTACACATCTGCAGATATACAAGTACTTGAAGGCATGGAGGCCGTCAGAAAACGGCCTGGCATGTATATTGGAAGCACTGACCAAAGAGGCTTACACCACCTGATTTATGAGATTGTTGACAATGCTGTTGATGAGTTTATGGCCAAAAAGCCTAACGGCAAACCAAATTGCACGACAATAGAAATACATATAGATGCAGAGGGTAAGGTCAGCGTTAGTGATGATGGTAGAGGAATCCCCCCTGATAAACATAAAGTTACAGGCCTGTCAACGATCGAAACCGTAATGACAACATTGCACGCTGGAGGCAAATTTGATTCCAAGGCATATGCTGTATCTGGTGGTCTTCATGGTGTAGGCGCATCTGTTGTAAACGCACTTTCAACAGAACTAACAGTAGAAGTCAAACGTGAGGCAAAACTTTACAGACAGTCTTTTTCAAAGGGTAAAAGACTGTCTGATCTTGAAGTTTCAAATGGATTTGATGAAACCGAACATGGAACAACAATATCCTTCATTCCAGACAAGGCAATTTTTGGAACGTCAGCTTTCGAATTCGATATTCTTGCACAAAGATTTAAAGAGATGGCTTACCTCAATGAAGGATTACATATCATTTTCACTAGTGACTTACATGCAGATTTGATAGACGGGCAAAAAAAGGTTGATTATCAATTTCAAGGCGGTATTGCTCAATTCGTTGAAGATTTAACCGGCGGTCGCGCTCGTTTGCATCCAGAGCCAATTAAGGTGTCTAAAAATATCGAGGGCACTATTGTAGAGGCCGCGCTGCAGTATAACGAAAGTTTCACAGAAAACGTACTGTCTTTTGCAAACTGTATTAATACTATCGATGGTGGAACACATTTAACTGGCTTGCGGTCTGCTCTAACTAGAATTATGAACGATTACGGCAGAAAACATAATGTAATTAAAGAAAATGAGGCCAATCTAGCAGGAGAAGATACTAGGGAGGGATTAGCTGCCGTTATCAGTGTCAAATTGCAAGATCCGCAATTTGAAGGGCAGACTAAAGGTAAACTAGGCAATCCAGAAATACGTGCCCAAGTTGAAAGTGCTTTGGCAGAAGAGGTTTCAATATGGCTTGGAGAAAATCCTAAAGAAGCTCGTCGAATTATTGAAAAGTCTATTACATCACAAAGGGCTCGCGAGGCGGCGCGTAAGGCTCGTGATTTAATTATCCGTAAAAACGCGATGGATGGAGGAGCATTACCTGGTAAATTAGCTGATTGTTCTGATAGGAATCCTGAAAATTGTGAACTTTATATAGTTGAGGGTGATTCTGCTGGCGGCACAGCAAAAATGGGAAGAGATCGAAACACACAGGCAATTTTACCTCTCAAAGGTAAAATACTGAATGTTGAAAAAGCACGAGCAGACAAAATGCTGGCGCATGAAGAAATCAGACATATCATAATTGCGGTGGGTGCAGGAATGGATGAGGAATTTGACTTGTCTAAGTTACGATACCATCGAATTATTATTATGACAGATGCAGACGTTGATGGTTCGCATATAAGAACACTTTTATTGACTTTCTTTTTCAGGCATATGCCACAGTTAATAGAAAATGGGCATTTATATATTGCCCAGCCTCCCCTATATAAAATTGGGTCTGGAAAATCAGCCGTTTTTGCCTACAGTGAAGGTGAAAGGGAAGGGATAATGCTTCAGTTAAAAGGCAAGCGTAACTTAAATCTCCAGAGATATAAGGGATTAGGAGAGATGAATGCCGAACAACTCTGGGAAACAACAATGAACCCGGATGCCAGAACCTTGCTGCAAGTATCTGTAGAGGATGCTTTTGAGGCTGATCGTGTGTTTACTTTGCTAATGGGCGATATGGTAGCTCCTAGACGTGAGTTTATTGAAACCAACGCATTAGATGTGAAAAACCTAGATGTATAGCATCGTATAAATTTTAATCATAGCCATATAAATGCAAGGCGTCACACTCGACATTTTATCTCTTATTTGTTGATTGAACGTATTTAACGCTAATAGCCTCTTAGACAAAGGATTGCTTTGTAGGCAGATGTAAAGGTATTCTGACATAATACTTCTATCTGGAATGCTAACTTGATCTCCGAAACTTTATACAACAAATTTTTATCCGATTATCCGTTTCTAACAGCTATCGGCAACACTCCAACGGTACCATTAAAACTGCCAAAATATAGCGGGACCTCTGATATTTATGTGAAATTGGAAAACGTAAATCCTGGTGGTTCAATCAAAGATCGTCCTGTTCTGAGAATGATAGCTAGTGCAATTATTGATGGTAAATTAGATCAGTCTAAAACCATTTTGGATTCAACATCAGGCAATGCAGGGATTGCATATGCAATGATAGGGGCAGCTACTGGTCATAAAGTTGAACTAGTAATGCCAGGTAATGCTAGCGAGGAAAGAAAAAAGCGTATATCTGCACATGGAGCAGCAATCATAGAAACGGATCCCTTATTAGGTTATGACGAAGCAATGAGGGAAGCTAAAAGAAGATATCAAGCTAATCCAGATACTTATTTCTATTGTAATCAGTACGCAAACGATAACAACTGGCGTGCACATTATGAAACAACTGGCTCTGAGATCCTACATCAAGTGCCAGGAATTACGCATTTTGTTGCCGGGGTAGGAACAGGAGGCACTATCACAGGAGTGGGTAGAAGGCTTAAGCAGCACAATAAAAACATACAAGTAATATGTATAGAACCAGAAGATTGGAGAGGCATTGAAGGGTTAAAACCTCTTGATGAAGATAACATCGTACCGGAAATCTTAGACGAAACTGTAATTGATGAGAAAATGCCCATTAATCTTGATGTGGGAATTGACATGGCGAATTTTGTAGCCACACAAGGTATCTTTGTAGGGCAGTCCTCCGGTGCTTATTTGGTCGCAGCTAATGAAATAGCAAAAAGAGAACGTAAAGCTGTGATTGTGACTATATTCAATGATCTGGGAGAACGATATTTCAGCACTGGAATGTGGAATCGATAATACGAAAGATAAATGGCCGAAAAGACAGACTCAGACAACCTAAATCGTTTAAGAATTGAAGAACTGCGTTCACAATTAAATAAACACAACATTCTCTATTATCAGAAAAATTCTCCGGAGACTTTGGACTCTGAATATGACTTCTTGATGCGTGAACTTAGAGAACTTGAAATGCTATACCCTCAATACGCTAATTCCGACTCACCTACTCAACTAGTCGGAGCCCCACCATCTAAGAGATTTAAATCAGTAACTCATAAATTACCTATGCTAAGTTTGGCTAATGCTTTCAATAACGATGAGTTTTTATCTTGGAATGAAAGACTTTCTAAACTACTTACTGCTGAAACCGATTTTGTATGCGAGCTAAAATATGATGGCCTGGCCATATCAGCAATCTATGAAAATGGTAATTTAATTCAAGGGGCAACGAGGGGCGATGGCACCAAGGGAGAAGACGTTACTAATAATCTAAAAACAATCGAAAGTCTGCCCCAAACTTTGTCAGGTTCTTACCCATCAGTTCTTGAAGTAAGAGGCGAGGTAGTGTTTCCTATATCCGAATTTAATTTATTTAACGCTGCACGAGCAGCTGATGGGCTACCAGAATATACGAATCCGAGAAATGCTGCAGCTGGAGCATTACGACAACTCGATCCTAATGAAACAGCTAAACGGCCTTTGGATGTATTCATATATGGACTAGGATATACCGATAGTAATCTCCCTTATGCTACTCAACTTGATTCTTTGGATTATTTGTCACAACTCGGATTTAATATAAATGAAAATAATCTGCTCGTAAAATCGACAGATCAAGTAATGGAATACTACTCTAGTTGTTTGGCTAAGCAACCAAATTTGAACTATGCATGCGATGGAATTGTGGTGAAAGTTAATCGATTAGATTTTCAACGACATCTAGGCACGGTTGGCAGAGAACCTAAATGGGCAATAGCATTTAAGTTTCCTGCAGAACAAAAAGAAACCACTCTTTTAGATATTAGGTTTAACGTCGGCAGAACTGGCAGTATTAATCCTTATGCCATACTCGATCCCGTTCAAATTTCAGGAGCAAATATTAAGCAAGCCACATTACATAACGAAGACTATATTAGATCAAAAGATTTGCGAATTGGTGACAGAGTAGTAATTGAACGAGCAGGAGAGGTAATCCCTCAAGTAGTTAAGTCAATAACAACTAAAAGAGACGGAACAGAAATTGAACTAATAATGCCGGAAACCTGTCCAGTATGTAACCATATGATTTTCTCCGATGAAGATGAAGCACTGTCATACTGTGTAAATAGTATATGCTCTGCACAATTAAGCAAAATGGTTGAACATTTTGCTTCGAAAGGAGCTATGGATATTCAAGGATTAGGGCCAAAACAAATTCAGGTTTTAATGGCCGAAAACTTGATTAAGGATGCCTCTGATCTTTACGACTTAAAAAATCAACAAGATCGAGCAATGACAATTGAGAGAATTGGTGAAACATCACTAGATAACCTGCTCAATGCAATAAACGAAAGCATGCAACAGCCTTTTGAGCGAGTATTAATTGCCCTTGGAATTAGACATGTTGGACCAGAGGTTGCCGAATTATTATCCAATAGATTCCAAAATGTCGATAAACTGATTGATGCATCAGAACCTGATTTCGTCAGCATACCTGGAATTGGGCCCAGGATATCTTCTTCGATATTAAGTTATTTTTCGAATCCTTCAAACATAAAGTTAATTAATAAACTCAGAAATGCCGGCCTAAATCTAAAAACTGAAACTACTGAGCAAGTAGATAAACAGATTTTATTAAATAAAACTTTTGTGATAACAGGTCGAATGGACAATTTCAGCCGTGCTGAAATTCAAAATAAAATAAAGGCCCTTGGTGGTAAAGTAAGCAGCAGTGTTTCAAAGAAAATTGACTATGTGATTGTTGGTTCAGACCCAGGATCAAAACTAGATCAAGCAAACTCGTTACAAATAAACATACTGGATGAAACTCAGTTTAGCGAACTACTTCAATCTCTATTGTTAAATTACGATCAATAGCAATATTGGAATTCGGAGGTTAGAAAATATATTTAAGCCATCTAAAGTTATCTAATTTTCGCAATCTTCAAGACGCCGAATTGTTTTTAGAACCTGGTGTAACAATAATCCAAGGAAACAATGGAAATGGCAAAAGTAATTTACTTGAAGCCATTTATATTTTGTCAATCGGTAAATCACAAAGAGCTACTAATGACAGAGATTTAGTGAGATTTACCACTAAGGATATCAATATCAAAGATGAATCCTTGGGGATTCATACTAAAGTCTTGGCTAATGTCGAAAAATCAAACGAATCTACAAAAATTCAATGTGATTTATTTGAAATAGAGCACAACGGTAAAAAAGCAGAACCGCAACAATCTAATAGTATAAATACTTTAAAGCAAAAACATCTTAAGAAGCTGGTTCGAATTAATGGAATCAAGCGTAAAATATCTGAATTTGTCGGAGAAGTTAACGCAGTTTTATTTACAGTCCAAGATCTAGAACTGATATATGGTAATCCAAAAACCAGAAGAAGATATCTAGATGTATTGATTTCACAAAATAATCGTGAATACCTTATGGCATTACAGAGGTACCAAAAAACATTACTTCAGAGAAACCATTTATTAAGATCAATCAAAATGGGTGTTTCTCAAATGGATGAATTAACTCCGTGGGATCACCACTTAGTCATAGATGGTGGGTTCATTATATATACAAGATTGAATATGATTCAAAAGCTATCTAAATTAAGTTTAGACAAGCATCATTTATTATCACCTTTAAAAGAAAAGTTGAATGTAATTTACATCACAGATGTTCAAGAACAAGAGTTGTCATGTGATCAATCACATATTTCAAGTTTATTTAAGCAAAAATTGTCAGCTAGCCTGAATGCGGATGTAATCAAAGGTTTTACAACTGTTGGGCCTCATAGAGATGATTTTAAAATAACTATCGATGACATGGACTGTTCAAGATTTGCTTCAAGAGGACAAGGAAGGACAGCAACTTTGTCATTAAAGTTAGCTGAGGCAGAATATTTATCTGATGCACGCGGCGAGAATCCACTTATTTTACTGGATGACGTGTTTTCAGAATTGGACTCAGTTCGAAGAGATATGGTTTGGCGCTTAGTTTCGCAATATGAGCAATCTCTGATTACGACATCTGATATAAAAGACATACCTAACAATAGCAATCATGATATGAAAATGTTTCAGATTGTAAAAGGAAACATTAATCCAATCAATTGAGTAAATTATCAATACTCATATAAAAGTTAGCGCGCGGTAATACCGCCATCAATTACAAATTCAGAGCCTGTCATATAGCTCGATTCATCAGATGCAAGGTATAGAATTCCGTACTTGATATCATCCACTGTACCTAATCGTCCCACGGGAGTCTGATTAATTAATTCACCACGCACTTGTGGATCAGATAAAAGCAAAGCCGCCTGGGGAGTATCTATGAAGCCAGGATGAACAGAATTCACTCTAATTTTGTCTTGTGAATATTGGACTGCAGCAGCTTTGGTAAAAATGCGAACAGCTCCTTTGGAGGCAGTGTATGATGCACCTCTTGTCGTACCTACCAGGCCATAAACAGATGAAATGTTAATAATGGAACCACCACCAGTATGCTTCATATATCGAGCAGCGTACTTTGTTCCTAAAAAAACCCCTGTAGCATTTATAGCAATTGTTTTGTCCCAATCATTAACGGGATAGTCTTCAACTTTCAAGTCCATAGGAGCTCCACCAATACCAGCGTTATTAACCAATACATCAACATGTCCATGTTCTTGAAATATTTTGCTTAAAACACTGTTCCATTGTTGCTCATCTCTAACGTCTAGATGGCAATATTTAGCTTTAGCTCCGGATTGAACTATTTCTTCGGTCAGACCTTCTCCCATATTATCTTGAATGTCACACAAATATACGATTGCATTTTCATCTGCAAAAAGCTGAGCGGTGGCTGCACCAATACCGCTTGATGCGCCAGTAATAATTGTTACTTTATTTTGTAATCTATTCATCAGGATGAGTGTAAGTTTCTAATGTTTTTATGTCAATTTCATTAGTAAAAAGTCCAATTTTATTAAAGAATACACCATCAATATTGGAAAATTTGTAAAAACATTAAATTTTAGACTTAGTAAAGATCTTCTTTTTTAGAATTTTTGCGTAGATCAGTCTACACAGTCGTTAAAACGCTAAAAACTTTTGAATTTTACATCTAAATAATGCATTTCCAATGCAAAATTAGGGTGATTCTTTTGGGAGATTGGTGGAGTTTATGCTAAAATAACCCCGTGCGCGCCTATGCGTAGGTGCTCTCATATGATACCGTTTCGTGATCGACATGGCGTCATATTGGTATGTCGAAACAGGGGGTTTTTAGCAATATGTCCATAAATAGAACTGCGACCAAGGTCGCGGTTTTCCTAGCCCTAGTAATGAGTTTGGTCTTTACGACCAGCATAGCCGTTGCTCAAGAGGCATCAAGTGTGCCTTCAAGGACTGCTGTAATTTCAGACACTAATTTGCCTGGAGATACACTGACCATAGCGATGGAGCAAGTAGCTGCACAAGAGGCTGGAAAACAATTAGAAGGCTGGCTTATCAGTGATGATGGTTCTACATTATTAAATATCGGGGTTTTAAGCATAGAGGGTGGTGAAATAAACCACACATATGTTTCGAAAACCGGTGAGAATCTTATAGCCGGATACAATAAATTCGTCATAACCGTTGAGCCATCTGGCATACCAGATGCAGAAAGCTCAGGGGTATATGCTTACAGTCACCGAGTTCCCCTAGACGTGATTACTCATGTTCGTCATTTACTTGTTGAATGGCCTAGTGGCTCTGAAACTGGAGTGATAGCTGACTTAAAAAGTTCCATATCTTCGGCATTAGCACACGTCAACAATGCAATGGATGCAAGCACATTAGATGACGTGATCAGTAATGCTAATAGTGCTAAAGATGCAATCAGTTCTGTACTAACAAATTCCGCTAGCCTTGATCATGCAGCATATGCTGCAGCAGAGGCGCCAAGCGATGCTACAGTGTCAGAAAACGCAGCAAATGTAGCAGCAGTACAGGCTAACATCAACGCGTGGGCGACTGCAGCTTCAGATCAAATTGAAGTTGCTATCAGTAAAACGACCACACAATCTGCCAAAATACAGCTAACTTCTGTTAAGGGCTATTTGGAAAGTGCTCAAAGTGGAGTTGATGCAAATGCAGACGGAACTATTACAGCAAGTGCTGATGAAGGTGGAGCTGACCAAGCTTATACGGCAGCTCAAGCAATTGCAACCTACACGTTAAGTGAAGGTGAACTTTCCGCTGCAGGTGGCGACCTAGGTTTAGGTCTGCCAGGCACAGGTGATGCTTATCTATCATACCTATTCAGTTCGCACTCAATGAGTTTAGGGTTGATATTTGCATCCTTAATGATAATTGGCGGAGGAATGTTAGTTATTAGGACTCGGAGAATCACTTCTACTGAAATAATTAAGTAAATTTAAATTAAGTAGAAATAGACACATTGATTATTTATGAAGGCCCCGCCAAATGGCGGGGCCTTCTATTTTTAAATAGGTATGTGCAATATGAATAGATTAATTGCTAGAATATGCGATATTTGTGGATCTGAATTATTAGGCATTCACTGTAAGTTACGATGCTTAAATTGTGGATTTATTCGCGACTGTTCAGATCCATGATTTATAGATTTTCTAGCTTATCTTTAAAATAGTATGGTGATATAAAAATGAAATATATATCTTTAACAGTGCTGATGTTGCTTACGCTAATTATTGGTTTTGGCTGCAAAGAATCAGAGACAACAGCAGCAAAAGAAACTGAAACGGTCGAACTAACAGTGTCGGATGTAATTAGTAAATCAGGCCAGTACATGACAACGCTAAAATCTTTTCACTTTAGAATGACTCACGAGCTAGGTGCCACAGAATTTCTACCAGGATTAAACGTTGAGGAGGTTTCAGGGGACGTACAACCTCCTGATCTGCTTGCAGCAGAATTTGTTGGAATGTTTGGGGCTTTCCCGATACGTTCAATGCTGGTAGCAATTGGAAAAGACAATTACCTTACAAATCCTTTAACAGGTGTGTGGGAGCAAATAGAGCCTACCGTTAATTTAGGAGGGTTTTTTAATACGAGCGAGGGCATGGCGTCATTGTTAGAGAAAATGACTGATGTGGATTTTTTATCAGATCCTAATTTAAACTCATCCGATTATGAGATAAAGGGTGACTTGTCCACTATTCATTTAGGTTCTTTATTAGGGGAAACCCTTGAAAATGGAAGCGTCGTTGTAGAAGCCAAAATTAATAAAAATGACTTTGCATTAAATAAAATAAAGTTTATTGGCCAAGCAAAAGTCTCTGATATAGATGGTACTATTCGGGTCGTAACAATGGATAAATTTAATATACCAGTTGAAATAGAAGTGCCATCAATTAGTGAAGCAAAATAAACCTAACATTTTGATTGAATCAAAAACTTCCGATAATAAAAATACGCAGAATTCTCAGCGGATATCACCGTATCTGGCATTAATACCGATCGCTTTCGGAGTTTTTGTGGCCGCAGACGACCAAACTGTCATGGTAACAGTATTAACTGAAATCATGATTGATTTTCGTGTGCCAATAACTCAACTTGATACCGCATCTTGGACAATCACTGCATATCTTCTAGGTTATGTTGCTGCAATGCCTCTAATAGGCCGAATGTCCGATGCCTTAGGTCATCGACGCGTATTTGCTGGAGCGATGGTTATTTTTATGATTTTCTCGATCTTTGCTGCTCTAGCTAAAAGTATGGAATGGTTGATAGCTATTAGAGTTTTTCAGGCTATGGCAGCAGGAGCAATGTTACCTGTAGCCATAGCAATAGTCGGAGATCTTTTTCCTGCTGGACAACGTGGACTAGCTTTAGGTCTAATTATTGGAGCCGCTGAAGCCGGTGGTGTAATTGGACCATTATGGGGGGGATTAGTAGCAAAGTATCTAACATGGCCATGGATTTTCTGGATGAATATTCCATTAGGCTTTATGACTCTTATCCCGTTATTCTTGCTTTTGAAACCTAGTACTAGGTTTAAATCTAAAGTGGATTATTTGGGAGGCTTTTTAATAGCCCTTTCTTTAGCATCTCTGACTTTAGCTCTTTCATGGATAGATCGACCCGGGTTGATGCTAGTCATGTTTTTTGTTCTAGCCGCTGTGTTTTTAATAGCATTTATTCTCCGTCAAAAAACAGTTGATGAACCTCTTTTGCCTAATTCCATGTTCGCTAGTCCTACAATAATTGCAGCCAATATTTCTCATTTACTTGTAGGATGCGGTCTTATAATCGGAATGGTTACGATCCCATTTATGACGACAACAGTTATGGAAAAAGAACCGTTAGAGGGTGGATTGAGGTTGATGAGAATGACTATTGCGATGCCAGTAGGAGCAATAATTGGCGGAATCGCGTGTCAGAAAATGGATTTCAGAATACCTTCATTGATCGGTTTAGCTTTAACAATTTGGGGGTTTTATGAGATGTCCGGATGGTCACTCTCTATATCAGACCCTACTATGTCTATACCTTTAGTAGTCACTGGTTTTGGTTTTGGAATTTTGATATCTCCTATCGCTTTGGCAGGTACTGAACCTGTTGGCCATGGAGATCGAGGAGCGGCTGCAGGTGTTATAACTGCTATGAGACTTGTTGGAATGACTTTAGGTCTTGCAGCGATTACAGCTTGGGGCTCCCAAAGGTTTTTCACACTTGTATCTGGATTGCAACTACCTATACCAACTGAGGGTGAGTCTTCTGAGGTAACACTAGCAAATATCGAAGCTTATTCTGGAGAAGTAATAGATATTGGGATGAATTTATTCACAGAATTTTTCATTATAGCTGTTGTAGCGTCTGCAATAGCTTTATTACCCACAATGTTTATGGCATGGAACCACAAAAAACATTTAGATGCAGAAAGGGTTCCGACTGAATTACAAAACTAGACTTTGGAATGTACAGGAGTAGCTATCGATGTTCCATCGGGTAATTTGTCAATTTTAAAGTCTCCAAAAAGCAAGGGTGCTTCTTCTACTAATAAATTTAATATCTGTATAGCCATTCGTCTTATTTCCCAGTCAGCGTAAGGAGTAGAGCGCATCTCGATAAAATGCCTCCATGCTCTTACATTTGCAGTAACAAATAATTTGGTTTCAGTGGCATTAGGCAAAACTGAGCGTGCAGCTTGACGTATAGCTTTACGCCTATCTGTCTTCTTCTCAAACAAACTTTCATCTAACGATTCTTCCAGTGCATCTACAAGTTCTTCATAACTTGCTGCGGCTTTCTCCATAGCTACTTTGAATAACTCATTCACTGCTTCGTTATTAAAGCTTTCATTTACTAAAGCTGGCGGTATTACAAAAGATGCCCCAGATTCATCTACATATCTTTGAGATCGCTGACTATACGCAAAACCTGCTCTATGCCTAATCAATTCATGAGTCAAGCTACGAGATATTCCAGTAATAACAAACCCAAAATTAACGTGCTCTAAAACACTGCCATCTTTCCGATATAAAAGATTGTTGATAAAGTCCGCTATATCTTTTCTACCTCGCCCATAACTCATATAACACATTCGCGCTGAAATCTCGACTACTGCAGCAGACTCATCTTTACCAGCTCTAATACTATCTGGTATTGGAGGCACACCTTGATCTGCTAAAAACTCAGCCACCTGATTCCAATCAACAGACGTGCGAGTAGTAAGGTATATTTTGGGCTTATTTAACATGTCTAAGTTTTGTTTATTCATGTTCTATATTAATAATTGGTATGGATTTTCTAATATCGTTTTAACCTCGTTAATAAACAACGCGCCTTCAGACCCATCAACAATGCGGTGGTCACCAGATATTGTTGCAGTCATTATATCTGCTATGACAACATTTTCATCAACGACAATTGGTTTTTTCATAGCAGTACCTACCGCAAGCATGGCTGATTGTGGTGGATAAATTATCCCTACAAAAGAGTTCACATTAAACATTCCAAGGTTACTGACTGAGAAAGTTCCTCTTGCATATTCGTCTGTCGTTATCGTTCCTTCATTTGCTCTACTGGCCAGGTCTTTACTAGCAATACAAATTTCTTTTAAGGATTTGTTTTGTACATCCATAATGGCTGGCACAATTAAACCTGCTTCCTGAGAAATAGCAATTCCAATATTAATCTTTGAATGAACAACTATGCCTTTATCTGAAAATGATGAGTTGAATTTAGGATATTTTTTTAGAGGATTTACACACGCCTTTAATATTAAATCGTTGATTGATACATCATTACCCTCATATTCTTCACTTTTATTTATCTGATTACGCATCTCTATTGCCTTAGTCATATCTATATCAACGGATATGTAAAAATGCGGTATCTCAGTCTTACTTTTAACAGTAACCCTGGCGATCTGCTGGCGCATTTTTGTCAAAGTCGAGCTTTGCTCATCAATTAATTTATCAGCCTGAATTGTTTCCGTTAGTTCTTCAGCCTCTGTATCTAATGGTTGAACGTCTAAATCTGACGGCATATGGGACTCAACATCTTCACGGGTTATACGTCCAGCAGGACCGGTCCCCGTTATTTTACTCAAGTCATATCCTTTTTCTTTGGCTAATTTTCTGGCGACTGGTGACGCCTTCACTGACAATTTACCTGCATTATTACTTGAATCCGATATACTTTTAGTCAACGTGTTTTGTACTTGCTCATCCTTTTGTTTTGGATCAATCTCCTCGGTAGCCACCTCAACCTCTTTATTGACAACTCCAGGCTCTTCAACAACAATTTCACTTTCAGTTCCTACTGAGGCTATAGCTTCACCAACCGGCACTGTTTCACCCTCTTTAACGAATATCTGAGTAATAAAACCTTCCAAATAAGATTGAAACTCTACAACTGCTTTATCTGTCTCAATTTCTGCTATAACTTCATTTTTCTCTACGTGTCTTCCCGTTTGAACAAGCCATCTGACTATAGTTCCTTCTTTCATGTCATAACCCATTTGGGGCATTTTTAGTTCATCAGACATAAGAATATACTCCGCTATACATTTATCCTCAAATTTCCATCATTGCTTTGATCGTAATCGTTACCTTACTTGCATCTGGGATTGCAGCAGATTCAAGTTTACGGCTATATGGCATAGGAACTTCTTCTCCTGAAATTCTGATTATCGGTGATTCAAGATAATCAAATGCATTTTCTTGCAAGCTACTGCTAATTTCAGCTCCAAAGCCACCCGTCTTCCAATTTTCTTCAACAACTACAGCTCTACCCGTTTTACAAACGGATTTTACCGATGTCTCTATATCCAGTGGCCTGAGAGATCTTAAATCTATCACCTCTGCCTCTATACCCTGTTCAGATAATTTATCTGCTGCTTCCAAACATACACTTACCATACCACCGTAAGTAACTATGGTAACATCCTGTCCCTCTCTACATACTACAGACTTACCCAAAGGCACGTTGTAGTATTCTTCAGGCACATCACCTGTTACAGAATATAATAAACAATGTTCAACATAAATCACAGGATCCTTAGACTCAATACAAGAACGCATTAATCCAAGCGCATCGTATGGGTTAGAGGGAGTGACAACTTTCAATCCTGGCACATTGGCATACCATCCTTCAAAGTTTTGTGAGTGAGTCGCCGCTAAGCCACCTCCTCCACCAGTAACTGTGCGCAAAATCATAGGAACTTGAATCTGTCCATTCGACATGTATCGCATTTTAGCAGCATGGTTAACAATTTGATCCATAGCAAGCAAGGTAAAGTTGATAGTCATTATCTCCACTATTGGAAAAAGACCCCCCATTGCCGACCCAACAGCGGCACCAGCAATTACTGACTCTGCAATTGGCATATCTCTTACGCGTTTTTCACCATATTTATCTAAAAATCCCTTTGTAACAGCATATGCCCCGCCATATTCACCTATATCCTCTCCCAATAAATAACATCTTTCATTGGAGTCCATAGCTTCATAAAGACCCTTAGATATCGACTCTCTTACTGTTAATTTACCCATGGATTTCTCTATACATTGATTCTACTTCTGGGTCTTCGCTTTGCTCTGCAAACTCAACAGCATCACGAACAACTTGCTTAACGCTTTCATCTATCACAGCTATGTCATCGAGTCCAAAAATATTCTGACTCAAGGCATGTTCGACAAATTTACTAATAGGATCTTTGGTTTTCCATTCTTCGATCTCTAAAATATTTCTATAATTACCTGGGTCAGCCATTGAATGACCCACAAACCTATATGTGTTAGCCTCAATTAACACAGGTCCGCCTCCTGATCGCGTTCTTTCAATTAAAGGTTGAGCTGTTTCCATCACTGCGAGGACATCCATACCGTCTATCTGAGTTGCAGGTATATTGTATTCATCTGCAGACAAATAAAGATTGTGGCCCGTCGCATGAGTCCTGTCGATATGGCTGCCCATGCCATAAAGGTTGTTTTCCAATACAAACACTACAGGTAATTTCCATAACGATGCCAAATTCAAAGACTCGTGAAAATATCCCTCATTGACTGCTCCATCTCCGAAAAAACACATAACCACGCGGTCTTCACTTAAATAATCAATAGATGTAGCGAGTCCAACAGCAATTGGTAACTGGCCTCCGACTATTGCGTATCCACCCATGAACCCTTTAGAAACATCAAATAAATGCATTGAACCACCTCTACCGCCACTTACGCCTGTAGATTTGCCCATCAATTCGGCCATTATGCCGTTTGGATCCAGCTTTCTGGCTAGTGCATGTCCGTGATCTCGGTAATGGCTAACAATATAATCATCTTCGTTTAACGATGATATCGCGCCTACTGCTACGGCTTCTTCACCAATGTAAAGGTGCAAAAAGCCTCGAATAAGCCCGCGCATATATTGGGAAGCACACTCTTCTTCAAAAAGTCGGATTAGCTTCATTAATTCATACGTTTCTAAAGCTTTTTGCTTATCTAAAGTTATAGGCATTTACGCCAACTCCATAAAATTTAATCGTATGTTTCACATATGAATAGCTAAATTTTCGGTTGCTAATCCCGCTTCTTTAAGGCATTCAGATATTGTTGGATGAGGATGTACCAATGAACCCAACTCACTTGTGGTGCCCTCTAACATTTTAGTCATTCCAGCTTCACCCAATAATTCTGTTACCTCCGCTCCAATCATATGCACGCCCAATATATCACCAATTTCCGCATCTGACACAACTTTAATAAATCCTTCTGTCTCAGATAAAGCCAATGCCTTTCCTGAAGCTGCAAGGGGGAATTTACCTATTTTTAGCTCTCTTCCCGTCTCTGCTGCTTGTGCCTCGGTCATTCCAAAGCTGGCAACTTGAGGCCTACAGTAAACTGCTCGCGGCATTAATGAATAATCCATCGTAGAATGATCTAATCCTGCTATATTTTCTACTGCAATAACCGCCTGTTCAGAAGCGACATGAGCCAATAACAATTTACCGGTAATATCACCTATAGCGTAAATACCATCAACATTAGTTTTCATATCATCATCAATAACTATGAACCCATTCTTTGTTTCCACTTTTGTATTTTCTATGCCTATTTGATCTGAATTTGGCTGAACCCCCACAGCAACTAATACTTTTTCACATTCAATTTTTAATTCGTCTGACCCGCCATGTACTTCCACAACCACTGAGCCATCATTATTATCAATACTTTTTACTTGAGATGATGTGACTATTGAAATTCCTGCTTTTGTAAATGATCTTGTCAATTCTTTACTTATATCTTCATCTTCCTGAGGGAGAATGCGATCCATCATTTCTACGATAGTGACTTCAACTCCATATGATTTATATAAATATGCAAATTCAGCTCCTGTAGCGCCTCCTCCGATGATCACCACACTTTTAGGCAAGATATCCAGCTCCAAAGCATGCCTACTAGTAATCACACCATTGCCGTCAATATTTAGCCCCGGTAAATCTCTTTGCCTGGCTCCGGCAGCAATAACCACATTACGTGCCTCAAGCGAAGTATTGCTAGATTCAACAAATATAGTACTTTCATTCATGAAGGAAGCGGTTCCCTCATATACATCTACTTTATTCTTCTTTAGCAAATATCCGATACCTTGGGTGAGCTTTGAAACTACACTCCTACTGCGAGATATGGCTTTAGAAAAATCCGCTTCAACACCGGAAACTTCGATGCCAAACTTGTCAGCCTCATTTATCAAATTTAATACTTCAGCATTGCGAAGCAGTGATTTGCTTGGAATACATCCCCAATTAAGACACACGCCACCTAAATCAGACTTTTCTACAATAGCAGTTTTCATTCCCAGCTGACCTGCCCTAATAGCCGCAACATAACCGCCAGGACCACTACCTATCACTACTAAATCATATTTTGAAATTTGTTTGTCCAAAATGTAGCCTTTATTACAAATATATTAGAGTTGGATAATTGTAACATCTTAGTAGATCTAAGCGGTGTCGATAAATTTGTATTTGAACATCAAATGCATTATAGATATATAGTTAAATGTTAAATCCATAAGAGATTGACGTTCAAAAGGAAATTGTATTAGTTGGAAGTTAAAGATAATCAATCAAACCATTTATCTATAAATGATATACAGGGAATAAAAACTGGGCATTATACAGACCTTGATGCAATCACAGGTTGCACGGCAATAATATGTGAAGCTGGGGCAATAGGTGGTGTCGATGTTCGTGGAGGTGCACCAGGATCAAGAGAGACTGACTTGCTTGATCCTACAGCCAGTGTTCCTTTCATTCACGGTGTTGTCCTTAGTGGTGGTAGCGCATTTGGTCTCCAATCGGCTGATGGCGCAATGCAATACTTAGAAAATCGTGATGTCGGGCATAAAGCTGGAAATTCCAAAATACCTATCATTGCCAGCTCAATTTTGTTCGATTTAAACATAGGTCTCGATAAATCACCTGTTGCTGAGTCAGGCTATAAAGCATGTGTATCAGCAAATAATAAAAAGCTGCAAGAAGGAACAATAGGAGCAGGCACTGGAGCTACGGTAGCAAAATTAATGGGAATGGAAAGGTCAATCAAAGGTGGTATTGGCTCATATGGAATCACTTTAGGCGATGGTTCTATGGTTTCAGCCATAGTTGCAACAAATGCAATTGGCGGTATATTCGATTATAAAACGGGCTCATTAATTGCAGGACCTCTGGATCAAAATGGTTCAAACATGCTTAATCCTTTGCAATGTATATTAGATACAAACTGGGCTCCCCCGAACAAAGCGCAAGCTAATACCACAATTGGAGTAGTTGCCACTGACGTTACACTAACAAAATCACAAGCACAAAAACTTTCAGCTGCGGCTCATGATGGATTAGCGTTGTCAGTTAGGCCCTCACATACTAGTCATGACGGAGATACATTTTTTTGTCTTTCTACTGGCACAAGTGAGATAAGTCCTGATATGGATCGATTAATCGCTGCAGCTTCAGTTTGTGTGGCAGAATCTGTATTGAGGTCTGTTAAATTAGCTACAAGTATTGGTGGTATAAATTCTATTAATGATTTAAGTAAAATTAACTAGTTTGAGGTAATTAAATGGATTTAAGTAAATCAACTAAAATTGCTTTTATCGGCTGTGGTGCTGTTGGTAAAACATTGGCTGTGGCACTATCTAGGTCTGGATACTCGGTAATTGCAGCTTCAAGTCGCACATATAAATCTGCAGAGGATTTAGCTGTACGAATTAAAAACTGCACACCATATGAATCGATTCCAAAAGCAGCTGACCAGGCAGATTTAATTTTTATAACTACTTTTGATAATGCAATAGAGCATGTGGTTAACTCAATAGAATGGACAACTGGCCAAGCAGTTGTGCATTGCTCCGGTGCCAGCTCATTGGATGTTTTAAGAGCCGCTGAAATGAAAGGCGCCTTTACCGGTAGCTTTCATCCACTTCAAGCTTTTGCGGGAGTTGAAGATGCTTTAGAATCTTTACCAGGTTCAACTTTTGGAATTGAAGGGCAGGGTAAATTAAAAGAGTATCTAACTCAGCTAGCCTTGGACATTGGAGGCAAGCCAATATTTCTAGAATCATCTGATAAGCCACTTTATCACGCATCCGCAGTCACCCTGGGTGGAGTACTCATGGGGCAGATAGCAGTAATAGCGCAAATATGGGAGGACAGACTTGGGGTAGAAAAAAATGAAGCTCTTAAAACTTTAATTCCCATGGTCAGAGGCGTGTCGGATGCATTAGAGGCGAACGGCATACCAGAAGGCATCGCAGGGCCATATGTTAGGGGTGATGTAGAGACAGTGCAAAAACACCTTGAGGCTATGAAAGCCGTAGGTATCATAGAAATGCAAATGTACGCTACTACTGCGCTAGCAGGTATTAAATTCGCTGCACAACGAGGCGTATGTAAAGATGCAGATGTTAAAGTTATGACAAAGTTACTGAATACTTATATAAGTGAAAACCCAATAGAATATAATTAATTAATGCATCGGCCCTCACTCGGGCATATTGAGGAGGTACCAAATGCCAAATAGTATTAATAAACTTTCTGAAATGAAGTCACATGGTGAACCAATAGTTATGGTTACAGCATATGATTACACTTCAGCCAGAATAATCAATGACATCGGATTTGATGCAATTCTTGTCGGAGATTCTTTAAGCCAAGTCATGTTGGGAAATGATACAACCGTTCCTTTAACAATTGATGAGGCAATACTGCATACTCGATCTGTCGTAAGAGGAGCAGCAAATACTCATGTTGTAGCAGATATGCCATTTTTGAGTTACAACCTTAGTATAGACACAGCTCTTATGAATGCTGGACGATTTTTACAAGAAGGCGGAGCTCAAAGCGTTAAGCTAGAAGGCGGTCATCACATATGTAAAACTGTAGAACAACTAGTATCTTGTGGAATCCCGGTAATGGGTCATATAGGCCTAACTCCCCAATCTATCAACCAACTGGGTGGCTATAAAGTGCAGGGTAAATCAAAAGAACAGGCATCAAGGATACTTGATGAGGCATTAGCATTAGAGAATGCTGGAGCGTATGCGATAGTGCTAGAACTAATTCCTGTGGAGGTGTCAAAACAAATAACCTCGAAATTAAAAATCCCCACCATAGGAATTGGCGCTGGAATCGAATGTGATGGCCAAATACAAGTGATGCACGACATTTTAGGATTATTTGAGCTCTTTACACCCAAACATACTAAACAATATGTTAATCTCGCGGAACAAATGCGTTTCGGTTTGAAGGAATATATGCGTGAAGTGAAAGATAAAAGTTTCCCAAATAATTCCCATAGCTTTACTTCGATTCAGAATAGTTAACTCAAAATGTTCATATCTGGCTTTTGTTGCAAATTGAAGAAATGCGTTTAATAAAAACAGTTAAAGAATTAAAGACGATTTTAGCTGCTGCCACAGGATCTGTAGGCTTAGTGCCAACTATGGGAGCAATACACCAAGGTCATGTTGCTCTATTAACAAAAGCTAGATCAGACTGCGGCACCGTTGTAGCTTCAATATTTGTAAATCCACATCAATTTAACATAAAAAATGATTATCTCAACTACCCTAAAAACTTGTCTACAGACTTAGAAATCATGGAAAATTCAGGTGTAGACATTGTTTTTAAACCTAATATAGAAGAGATATATCCAAATTCATTTACAACTACAGTAAATGTAAAGAGTCTAAGTGATCGTCTTGAAGGAGCATTCAGGCCGGGACATTTGGATAGCGTTGCCACAATCGTAATCAAATTACTCAATATCTGCCAACCAAACTTTGTGTATTTTGGACAAAAAGATATTCAGCAGTTGTTAATGATTAAGAGAATGATCATAGACCTAAATATACAAACTAATCTGGTATCCATAGATACGGTACGGGACAAAGACGGTCTAGCTTTATCTAGTAGGAACAATCACTTAACTGAAGCACAAAAGCAATCCGCACTTGGTTTATATTCTTCTTTGAAATCGGCATCAAATTTAAGCAGGAATGGAGAAAAATCTGCGAATAAAATTAAATCTGAAATGGAACAAATCCTACTAAGCCACAATCTTGATATTGACTATTTGGCTATATGTGATTCCGAAACCTTAGATGAAGTAACCTACATTAATGGAGCAGCACTTGCCGTAATAGCGGCATATTGCGGAAATATACGACTAATAGATAACATGTTGATCTAAACTAATTCAGCAATTGACTCAACAACTAAATCGGGAGTCAGTCCATTTTGAGACTCAAGTCCAATTTCATTTGTATCTACCCAAATACCGTAAATACCTAACTTCATTGGGGCTATAACGTCAAACTCAATGTTATCTCCCGCCATCCATGTTTCTTCAGGAGATACATTCAAAATTTTTAAAGCGTTTAAATATGCTGCAGGATCGGGTTTACCCACCCCAAATTCACCTTCAATCTGTACATGATCCATTAGTGTTTCCAATTCCAACAATTGAACTTTTCGCGACTGTATTTGAGCATTACCATTAGTAATTAGAGCTAGCTTAACTCCAGCCATTTTGAATTTATTTAAAGCATCAATTGCATTTGGCAAAGGCTTTAACTTCGACCAACGCATATCGTCCCATTTGTTTGACATCGATTCAGCCATTTCTAAATCCTTAATTCCTAATATCTCTAAACCACCTTTAATAGTTTCAAATAGAGCTTGTTCAGGATTCAGCCTTCCGGACCGATTACGGTTTGCGTCCGACCAAAACCATAACCGAAAATCGTTTATCGCCTTTACAATTTTTTCGGAAGTAATGTTTACATGACCTTTAAGGTGGATTTTTGGAGTATATTCTTCTGACAATAGTTTCCAGCATTCATTTGAGCATGCTGTAGTGCCTAAAATCGTATCATCGAGGTCGAAAAACGCTGCTGTTGGAAAAGATTTTTTCATTTTTATATTAACTTTATAGATTGAATTCACATGCAACAATAACTGGTTTTTGAATTTAATTAACTACGACCCTGCTTTTCCCTTACCAGGAAAAATCTTTCTTATTACATCGAACGGATAAATTCCGGTGTAATGAGCATCACTCCATAAAAATTGAATAGCATAGTTGCCTACCAGAATATAATCTTCCGCTTTTATATCAAAAGGCACCGATGCCGGATCCAAGATTCTGCGCTGACTCCACTCTTCAACACACTCAGCACACCCGCAATTAAGACGCATGTCTCTAGCAGGATATCTAGATGATTCTCCGTCACTCCACTCGATGTCTATCGTGTTAGCAGATAAAACGACACTTTTTGCTTTAACGTCTTTATACATGACTTCATTCATAATATTATCTATTAATAAACATATAACTTCATCCTTCTACCTTGTGGTTTTAGGAAAATGTGACTTATTATCCAGTCTTAAGGACATTGTGCAATGGAAAATTTATTGTCTGTGTCTGATTTAACAGAAAATCAGATCAAAAATCTTATCTTATCCGCCAGGGCCATCAAAAGTGGGAAGAGTACTTCTAAACAAGTCCTAGAACAAAAATCTTTAGCTCTGCTATTTGAAAAGCCATCCCTAAGGACGCGAGCTAGTTTCGAACTTGGCATCACACAGCTGGGGGGTAAATCCGTATATTTGAATAAAGAAGAAATTGGCCTAGGTACTCGTGAACCCGTAAGGGATATTGCACACGTTTTAGATCGGTGGTTCGATGGAATCGTTGCTCGGGTATCCAGTCATGAAACGCTAAACCTACTTGCTGCAGGTTGCTCTATACCCGTAATAAATGCCCTATCAGACGTGGAACATCCTTGCCAAGCATTGTCTGACATCCTGACAATCAACGAAAAGCTAGGAGATATTAAAAACATTAAGATCGTATTTATTGGCGACGGTAACAATGTAGCATCAAGCTTAGCATTATGTGCTGGTGCACTTGGAGCGCATTTCGTAATGTGTAGCCCGCAAAGCTATAAAATCAATGAATCAACGTGGCAAATTGCGCTCGATCAAGCAAAGAAAACTGGAGCTAAGCTTGAATGGATTAAAGACCCCAATATTGCTGTCGAAAAAGCGGATGTGATTTACACAGATGTATGGATTAGCATGGGTGATGAAAATCAAACGGCACAACGAATTCAAGACTTTTCAGGATATCAAGTTACTCCTGAGCTTATTGGAATTGCAAATGATCAGGCTATATTCATGCATGATATGCCCGCTCATGAGGGGGAAGAAATATCCGAGGGACTACTGTATCATCCTCAATCAGTTGTATTTGATCAGGCAGAAAACAGGCTTCATATGCAAAAAGCTATATTATCAAGCTTATTGAAATAGGTAATCAGTCAATGAAAAATCAAGCTATCCCTCTAGTCGCTATTGTCGGTCGTCCCAATGTTGGTAAATCAACAATATTTAACAGGATTATCGGCGATAGGCAGGCAATAGTTTCAGATATCGCTGGAACTACACGAGACCGCTTAATTACTGAAACAGAGTGGAGAGACATCAAATTCTTATTAGTCGATACAGGAGGATTAGAATCGACTGATTCCACCACCTCAACTAAAACTCAAATTTTAGAGAAGGTACAATCTCAAGTCGACGTGGCAATTGCAGATGCAGATGTAATTATATTTGCCACAGATGCAAATACAGGTATTACTGCAGATGATGCCGCAGTTGGTCAAAAACTTAGAATGTCTGGCCATCAAGTCGTGTTGGCAGTCAATAAAGCAGATAATATTCAACGTGAAGCTGACACATCAGAATTCTATAAGCTTGGATTGGGAGACCCAATACCAATTAGTGCATACCATAACCAAGGTATAGATGACCTGATGATCTCGGTAGTTGATCGGTTACCAGATAATAATTTAATTAACGACTTAGTGTCAGATGTTCGTTTATCAATCATCGGCAGAGCAAATGTCGGAAAATCGCAGTTATTAAATGCCTTGACCGGCGATAATCGATCAATCGTTAGTGACATGCCAGGAACAACTAGAGACGCTATAGACAGTTCAATTAGCCATAAAGATAAGTCTATATTACTTATTGATACCGCCGGTATAAGACGGAGAGGGCGAATAGAACCAGGAATAGAGAATTACAGTGTAATTAGGTCACTGCGTGCTGTAGAGCGATCAGAAGTTTCTCTATTAGTAATGGATGCTACAGAATTAGCCACAGGACAAGATTCACACGTTGCCAGTTATCTGCTACAAGCACACAGAGGAATCGTAATTGTAGTTAACAAATGGGACCTTTCTAAAAGTTTAGGGCTATCAAAAGATCAAGCGAAGAAAATTATTAGAGAAAAAATGAAATTTATTCATTTTGTGCCAATCCAGTTTACTTCTGCATTAAATAAAACTGGTCTTGAAGCAATGTTAAATACAGTGTTTAAGGTCCATACGCAATGGACTCAAAACTTACCTAGATATGACCTAAGGAGAACTATACTGAATGCAGTTGCTGACCATCCTCCAGCTTCAAATCCAAGGCATGGATTAAAAATTTATGGAGTAACTCAAGACAGCTATGGGCCACCAGGATTTACTTTTTATGTAAATAAAAGTGATTTAGTTCATTTCTCATACCGTAGATACCTAGAAAACACTTTACGAAAAACGTACGGTTTTGATGGTGCTCCATTAAAAATGCGATTTAAGGGAAGAGGAGAACACTAATGGACTATTTAATTTTCATAATAGTTGGATATGTACTAGGAGCTATTCCGTTCGGCCTTATTGCCACAAAGATAGTCACTAAAGTAGATGTTAGGGAAAGTGGCAGCGGAAAAACAGGTATGACCAACGTGATCAGAGTTTCTGGCAAAAAAGTAGGCGTAACAGTACTTCTACTGGATATGTCTAAAGCTATTATTGCAATAGCCCTAGCTAGAATATTTACCGATACTCATGGTGCAGAGTCAGCTGCTGGTTTAGCCGCATTAATAGGCCACATGTTTCCTGTTTTTGCAGGATTTCGAGGAGGTAGAGCTATTTCAACTGGGTGGGGTGGATTATTTATCCTGAATCCCTGGGCCGGGTTAATTGCCACTGTCATCGGACTAAGCATTGTATACGCATCTCGTTACATGTCTATCGGGTCAATGATAGGTGCAAGTGTGGGATGTATTGCTTTAATTATTTTTGCAGCAACCGAGCTTAACCTGCCAGGAGGCACTCCTCCTATGGAGTTCATATGGTTTGGTGCAATTGGAGGACCACTCATAATTTTAAGACATTATGACAATATACAACGTTTAATTAAAGGCGAAGAACGCAAATTTAGAAAAGGGTAACCCTGAAAAATAAAATTGATAAACGTCCAAAATGAATACAAATCAAACAAATAAAGTAGCCGTTTTAGGTACAACAAGTTGGGGTACAACTCTAGCAATATTACTAGCAAGAAACGGCATTAAAGTTAATTTACTAGCAAGAACAGAATCTGAAGCGAAAGCATTAATTGATTCTGGTGAAAACACTAGATTTACACCTGGTGTGACATTACCAAGGTCTTTAATAGTGACATCATCACCTAAATCAGCAATTGAGAACGCACAGATAATTGTTATAGCTGTACCAAGTAATACCATAAGGGCAAATATAGATCGTATTTCGAGTTTCATCAAACCTGATGCTGTTTTAGTAAGCGCCACAAAAGGGCTTGAAGTAAAGACCGGTATGCGCATGACAGAAGTGCTAGTTGAAGAATTAAAGAACGATTGGAATGGAATTTTATGTGCTCTGTCAGGACCAAACCTTGCAAAAGAAATTTTACTTGGTAAACCGTCTACTACCGTTATTGCGTCTACGTCAAAACGCGAGGCTAAAAAGATCCAGGACGTTTTTAACTCAGAGTTGTTTCGTGTATACACTAACGATGACATAGTAGGAGTTGAACTAGGCGGGGCGCTTAAAAACGTTTTTGCAATAGGAGCCGGGATATGTGACGGGATGAAAGTGGGAGATAACGCCAAAGCATCATTTGTAACGCGTGGCTTGGCTGAAATGGTCAGATTAACTTCAGTTGCCGGAGGCAATCCATTAACTATTGCTGGCTTAGCTGGTGTAGGAGATACGATTGCAACTTGTTATAGTGAATTAAGCAGGAACCGGACAGTGGGTTTTAAATTAGCAACAGGCATGAAGTTAGATAAAATTTTGAAATCAATGGATCAAGTTGCTGAGGGGGTCATAACTACTGCCGCATTAGTTAAATTATCTAATAGTCTTGACGTGGACATGCCTATTACACAATGTACTTACGAAATATTATATGAAGGCTTATCCATAGAAGAAGCAGTGCTAAGATTGTTGGGACGTAATCCAGCATCTGAATGGGATTAAAGAAAAATTAATTTTTTGAAGCATCTCGTGATACTAAAAAGGAAACCCAGTCTTGACTGGTTATACACTCAACAACTACAAGTCCCGCAACTTTGATATGATTCTCAATATCCTTACTTCGATCTAACATAAAGCCCGACAAGACAGCTTTGCCCATAAAATCTAAATGTTTACCTATTTTAGGCAGGACATCAATTATGACTTTTGATGATATATTTGCAACTATCAAGTGGTATCTTTTTTCTAATGAAATATCATTTAAAGTTCCATCATATGCGTCTACTATATCTTCAACATGATTATTTATTATATTTTGCCTAGCTGCTTTAATTGATTGTTTATCAATGTCTATACCTTCAACTCGTAGGGCCCCTAATTTAGCTGCAGCAATAGAAAGTATAGCTGAGCCACAACCTAAATCTAATAAAGTGGATTCAGGTTGTATTAAAGTTTCTAACAACTCCAAACACATTTTTGTTGTTGGGTGATGCCCGGTACCAAACGCTAAGCCTGGATCTAATTCAATCTTAATTCGAGAACCTAACTTATATTCTTTTTCCCAAGTTGGGACTATAGCCAACTTTTTACCAATATTGATCGGCTTAATGTGTTTTTTATATTCTTCGTTCCACTCCGTTTCATATAATTCCTTAGATTGGAGAGTCTGTATTTCACCGACCAGCCTAAAAAGATCTAGTCCAGCTTGAATTGCAGCTTGTTTCTTTCCATGTTGACTATCTTTCGCAATGTATGTTTTAACTGTTAACCATTCTTTTGGAGAGGCCTTTTCTCCTTCGTCTGGATTATAACCACCTTTAAGCTCAACCAACACATTACCAACACCATACGTGTTAAATAATTCGGATATTGGTTCCACAAATTCTGGAAGGGTTTTTACGCTAAGCTCAATCCATTTAATATTAGAATTCATGAGTGTGCTTGTCCCAAAATTACAACAAACTTCTAATTGAAATAATCTTTTTATTTATTGTTAGTTTTATCTAGGGTAGATTCAAAAGATTTTAGAATTTCACGCTGCTTCTTTGATAATTTACGAGGAGTTTCAACTACTATCTCAACTAATTGACTGCCTCTTTTCTTAGGATTTCTAAGATATGGAATCCCCTTGTCGCGCAACCTTATTATTTGGCCAGATTGAATACCAGCAGGTATGTCTAACTCAGCTTCACCGTCTAATGTAGTTACTAAAACTTTTGTGCCAAGGCTAGCTTGAACTATATCAATCACCTCAGAGTGTTTAACATCATTACCGTCTCTAACAAACAGTGGATGGTCTTTTATGTTTACTGATAAGAATAAATCACCTGGTCTTCCGCCATTCATGCTGGCTTCACCCTCTCCAGTTAACTTTAATTGTGTACCATCTTCGATTCCTGGAGGTATAGTCACAGCTAATTTACGTTTTTTCCTTTCCAACCCACTTCCCCTGCATTGCTTACATGGATTGGAAACCACTCTACCCTCGCCAGAACACTGATCACAAGTGACAACCTGTACGAACTGTCCAAACATTCCCTGAGAAGCACGCCTAACTCTTCCTTGTCCATTACAACTGGTACATGATTTTAATTCGGAACCTGGTTCACTTTTAGTCCCTTTGCACTTACCACAGCTTTCGGCTCTCGTTAACTCGACATTATGCTCTATTCCATGGACAATATCTTGGAACTCTACTGTTACAGACGTTTGCAGGCTAGCTCCTCTAGTATTTCTTCTGCTTGTCTCCTGCCCCCCAAAGCCACCGAAAAATGTGTCAAATATATCGCCGAATCCAGCAAAATTCTCAAATCCATCAAACCCAGAACCTGCTTGTGAAGAAACGCCTTGATGTCCAAATTGGTCATATTTAGCCCGAAGAGATGAATCTGTCAAAACTTGGTAAGCTTCGTTTATCTCTTTAAACTTGTCCTCAGCCCCTTTTTCTTTATTTCGATCAGGGTGATATTTTAGAGCTAATTTACGGAAAGCTTTTTTAATATCCTCTTCCGATGCTCCACGAGGCACTCCTAGTACCTCATAATAATCTCGTTTTTTTGTTGTCATATTAGCTTTTAGTCATTAAATAAATAAAAATGGATTGCCCGAAGTTATATTATATTCCTCATTTAACGTAAAAGGGGAGTAAGTAAATAAACTTAATTAATATAGTGTTGTCGAAAGTAACTTAACAATTACAAGTGATTTTAAGCTGCAAAGCCCAAGCAGAGCCCTTAAAAAGATTCAGATATACCGGTTAGCTACACGTTGAATTTTTTGCTCGCCTCAACGTCATTATTTTTTTCGAAATCTTCGGTATCCCCAAACTAATCCTAGCGGAGCTAATATTAATAACCCATTAGCTACACTTTGGGCAATAGGAGCAGATTCCTGATCTGGAGCTGAGCAAGTACCGAAAAACTCTTCCTGGGGTACTACTGTAGGCTCTTCTTCCATAAGCATTTCGCTTGATGTCGCTATAGGAGTAGCGGTAGGAGGAACCGGGGTTGGAGTTGGTTCCGGCATAGGCGTTGGAGTTGGTTCCGGCATAGGCGTTGGTGGTACAGGTGTATTTGTTGGTTCAGGCTCAACCTCGTCAATAGTAACAACCGCAGTGGGCGTAGGTAAACCAGTAAAGATCAATTCAAGTTCCTTGTTTCTAGCGCCACTTTCAAAAGGTACCGTCACGCTGGAAGGTATTCCATTAAGTAAAAATATTATTTCTAATTCGAGATATCTGGGATCAACGGGATCTATTACCAAATTTTTAAATTCATCTCCGATAATAAACGCCGGAGCGGATGTATAGTCACCAACTATAGCAATCAACTCTGCATCTGCAGGAACGACAGAACCGGCCACAATTATGGTTCCAGATAGTATCGCGGGTTGTGCTGCTAATGGTGTAGCTGTAGGCACCGGAGTTGGCGTGGCAGTTGGAGGTATCGGAGTTGGCGTAGGAGGAATAGTTGGGATTCGATCAAACGTTAAATTAAAACTATTCTCAATATTAAATCCTGTATAAGGTCGCACCTCAGAGGCTTGAACACTATCAATTATTGTCTCTCCAGAGCCATCATAAATAACCGCATGAAAAGTAACACAATTAGATGCGGAATAATTCTCTACAACTTTAGTCGTTAAGGAGCATTCATTACTAGCATTAATTTTACTAAGAAACCTAGCCTCAAGAGGAGTAACCACTAAGCTAAGATACTTACCATCTAGCACTTCAACATGAGCGGATTGGTATTCCAGTACCTTCGCAATTATTTTTGTGCCATCAGGCATATTAGCGCCATTACTTAACTTTGCAGTGCCTGAATAAACGTCAGGCATCTGAGGCAGCTCTTGGGCAGAACTAATTTGCGTACTAAGAACAACCATCAATAATACCATCAACGATAGTCCTATCTTCTTGTAACTCGATATAACCAATTTAACCTCCGGCATTATACCTTGTGTGGAGCTTACTAATTATAACTTAAACTTGAAAGGGGTTTTTTATATTCTGTTTGTAAGAACCTTATATATTAAAAAGACCTCCCTTCCCCGCAATTTGGAGAAGGGAGGTCTTTTGTTATCTAGACCTCATTGAGTTTAGCTTGATTACGGAGTAATAATTCCGCTATCTGAAGCGTATACCCAGTAGCTTCGGCCGATTCTTACGTGCTGTGTATCATCATTGTAGTCAGCATCGGTATTAGTAAGATCGAGTTTTACCCACTTACTGTTCAATGTATCGTACCAGTACACAGTCGTTACTTTAGTGGTGCTAGCTGCGTTACCACAAGCTACGGATCCACAGAAGTAAGCCTTTAAGTCCTGACCGGTCGCATAGGTTAGTGATCCTGTTAGATCCAACACTGGAACCAGGTTCCAACCTTTAACTAAGCTAATAGTTGCAGGTATCGAAGGTGTTGCATCATCTGAGGATACACCTGACCTTGGTATGTAAGTCTTAATTGACTGGAACGTATCGGTGAGCACCCAGTAAGCGTGTCCAGAAACCATATCAGTCAAAGTTCCTGAGAATGTATCGTTTACAGTGTCTCTCGATGCAATCAGCCATTTTGCTGCAGTAGTTGGGTCGTATGCCATAACCGTAGTTACAGGCGCAGTTCCAATTACTGAATCCACCGAAGTATCCGATGGGTCAGCAGGCAAGCTGATCATGTTCCAACCAGGAGTCAAAGGAATCTCAGTGTCTGCTCTCTGTGACACAGTAAATGTGTGCTGAGTGAAAGTCACTTTGTTTCCAGCAACGTCCTTAGCTTTAACGTCAATCTTATGTACACCTATTGCTAGGCCAGAAGCCTTGAATAGGAACCTAATGTTATCAGCAGTTGAGAACGCAGTTGTGATATCAGTCTGTACTCCTGATGGAGGAGTATGCTTGATATGTTC
The DNA here is from genome assembly GCA_009392275.1 of SAR202 cluster bacterium. Lineage (GTDB taxonomy): Bacteria > Chloroflexota > Dehalococcoidia > Lucifugimonadales > UBA2962 > UBA2962. The sequence goes on from VFGV01000004.1 coordinate 72,357, forward strand.
AAGTGTTACCGTTCCGTGGGTATCAAGATCAGTTGATACTGTAGATGCATCGTTTGACCAAACACCTGCTGATGTCAAACCATATTCTTTACCTTCGTCAGCGAAGTTTACAGAAATGATTGTATTAGGGTCGTCTGTGCCTGCAGCTGTGCTAGGTAAGATTGTTGGAGCAGGAATTCCTGTATCCAACTCGAACATAACAACTGTTGCTGCAGTTATATCTACGCCTGCTGTCGATGTAGTACCAGCTGCTCCATAGTTACTTGTACTATTAAGGTCTCTAGCAGCTGCTCTAACGTTATACAGACCGTCTCCAGTCATATCAGCTGTTGCTGACCAAACTGTAGGACCACCTGTGTATGAAACCGAAGTTTCAGTCGAAGCATTATTTACAGAGTAGATTGTTGGCTTTGTAGCTGTAGTTCCATCCCAGGATCCGAATCTTACAACCGAGATTGTAATATCAGTACCTTTTTCGTTGGAAGTAAGTGCTACAGTAGCCTTATCGTTGGTAACTGGTCTAGTTGAGCCACCTGTGGATGTTGAATCCGGTGTAGCTGTAGTAGACACGCTTAGAGTCAATGCTGGAGCCACAGAATCTGTTGCTGCAGTTATTGAATCTGCACTTGCTGCGTTACCAGCAGAGTCTTTTACTTCACCTACCAATGAAACTTTAGGCTTAGCATCTGGCTCAAGTGCTGTTTCTAATGTTAAGAATACAGCGTCTGAGTCTCCGCTAAATACCTCAGCTGCAGTTACTGTTCCGCCAGCTACAGTAAAGTCAGTAGCATCAACTGTGGTGGTGTCTAATGCTCCATCGAACTGTAGTTTAAGAGAAGTGCTCTTAGTCTTTGTAACAGTACTTTCAGTCTTGTCTGTAGTTGTCTTAGTAGTATCCCACCATGGGCCAACAACAGCGGCTGTTAGATCAGGAATAGTCCTGTCTACAGTTATCTTGTAGCCCTGACAGCCATAAACGTTAGCAGAAGTTGTAACAGTGATGCTGTTTATAGAATCAGCTGCTGCATCTGCGTGTTCAGTGTTGAAAGTCGATGCTGTACATGCGTCAGCCACACCAGTCACAGGGACTGTAGGCTCAGCGTCAGATACAACTACGTTTCCAGCATTGTCTTCAGAAACAACCCACCAGTATATGATGTGGTCTTCGTTCTGCTCAGCGCCGTCAATGGTCGACATATTCTGACTTAGTGTGTAGCCGTCAGTAATAGCTGTGTAATCAGCAGTAGCAACGGTTACAAGAACAGAGTCATCTATAGCGCCATCTGGTGTGTCTGTAGTATCAATAGCAATCAGTATCTTCATCGCAGTCTTCTTAACTAGTGACTGAGAGTCAGTTAACGAGATTGTTAAACCAGGCATGTTATCCCTAGTATTCGTATTATGAGCAGGAGCCGGATTAGCAAACGAAGGTGCCGTCGTCTCTACAGTAATGCTCTTTGATACAGGGCTAGCAGTACCAGTTGCTGTCGCATCATCAAACTTGAATACGACTGTATCAGCAGTATTCACCTTAAGTGAGCCTATTGCATATGCTCCACTCTCTATGGAGCCTTCTGGAACCAAGCCGGTTAAAGTTGTGTACGTATTAGCAGTACCATCTAGATCCTTTGATCCAAACGTGCTGGTCAAAGCCTGACCAAACTGCTGTGTTCTATTGTCAGAACTTGTACAACCGGTTGAAGTATTACAAATTGGTGAGCTCGTGGAACTTGTTGATGTTAAAAGCAACGTTCCCTGGAATTTACCGCTAGTCTTAGTGGTCTCCTCAAGTCTCACTGTTGTAGCTACAGTTTCAGCATCTGAAGTGACGTAAACATCACCTGTAGTTGATCCATCTGCTGCAGTCTTATCTGTATCTCCACTGGAGTAGTTCAGGTCCACAAGATGTGATACAGCTATTAGTGAGCTACACTGCATCGTAATAAATCCTGTACCAGCGTCAGCACCTACGATCTTCAAAGCGTCGGTCGAAGTTAGACCGAAGTCTGTTGAGTCGATGACTCCATTTCCATCAGAGTCAATTATCGGTGCCTGGGTAACGGTTTTGTCATTACCAGTTGTAGTAATAGCCGCCATAGTAGAACTTGAGCTACCAGAAGTGCTCAAATTAAACTGCGTACCCGCAGGACAAGATTGGTTAAAGGTGATCCTTAACCGATTTGATACCGAAGTATTCAAATCAGCATCTGATACCTCTAATATAAGCGATCCATCCTGACGCACCCAAGACAAATCTGTCGTTGATGTCGCCGTGGACGGAAAGCGAATTGTGCCTGTAGCACCAAACATTGGCACCACGTAAAGCAGCGTCAACAGCGCCACCACAGCGCCGAAGAGAATCGCTAGTCTTTGTTTGCTTTTCACTGCCTACCCCCTTAGTAGTTCTTAATTAAAAGTTCCGAATTTTTTCGCTTGTATATCTTATTTCTTATTTATATTTAAGATATACACACTAAAGTCTTAAATAGTATTTGGGACAGCAATAAATGCGTCCCGGAATCTTTATCTTCCATTCCTCGTACTGTTTAATTTGCCCGTTTTCGCCGTTAATTCGGCTTTTACGAGGCATTTAGACATTAAATTTAACCTACGTTCAAGCTTAATGTCAAGGCCTGTAACGCAATCTTTATAATCTATTTTTTTCCTCTTAAAGTTTGATGGATTCAAAAAGATCTGCAATAAGTTTACTATTAATCTTTTTATTTACAACCCATTTTTTATACTTTTCTTAAATTTTTACCAATACTGGGCAAAATCACTCTAATAAATAATGCCTTGGCTCAAATTTTTGCCGTAATGGCTATGTAAATTATTCCTTATAACTATTATTTTACTAATTCTCGACCAAGATTTGTTAAAAATTCTTTATTATCTTTTGATTTATATAACCGAGAAAACAGATTTTCAATTACCTCATGAGAGCTACCTTCAGATGTTGCATTGGCCATACTAAGCATTCTTCTTAGTAACCAAACCTGCTTCAAGGTTTCCTCATTCATTAACAATTCCTCTCGCCTGGTTCCGCTTTTATGTATATCTATAGAAGGAAACATTCTGCGCTCTGCCAATCTTCTGTCCAAATGAACCTCCATATTACCAGTGCCCTTAAATTCCTCATAAATCACATCATCCATTCGGCTTCCAGTCTCCACCAGACAGGCTGCTAAAATTGTCAAGCTTCCACCCTCTTCCATATTACGTGCAGCACCAAAGAACTTTTTAGGCGGATAAAGTGCAATCGGGTCTATTCCTCCAGAAAGAGTTCTACCGCTTGTAGGAACGGCAAGATTGTATGCCCGAGTTAATCGAGTTAGAGAGTCCAATAGAATCACAACATCTTTACCAGCCTCCACTAACCTTTTTGACCTGGCTAACACTAGTTCAGCCACCCTGGTATGATCTTCAACTGGCTCATCAAAAGTAGAGCTGAATACTTCACCGTTTACTGACCTTCGCATATCTGTTACTTCTTCAGGCCGCTCTCCAATTAACGCTACCATCAGATGAATATCGGGCGAGTTAGCAGTTATTCCAGCTGCTATATCTTTAAGCAATGTTGTTTTACCTGCCTTTGGAGGTGACACGATCATGCCTCTTTGGCCCTTACCTACAGGTGCCAACATATCTATCAGCCTAGAAGATATTTTTTTGCTTTGAGTTTGAAGTATAATTTGCTCTAAAGGATGGACAGGAGTTAATTTCTCAAATTGCGGGCGTGCCCTTGAGGCATCCGGCTCCAACCCATTAACTTCCTCTACGCGGGTTAAGCCAAAATAACGCTCACCCTGTTTTGGAGGCCTTACTTGCCCACTCACCTCATCGCCAGTTCTTAAACTAAATCGTCGTATCTGAGACTGAGAAACATAGACATCGTTTGCGCCCTGCTGTCCGCCTACCTGCCGCAAGAAACCATAACCATCATTCAAAACAGATAGGATTCCATCTGCTGTGATATTAAAGTCATCTCTCTCACTGAATTTATTCAAGACTTTGTAAAGTAATTCATTGCGCCTGCCGGATAGACCGTTTTCTGGCATTCCAACTTCTATAGCCATCTTTTTTACATCATCTTCTGTTAATTGTTGTATCTCTGTTAAATTCATAATCTAATGATCCAAATATTGCCTGTGTTGTTTTAATAGCGAATAAAATTTTTAATGAATATGAATCAATCTATTTCTTGTTTAAAAAGCCTCAGCATTTGATTCATAAGTTGTTAAAAGGTTATAGATTTAGAAGTGTAATGTGGTTTATTTACGACTTCGACGCATACTCCCAATCTTTCGTAAAGCTTTCCAAACCTGCATCAGTTAAAGGGTGCTCCATCATCGAACATAAAACTTTGTAAGGTATCGTCGCTATATGAGCTCCAGCTTTAGCTGCCATAATGCAATGCAGCGGACTTCGAACACTTGCTGCAAGTACTTCAGTTTTTATTTGATGTATTTTAAAAACTTCCACAATATCTCTGATAAGGTCCATTCCATCATGCCCTTTGTCATCTAAGCGTCCAATAAATGGACTAATATAACTCGAACCTGCTTGTGACCCAAGTACTGCTTGATTTAAAGAAAAACAAAGAGTTTGATTTATTTTTACCCCTTCTTTAGATAAGGCATGCATCGCCTCAAGGCCTGCAATTGTACTCGGTAACTTCACTACAACATTAGGGTGCCACTGTGAAATACCTAAACCCTCTTCAATCATCCCTTCGGCATCAAGGCTCACTACTTCAACTGAAATTGGGCCATCAACAATGTCCGTTATCTGCAGAATTGCTTCTCTATAGTTTGCCGCAGTGCCAATACCTTCTTTTGCAGCAAGAGAAGGGTTTGTTGTTACACCGCTTACCACTCCCATTCGAGCAGCCTGTCTTATTTCATCTACATTGGCAGTATCAAGAAATATTCTCAACGGTGCACCTCAAAACATTAGCACAATTATGTTTAGCAGTAAACATTATAATCAGTTCGTTATCCCGAATTTTGCATTTCAGTAGGCGCATCCGAAGATGAATCGCCAATACGACTTACTTCAGTCTTGTCATTTTTATCAAGAAGCATGGAATGCTGTCCACCTTCTCTCAGGGTGTTTTTAGCCGAATTCACAAACTCTGTAAATAATGGGTGTGGCCTGTTTGGCCTAGACAGGAATTCAGGATGAAATTGAACGCCAAGCATAAACTCGTGATGTTTAAATTCCATTATCTCGACTAGATTGCCGTCAGGAGAGACTCCTGTCGCTTCAAATCCAACCATTGCAAAACTATCGAGGTACTTATTGTTAACCTCAAACCTATGTCTGTGTCTCTCATATACTAAATCTGCTCCATAAGCCTTTTTAGCCCGAGATCCGTTAATCAGCTTGCACGGGTAAACACCCAACCGCATTGTACCGCCTGTGTCTACTAGGCCTTCTTGGTCACTCATTAAATATATAACAGGATCCATTGTGTGCGGCTCGAATTCAGATGAATTTGCATCATTCAACTGAAGCATCGATCTCGCTCCCTCTATCACCATTACCTGCATACCTAAACACAACCCAAGATATGGTATACCCATTTCTCTACAATATTGGACCGTCTTAACCATTCCCTCTATGCCCCTTGGTCCAAATCCGCCAGGCACGACAATCCCATTCACTGAATCAAGATAATGTTCAGGTCCATTTTTCTCGATATCTTCACTTGCCACCCAAGAAATTTCTACAGCTAAATTCTGATGAACACCTGCATGTATTAGGGCTTCCTTTACCGAAAGATATGAATCTTCCAGTTCCATGTACTTACCTACAATTGCAATTTTAGTTTGCTTATTTATTCCTTGGATAGATGAAACCATCTCCCGCCAATTATCCATATCATTAACGGCTGATGGTAATGCTAGACAATCTACTATTAAATCTCCTAAGCCCTGTTCTTCTAATATCAGTGGCACCTCGTAAACAGATTCCACATTTGGCAATGAAATCACTCCATCTTTAGAAACATCACAATGAACCGATATTTTTGATTTAATATCTTCTTCCACTGGATGATCACTTCTACACACGATAGCATCAGGCTGAATTCCGATACTCCGTAATTCACGAACACTGTGTTGTGTTGGCTTCGTTTTTATCTCTCCGGTTGAAGCGATATGAGGCAATAATGTCACATGAATATACATAACATTATCGCGACCCACTTCGTTTCTCATTTGCCGTATCGCTTCTAAAAATGGCAGGCCTTCAATATCGCCTACAGTGCCGCCTACTTCAACAACCACAACATCTGCACTACTTTCTTCAGACAAAGTTGAAATTTTTTCTTTAATAGCATCAGTTACGTGCGGTATTGTTTGTATAGTGCCTCCCAAATACTCACCTCCACGTTCTTTTGATATAACCTCACTATATATTTGCCCAGCTGTAACGTTTGAAGATTTAGTCAAATCCATATCAATAAAGCGTTCGTAATGGCCCAAATCTAAATCAGTTTCAGATCCATCTTTGGTAACGTAAACCTCTCCATGCTGATATGGCGACATTGTTCCAGGGTCCACGTTTAGATAGGGATCTAGTTTAAGAACAGTTACAGTTAAATTACGACTTTTAAGCAGTCTGCCGATAGATGCAACATTGATGCCCTTGCCAACAGAGCTTACTACTCCACCTGTAACAAATATAAACTTAGTCATCAAACTTTACTAGATCCACTTGTATATGCAATTAATCCACCTTTAATCCACTTGGAATATTATTTTTCTAAGTATTATTGAATCGCACAAAAAAATCTGATTCCACGAATAATAACGGACGCTTGATATGGAAATATATCGTAGTGACGGTAGGATGAGAGTGCTTCCGGAGTAAGTGCATAGCACCTGTAAACTCAAATCTATCACGCATATATCTCATGAAACCCTAGTATAGGCCTCAGAAAAAACTATTGTCAACGCGTAAAACTTATAGATCTAGTAATCAACAAACGTCAGCAATTAAATTAGATTGTTTTTGCCTTATAATACCAATTAATTCTTTTCTAGGGCCTGCTTGGTAGTAGAACCTATATCGGCAGGACTGGGAACGATAAAAGCTCCTGCCTGCTCCAACGATTTAACTTTTGAGGAGGCGAGCGCTGCTGTGCCAGTTATAATTGCCCCAGCATGCCCCATTCGTCTGCCCGGAGGGGCAGTTTGCCCTACAATTAGCGATATTACCGGCTTTGAAACTTCAGACTTGATAAACTCAGCTGCCTCTTGCTCTTTTGTACCACCAATTTCTCCGATCATCACTATTGCATCAGTAAAATCATCTTTTTCAAACAAATTGAGCACATCAACAAAATCAGATCCGCTTACAGGGTCTCCTCCAATGCCAACGCAAGTAGACTGGCCAATACCCAAGGGAGTTAGCTGTCCCACTGCTTCATATGTCAACGTACCACTTCTTGAAACAACACCTACCCTGCCGGGTGCGTAAACATGACCAGGCATAATTCCTGCTTTAACATTATCAACAGGGGAAATTATCCCCGGACAATTGGGGCCAATCAATTTGGCTCCAGACCTCTTAACATAATCGCATACCTTTATTGAGTCTGAAACAGGTAACCCCTCCGTAATACAGATGACAGTTTCAATTCCTGAATCAACCGCCTCTATAATTGCTTCTCCAGCAAAAGCAGGTGGCACAAAAATTAAAGACGTATTTGCCTTTGTATCTAAAACTGCGTGCTTAACCGTATCGTAGACTGGCACTTTATCGGCAAATAACTGCCCACCTTTACCAGGTGTCACGCCAGCAACCACATTGGTTCCATACTCGATGCACCTGCTGGTATGATAACTCCCCTCTCTACCCGTTATGCCTTGAACTAATAATCTTGTTTCTTTTCCTACAAAAATACTCATTGTTTAAAACTCAAGATAGGGATTTTATAGTTTTAGTTGCTTCAGTAAAATCATTCACTAAATATACCCCTATATTTGCTTCCTTTAAAATTTTTCTACCCTCTTCTGCATTTGTGCCCAACATTCTAACTACAATTGGCGGTACAGGAGTTTTGCTTGCTTTAGCTGCAGCTACTATCCCTTCTGCAACCACATCACACCGTAAGATCCCTCCAAATATATTCACAAAGACCTTTTTCACTCCTGGATCAGACAAAAGTATTTCAACTGCTTTATGCACTTTATCAACATCTGCACCACCACCCACGTCTAAAAAGTTTGCCGGTGTAGCACCAGCCGCCATAGTTACATCCATGGTGGCCATTGCTAAACCAGCTCCATTAACTAAGCATCCAACATCACCATCTAGTTTCACATAACTTAAACCACTAGTTCTGGCCAATTTTTCTATTTGAGGCTCCTGTCGCGAATCATATTGTAGGGATTCATCCGTTTGTCTAAACAAGGCATCCTCATCAATACTCGCTTTGGCATCTATGGCCAGTAATTCGCCTTGAGAAGTAATAGCTAAAGGATTAATTTCTATAAGTGAACAATCCGTTTGTATAAAAGCTTCATATGTATTTAATAGAAGCTTAATAAATTGGCTATGTAGTTTTTTATCTATGCCCAGCCCCGTGGCCAAATCTCTGGCTTGGTAAGACATAAGTCCCACATTAGGATCTACAACTACCCTCAAAATCTTGTCGGGTGTATCTTCAGCAACCTGTTCTATTTCCATGCCTCCAGCCTCGCTGGCCATTACGATAACTTTTCCTAATCCTCCATCAACAAGAATTGATAAATATAGTTCTTTGCTTACATTTAAGGCTTCCTCAATCAATAAGTCGTTAACCGGAACACCTTCTGGAGAGGTTTGATGAGTTACAATGTTTTTAGATAGTAATTGCCCAGCTACTTCCTCGGCCATATCAACGCTATCAACCAGTTTAACTCCTCCAGATTTCCCTCTGCCTCCAGCATGAATCTGGACCTTGACAACACACTTTCCATTAAAGTTTTGTGCACTCTGTCGAACCTCGCTTAAACTAGAAATGACTTCACTTCTAGGAACTGGTACTCCATGCTTTGATAAAAGCGCCTTTGCTTGATATTCATGTAATTTCATAAGTTAACTAATCACACCATTCCCCTATTTATATAAAGTTTACTGAAGCAGCGGAGGGAGTCGGATTCGAACCGACGGTACAATTGCTCGTACGCTGGTTTTCAAGACCAGTGCCTTAAACCACTCAGCCATCCCTCCTAATTATCATGTCGGTTGTGATTCCTATTGTAGTAATTCTCTGCTTGAAAGCAAACTATAATAATCATACTGTATAAAACACGTGAATTGAAACAAAGATAAGCAATTAAAATTCCTTATTCCTTGACACTCTTTTTTACCGATTGTTACACTCCCAAATATACTTGTAATCATAAAAAGGGATTAGATTTGACATCTTCATCATCACACTTAACTCTAAAAGAATTCTGTGATTCGAACTATAAAGGCTCTGAAACATATGATGGTTTAGAAACTGTACTCTATGGAATCGCCTCAGGTGCAAAAAACCTGGAAAGTCAAATCAGAAACGGCAATCTACTTGGCATGCTTGGCGCAACTGGTGACATGAACATCCAAGGCGAAATTGTTCAACAATTAGATGCAATCAGCTCGGACACATTTGTGCAAGAATTCAAAGATTCGAAGCAAGTAGCGATGGTTGGGTGTGAAGAAATTGAACACCCAGTCACATTTGGGGATAGTGACCAGCACAAATTTATTGTTTTAATGGATCCACTAGATGGATCATCTAACATAGACGTTGCTGTGAGCATTGGATCAATATTTGGTATTTGGAAACGAGAACCTTCAACTCCTTTGAATGCTGATTTATTACTAAGGCCCGGTGCAGAACAGATTGGCGCAGTTTATGTTGTATATGGTTCATGCACAGTTTTAGTAATTGCGACAGAAGGTACGGTGAACGAATTTACAATGAATCCAAAAGACGGGGAATTCTATTTGACCTCAGCAAATTTAAAGTATCCAGATAAAACCCCATATTACAGCGTAAATGATGGCAATACCGCGAAATGGATTGACGGGATCGTAGAAGCAGTGGACCAACTAAGGGAAGGGCGTTCACAAAGATACATCGGATCTCTCGTTGCTGATTTTCACCGAAACATCATCAAGGGCGGAGTTTTTCTGTATACAGCTGATACCAAAAATACCGTTGGTCGTCTAAGATTGATGTACGAAGCCAACCCACTAGGTTATGTTTCCGTACAAGCCGGCGGGGCTGTTTCAAACGGCATAGAAAATATCTTGGATATTAAGCCTGTCGAACTTCATCAAAGAGTGCCATTAATTATAGGAAATAAAATGTTAGTAGAACAGATCATCGAAACTGTTAAGAAAACTTAAATTTTTACTTATTCAGGAATACAAAATGAACAAAGCAGATTTAGAGCAAATAGCCGCATCAATCGTGACTCAAGACAAAGGGATTCTAGCCGCAGACGAGAGTTCTCCAACAATAAAAAAACGATTCGACTCGATCAACACAGATTCCACCGAAGAAAATCGCCGTGACTACCGAGAATTGTTATTCAAAACCAAGAATATTTCCCAGTACATAAGTGGAGTCATTCTGTTTCATGAAACCATTTATCAAAATGATTCCGATGGCAAACCACTTGTTAAAGTACTTACAGACCAAGGTATAGTACCAGGAATTAAAGTTGATAAAGGCGCCAAACCATTGGCTGGACATCCAAATGAAACGATAACTGAAGGCCTTGATGGCTTGAGAGAGCGGCTTGAAGAATATGCGGAGGCTGGTGCTAAATTTACTAAATGGAGAGCCGTAATATCAATTGGAGATTCAATTCCATCTAACTACTGCATAGAAGCCAATGCACACGCTTTAGCAAGATTTGCAAGATTGAGTCAGGAAGCAGGTCTTGTTCCTATAGTTGAGCCTGAGGTCTTAATGGATGGCGCACACAGTATCGACGATTGTTTCAGAGTTACAGAATCTGTTTTAAAAGAGGTGTATGATCAATTAAACCGAAGTCAAGTTCACCTTCAAGGCACGCTACTAAAACCCAACATGGTTTTGAGCGGAAAATCTGCCGAAGGCCGTGCCAATCCAGAAGAAGTCGCTCAAGCAACAGTATCTTGTTTTAAAAATACAGTACCGTCTTCGGTTCCTGGAATCGTTTTTCTTTCGGGTGGCCAAAGTGACAAGGAAGCAACTATCAATTTAGACGCTATTAATAAATATGCACAAACAGTAAATGCTCCTTGGGAATTAAGCTTTTCATATGGCCGGGGCTTGCAAGCAGCCCCATTAAACGCGTGGCAAGGTAAACAAGTTAACATGTCAAAAGCGCAGGATGTTTTTTTCCAAAGAGCGTTAGTTACCAGTGCAGCTCGAAATGGAGCATACAGCCCAAGCATGGAGGCAGTATAGAACTCCTAATAGCCACTCATAATCAAGGCAAATATCGTGAATTTGCTGATGCTCTTCGACCCATGGGAGTCAGTGTGCTAAGTTTAAAGACTCTAGGCATTCATAGGGAAGTTGAAGAAACAGGAACTACTTTTCAAGAAAACGCCATACTCAAAGCTACCGAATATTATTCGCATAGTAATATTCCCACTCTCTCCGATGATTCTGGCCTAATTGTTGATGTTCTTAATGGGGCACCTGGAATTAAATCCGCCAGATATGCTGGAAACAATGCAACGGATCAAGAAAATAGAGATAAGTTGCTTTACAAACTAGCAGATACTCCTGCAAACAAGAGAAGGGCGATGTTTGTATGCGTAATTGCTATTATTACCAAACCTAATGAAATCAAACTTTTTCAAGGAAAAATACAAGGCCGTATTGCTAATAAAGAAACCGGCAAAATGGGGTTTGGGTATGACTCTATATTTATACCAGAGAACGATACAAGATCTATGGCGCAGTTGACAGATCATGAAAAAATCAAAATTAGCCACAGAGGAATTGCATTAAGAAAAACTAGCAATTGGTTCAAGAACTCTCGTATATTAAATTAACGGTAATTGAAATTGAGCGATAAAAAAGAAATAAAAGATCAATTAAAAAGACCAATTAGAGATCTTAGAATATCAGTTACAGATCGTTGTAATTTCCGATGCGCATACTGTATGCCCGCAGAGATATACGGTGAAAGATACGAATTTCTGGAACAAGACAAGCTGCTAACTTTTGAGGAGATTACGCGTGTAACAAATATCGCAGTAAACCTTGGTGTTGAGAAAGTTAGAATTACAGGCGGAGAACCTTTGGTAAGAAAAAACATTGACGTATTAGTGAGGCTTCTCTCAAAAATCCATAATCTTTCGGACATAGCAATGACTACTAATGGCTATTTACTACCCAAATTCGCACAGACGCTTAAGAATGCTGGACTTACAAGATTGACGGTTAGCCTTGACACTCTTAATGATGATATTTTTCGACAAATGAATGGCCGAAACTTCGGAGTCAAAAGTGTATTAAAAGGCATCGAAGCAGCTACTATCGCTGGCTTCCAGCCGATAAAGATAAACTCCGTTGTTCAAAAAGGAATAAATGACCATACGATAACTGATTTAGCAAAATATTTTATAAATCAAGGTCATATAGTGCGTTTCATAGAATACATGGATGTTGGAACACTAAATAATTGGAACATGAACCACGTAGTTACTGCAAAAGACATTATTAGTAAAATCAACGAAACCATTCCTGTTAAGGCAATTAAAGCTAAATATCAAGGAGAAGTCGCCAAGAGATACCGTGAAATAAATGGAACAGGCGAAATAGGTGTGATTGCTTCAGTCACAAATCCATTTTGTGGAGACTGCACTAGACTACGCCTCTCTCCTGAGGGCAGTTTATACACTTGCCTTTTCGGAACAAAAGGCACAGATCTTAGGGGCCCGATCAGAGATGGTGCTTCTGACCAAGAACTAGTTGAGATAATTAGTAATACATGGCGAGTAAGAAATGATAGGTACTCAGAGACACGCAACATTAATGCTGATAAAACTAATGATAAAAAGGTCGAGATGTACCATATTGGTGGATGAATATAACCAGAGATCAATTAATCGAGCATAAAAAGTGATAGATATATATACAGACGGAGCTTGTTCAGGTAACCCTGGTCCCGGTGGGTGGGGTGCTATTGTAATTATTGATGGACAACAAACTGTATTGAAAGGTGGCCTAGCAAAAACAACCAATAATCGGATGGAAATGATGGCAGTAATTGAAGGATTAAGGGCTTTACCTCCTAAATCAATCGTTACCATCCATACTGATAGCACATATATAACTAATACGATGACAAAAGGATGGCGTAGAAAAGCCAATTTAGATCTCTGGCAAGAAATAGATGATTTGGTAGACAAACAATCCGTGACATGGAAATGGGTTAAGGCACACGCCGGCAACCCCCTCAACGAACTAGCAGATTCAATTGCCTTCAAAGAATCACAATCGCGAATTACAAAAAGTATAGACTCGATAGAAGAAAATCCAACTCTGTTCGATGAGGCATTAAGTCATGTTGATCATACTGGCAATGCAAGCATGGTGGATGTTGGTGAAAAAAGCTCCACTTTCCGTGTGGCTAAAGCTGAGGGATGGGTTCAAATGAAACCCGCTACACTTAACTTAATTAAAGAAAATTCCATAGGAAAGGGTGATGTTTTAAGCGTAGCAAAAGTAGCGGGAATAATGGCTTCTAAGAAAACTGCAGATTTGATTCCATTATGTCATCCAATTCCTGTAGATAAAGTTTCAGTTGAAATATCAATCGATGACAATAAAAATGCTATTCATGTTGTCTCAGAAACTTCAACACATAGTAAAACTGGTATTGAAATGGAGGCTTTAATCGCTGTTTCGATTTCATGTTTAACAATCTACGACATGTGTAAATCTGCAGAACGAACAATAAAAATAGACGGGATTAGATTGTTGAAAAAAACAGGTGGAAAACACACCTACGAAATATGATAAGTATTGTTTTCATAAAATTTAGTGCACATTCATTATGATCAATCCATCTCACTTAAGGGGCTTAATACCTAAATTGACAAAACGTGGTGATTTCGATATTCCTAAATTAATTGTTTTAGGAATTGGTAATCCTGAAAACGATTATCATCACACGAGGCATAACGTAGGATTATGGGCCGTTAACACAATACTTGATAAGCATCAGGCGACCTTAAATCACACAAAAAGATCGTATGATGCCTGGATAGGAAAACTATATGGGGAGACAATAGTCGTTGGAAAATCTAAAACTTATATGAACGATAGCGGCATGGCAGCAAGAGCATTACTAAAAGAATATAAGTTATCCGCTGACTCTTTGTTGATCATCTATGATGACATGGACATCGCACCGGGCAATATCAGATTGAAAAAACAGGGAGGACCAGGAGGCCATAATGGAATGAAATCTATTTGTGAACGCCTAGATACTAAAGATTTCCCCAGACTTAGAATTGGGATCGGTCGTCCCTCTGATAAACAAGATACAATATCTTATGTTTTATCTAGCCCTAATCCAAAGGAGACAGAGTTAATAACATCCATCTTAGAAAAAATTGATGGAGTTTTAAATAGCATCATATGCGACGGTTTAGATACAACTATGGAATGGGCTAATAGATCTTAATATCAAAAACCAACTAGTGTCCTAGTTTAACGACTAAATTTTTCAGCCTCAGCCAATATCATTTCCTTACCATTACCGCCTGCTACGAGTACAGTGCCATCATTTAAAACTACTGAGACGTGCCTAAACCGTGGTTCCTCCATGTTAGCCAAAACAGTCCAACTATCGGTTTCTGGGTTATATATCTCAGCGGAACTACGATTACCCATGCCTCCAGTAACAATTACCTTGCCGTCTGCAGTAATTACGGCTGTATGTTGTCCCCGCGGCTCTGATAAGTCTGGCGTCCTTGTCCACGTGTCAGCGGCAGGATCATATATCTCAGCATTATTCCTCTTTCCGCGGCCTCCTACAATCAATACTCGGCCGTCTTGTAATAAGGTGGCGGTATGTGAGTGTCTACTTATTGCCATTGGTGCTACTGTTGTCCAAGTGTCTGTTGAGGCGTCATAAATTTCAGCTGATTTAAGATATGGGCCATCTTCTTTACCCCCGCCCGTAATTAAAACCCTACCGTCCTGCAAAACAGTCGTTGTATGATTAGCCCTTTTATCGACCATAGAAGCAGCTTCAGTCCAAGTGTCAGTGGATGGATCGTATATCTCTGCTGTCTTGTGTAAACCATAGTTCACGTTGTACCCACCAGACACCATGAATTTTCCATCGTTCAAAACAGCTCCTTTAACTTCATCTCTGGGTTCGATCATAGGCGCGATAGATTCGAATTCTCCTGTTGCAGGATCCCATATCTCCGCATCAGGATATGCATGAGTAAGTGTACCCCTACCACCGGCGACTATAACCCTTCCATCAGGCAATATCCCAGACGCAAAAGCATACCGATGAATTGCCATTACTCCAGTAAATTCCCAAGTGTCTGTAGTTGGATCATATATTTCTGCTGTCTCAAAAATATATGTATTATGACTTGTTTTCTCACCAAGTCCCTTACCTCCCATAACCAACACCTTTCCACCTTCTATCAATATTGCTGAGTGCTGTATTCGAGCATTTTTCATATCTGCAACTCGTTCAAATTCACCTGGCGGTATTGACTCGACTGAACCAGTATCATCTATAACTGAATCTTCTTGTTGAATACCTTTTGAGACATCCTGAATTGAATCATCTGAAGATCCACAAGAATAACTAAAAGCTAAAATAGTGCATAACGCTGTAAACAATAATAGTATTTTCATTTTTCACCTTACCTTTATCTATGGAGTAAAAAGTTCAGTCTCAGCCAATAGGCCTTCCTTACCATTCCCACCAATAACTAAAATTTTCCCATTATCTAGTTCAATCATCTGATGTCGATAACGAGTGTCATGCATGTCCAATGTTCTCGTCCATGTTCCTGTATCAGGGTCAAATATTTCACCTGAAATTCTTAGGCCTATGCCTCCAGTAACCAAAACTCTTCCATCCTGCATTAACACTCCTGAGGCCTCTGATCTTGGTATCTCAGTATTTCCCACTTTAGTCCAAACATCAGTCAAGGGGTTATAAACCTCAGCAGTCAACTTTTTACCACGACCTCCCACCACTAAAACGCTGCCATCCGATAGTTTTACAGCAGTATGCGACGCTCTTCCAGTAGACATTTCTGCAGCAAAAACCCAGCTATCAGTGGCTGGATCATATATTTCAGTAGTTTTTTCATAAGGAGGATCTAACTTTCCGCCGCCAGTCACTAACACTCGTCCATCATCCAATAGAGTTGCTGTATGCCGAGCTCTTGCAGCTGACATAGATGCTGCTTCAGACCATTTGCCTGTAGACGGATCCCAAAGTTCTACTGACGCCTCTACAGCGTAGTCTCGCTCTTCACCACCAATAATAATTACACGCCCATCATTTAGAGTTAAGCATGGCATGTAATCACGCCCTATATTCAGGTCATCAGTTTGAGACCACTCGCCAGTCGCGGGATCCCATACTTCTGCGGTTGGCATTGCCATATTAAGTTTACCTCGACCTCCAGCAGCTAAAACTTTGCCATCATTTAACAACGCTGCACATAAATCGTGCCGCTGATCTACCATAGATCCAGTTAAGACCCACTCGTCATTATCTGGAGTATATATTTCTGCTGATTCGTACACAGTATTGTTTAAGTTGGCTCCAGGACCTCGCCCACCGACCACAAAAATCCTACCATCGGGCAATTTAATTGCACTATGTAATTGCCTGGCTGCCTTCATTTCATCAACAAGAATGAATTCCCCTTGAGATCCATCTGGGGCAGGTTTTTCACCACTTTGAATAGTAACGGAGTCACTTTCACCTGAAGAGTTAGCACTGGACGAATCTCCTCCACATGCCATGATCATAGTTAGTAAAAGTAAAACTGAAACGATGTTTGTCAACTCAATTTGCTTATAGGCTCTGCTATTTAACATATTTAATATGATTCTCATTTTTAATCCAGGAACTAAAGATTTGTTTCCAAAATAATTTTCCGCGTATTTTAGAGTTTATTTGTTAAAAGTAATGTATATAATTTGAATCTAAAGGTAAATTACTAAATAATATCTGTAGGATTTTAACCATACATGGATCAGCTTACAAGTTAATGGTAAAAATTAATATCTAAAACTATTAAAACAATATCGAAACATAAAAAATGAATTTATCAAGTGATGAAGTAAAACACATAGCTAGCCTAGCGAAAATTGCGATGTCAGATTCTGAACTCAAAGTAATTGGATCTCAACTATCACAAATCCTAGATCAATTCCGGTCTTTAAGCACTTTAAACACTGAAAACATTGAAATAACCGCCCACCCAACAAGCCTCAATACCGTTTTGAGAACTGACGATATCACCAATTCTAAAGCAGATAAAAGCATGCTAGATAATGCCCCTAGAAAAGAAGGTGATTTTGTTCGAGTAAGGTCGGTACTAGAATAGCATGCCTTCGCCTCATCCATGGTCTCTAACAATTTCTGAAGCCCACCACTTGTTAGCTAATAAGCAGTTATCTGCAGTCGAGCTTGTTGAATCAGTATTACAGCGAATAAAGCAAACAGATTCAAAACTTAACTCATTTATATCAGTTACTGAAGAATATGCACTGCAGTCCGCAGCAAAAGCAGACTCAATGATTTCCAACAGCAAACAAACTATGCTGACTGGCATCCCCTTTCAGGCTAAAGACAATATTTGCACAAATTCAATTGCTACAACTTGTGCTTCAAAAATGCTTGAAAACTTTATACCAAATTATGACGCTACTGCTATCACTAAGCTTAAATCAACAGGTGCAGTGCTTTTAGGAAAAGGCAATCTAGATGAATTCGCTATGGGTTCTTCAACAGAAAACTCTGTATTTTTCCCCACGAAAAACCCTCATGACCTTAGCGCCGTCCCAGGAGGAAGCAGCGGAGGGCCTGCTGCGTCCGTTAGCGCTGAACAATGCCTTTTTGCTATTGGTTCCGATACCGGGGGCAGCGTCAGGCAACCCGCATCATTTTGCGGCGTAGTAGGATTAAAACCAACCTATGGACGTGTCAGTCGATACGGACTAGTTGCATTCGCAAGCTCTTTAGATCAAATAGGTCCATTGACTAAAAATGTTCAGGACTCAGCTTTTGTGCTAGAGGCAATTTCAGGAAAAGACCCAAAAGACAGCACATCTAACCCTGAGGTTGTTCCATCCTATTACAAGTATTTAGATGGTGATGTAAAAGACTTAAAGGTGGGAGTGCCAAAAGAATACTTCGTTGACGGAATGGACGCGGACGTGGCAAGTACTGTCAGATCTGCCATAAAAACTATGGAGGATATGGGCGCTGAAATATCAGAGGTGTCTCTACCACATACATCACATGCATTAGCTGTTTATTATATTATCGCCCCCGCTGAAGCTTCCTCAAACTTATCAAGATATGATGGAGTAAAATTCGGCTACTCAGACGCGAATTCTACTGATGTTTGGGATGCACTGGAAAAAACAAGACAGCACGGGTTCGGACCAGAAGTTAAAAGGCGTATTTTGCTTGGCACGTATGCTTTGTCATCAGGATATTATGACGCTTACTACTTAAAAGCACAGCAAGTTAGGTCTCTAATACGTCAGGATTTTGTGAATGCATTTGCCAAAGTCGATATTCTAATAGCTCCATCAACACCAACTGTAGCTTTCCCCTTAGGAGATAAGTTGTCAGATCCAGTGCAAATGTATTTGAACGACATTTTTACAATCCCAGCTAATATCGCAGGCATACCGGCAATATCCATACCTGCTGGTTTAATAAAAAACATGCCTATTGGGATTCAAATCATGGGTCCACATCATTCGGAGAAAACCGTATTAAAAGCCGCTCATGCGTATGAGCAAGCTACAAATCATGGTTTTTTAAAACCTTCGATTCAGGAGTAAATTATGAAAGAACTAGCTGGCAAAGTCTCAATAGTAACAGGCGCAGGCCGAATGAGGGGAATAGGAAGAGCTGCTGCTGTACGTTTAGCTGAACTAGGATCTCACGTAGTAGTAACGGGAACAGGCAGAGATCCTAAAACATTCCCAGATGATGAGAGAAAAGCAAATTGGAAAGACATAGAAAGCACAGCCGAACAGATTCGAGCTCACGGAGTTAAAGCTTTAACATTAGTAGTTGATGTTACTGATCAAACACAAGTCGAAAACATGATTAGCGATACTATTTCTGAATTCGGTCGTGTCGATATTCTCATCAACAATGCTGCTGCTCCCATCGGCGCAGATCGAGTTCCTATAATTGAAGTTGAACCGGATGTCTTCCAGCGAGTTATTGACATAAAAATACGTGGCACATACTTATGTACTCAGGCATTTTTGAAGGCGAACTTAAAGCAAAATACAGGCGGTAAAATAGTCAACATCTCCTCTACAGCCGGGAAACGCGGCGTTCCAAATACATTTGCCTATAACGCGGCTAATTTTGCAATAGTTGGTATGACTCAATCAGCAGCTAAAGAACTGGGGTCAAACAACATTAATGTTAATTGCGTGTGCCCCGGAGCTACAGAAACCGCAAGAATGGATGAGCTGCAAAAACGCGGGCAAATGGACCTTATTGCAGAGCAAACCCCGATAGGTCGAAATGGAACCGATGAGGAAGTGGGGCATTTAATCGCACACCTTTGTACAGAAGCAACCAGCTGGATCACAGGACAATCTATAAATATAAATGGTGGTACCGTAGTAGAACATTAATATCTTTAACGGCTGATCAGTATGATTAGTAAATATTTAGGTGGATAAGGAAGGCATATATGGATCTCAAATTAAATGGTAAAAACGCCTTAATTACAGGCGGCAGCAGGGGATTGGGAAGGCAGTGTGCGCTATCACTAGCCAACGAGGGTGTCAACGTCGCGATTTGTGGACGTACTCCTGAGACACTAGCAGACACGAAGGTTGATTTGAAAAATATTGGGGTAAAAGTAATAACTATTGTGGGCGATATTTCGGCACCTGAGAAAGCTAAAGAAATTCACGCAAAAGCTACTTCAGAATTAGGCCATATAGACATCCTGGTCAATAATGTCGGTGGCACTCTTTCACGAGAGGACATATCCGGTACAAATCTAGATGACTTCAAGGGTACTTTCGATATAAACGTGTTCGGCGGCTATGAGTTAATGAGATTGGTGATACCGCACATGCAAAAACAGTCATGGGGGAGAATAATAAATATTGCTTCGATTTGGGGTCGTGAATATGGCGGAAATATATCCTACATGTCAGCCAAGGCGGCTCTCATAGGAGCCACAAAGCATGCCGCTGTTTCGCTTGGAAAATATGGTATTTTAGTGAACAGTATAGCTCCTGGATCAATAGCACATCCACAAGGATCCTGGGAAAGGTTTCAAAACAACAATTCCCCAGAAGTTGTAGAGCAATTTATATCGGACAACCTGCCTCTAGGAAAATTTGGATGGCCTGAACCAGTGGGTGACTTAGTCACTTTTCTATCGTCAGATAGAGCAGGCACAATAACAGGCACTTGCATTCCAGTTGACGGAGGTCAAGGAATTTCAATGATATAAATTTCTTATATCTTTGCTCTCATTTTCCCAACCACCTCCTTGTTGTACAAGTTCTCAGGCATTTTCCCTGAAAGCACATCAGATATTGAACCTGCAGCTCTTGATTGAAGCTCAACTGTTGATTCAGGTGAGTAGAAAGCTACATGTGGTGACACAATAACATTATTCATTTTAAATAGTTGGTTATTATTTTCTGGATGATCTGATTCCATCACATCAAGGCCTGCTCCAGCAATCTCGCCTGATTCTAATGCGCTGATTAAAGAGGCTTCATCGATAAGTGGACCCCTGGCACAATTGATAATAAAGCAGTTTTTCTTCATAATTCGGAACTCGTTAATACTAATCATTCCTTTGGTTTCATTATTAAGGGGAGAGTGAATGGTAACGAAATCAGATTTTTCCAGTAGCTCTTTTATAGGAACAACATCTATGTCTTCATTAACTGAATCATGCATGACAAAAGGGTCTGCAACTAAAACTTGCATCCCGAAAACTTTGGCTTTCTCGGCAACATTACGACCAATTCGACCAAACCCTATTACACCTATCGTGCTACCTCGTAGCCTGTTCATAGGTAAATTCAAATCAACCGAGCCCCATCCTTTCATCTTTGTGTTGTAGTCAAAATTGATCACCTGTCGATTCCAGGCAAGCAAAAATGAAAAAACATGATCCGCAACTTCATCAACGCAATAATCAGGAACGTAAGTCACAGCAATACCTAACTCCGTTGCTTTATTAACAGCAATGTTATCTACTCCTACTCCATATCTTGCAATTACCTTTAAATTAGCTGCGTTATCTATAACCTTATCTGTAACTTTCGCGAAACATGTCAGTATCCCATCAACATCCCTTGCTAGTTCTGTTAAAGTTTGCTCGCTCCCGTCTGGAGCAATAACTAGTTCAAAGCCCATTGGTTCTAGAACTTTTTTCTCTGGATCCAAATTTGGGAAAACGTAATCTGTTATTAAAATTTTCATATTATTACCATCATTTTTTATATTCGGAGTTTTATAAAGAACTATAATTTAAAATCCATCCTTTTGAATTGACAACCCTCAACAAACAAGTCGAAGAAATCGTCTGTTGTTTCTAATTCTATGTGCTCTACTTTCAACACCAAGTCCTCGATACGGTTCCTCAACTTCCCGGACAGTAGCATAATCGTTGCCCCCTCAAGTGACGCATTTCCGACCTTTTCAATGTCGTCTAAATCGACATTGGCTAAGAAGCCAATTTCAATAGCATTTTTCGCGTTTATATAATTCGCAAAACCTCCAGCAAGATAAAGCTTTGCAAGCTCGTTAATCGGCTGGCCAAATGCACGCAAAACAATCCATTGTCCACAATAATTTGCAGACTTGGCTTGAGCTAGAGCGGATATATCTGCTCGAGACAATGTTAACGCTTGTTCACTAGCAAATGTGAATTCATTTTCTCCGCTATTAAAAACGCCCAATTCCGTCATTCTTTGTGTTCTTCGTAATTCAGCTAACAAATCGATTAGTCCAGAACCACAAATACCTTCAGGGTCAGCATTGCCAATGGTTTCAATTTCTACATTGCTGTTATCCATCCTCACTGCCTCAACCGCCCCCTCATACCCAGGCATTCCGAATTTAATTTCTCCACCTTCGAAAGCAGGACCTGCGGGGCATGAAGCGGCCAAAATACGATGTCTGTTACCAATAATCACCTCAGTGTTTGTGCCAACATCCACTAACATAACACTTTCGTCCATCTCATCCATTCCTATAGCCAAAAGATCTGCCGCAACATCAGACCCAACATGGCTAGCAATTAACGGCCCACCATAAATGTTTGCTTTCGGGAAAATCCTAATTCCCAAATCATCTGCTATAGCATTTAAGGCTGTTGACTTACGTTCCCCCTGAATAAACTCCATTTCTATTTTAGATTTATATGGTTTTTCGCCTATTGTTTGTACATCAACCCCAAATACTATGTCCCTCATAGTCGAGTTACCAACCAACACTGCTTCATAAATCCGTCTTCTATGGACTTTGAGCTTGCGACACATATCACCAATTTCAAAATTAATCGATGAAAGCATAACTTTTCGCAATTCCCCATTGTATGGCCCGCCATCGTACGAAATTCGATGCATCACGTCACTGCCCCCAAACTTTTGTGGGTTTTCAAAGGAAGTTGTGAATACAGTGACCTGTTTTTCTAAATCTACTAGATTCATTGCTACGGTAGTTGTTCCCAAGTCGATGGCTAATCCATAGATACTTCCCTTGTATTCTTCTAGTCTTTGGTCTCCATAACATACAAAATCTCCCGATTTACGAGTGATTGGATCAGCAACAATTTTACGTTTAATAGAGCTGGTGAGAATTTTAGGTTGGCGTCGCAAAACGGAAAATTCTAGATTCTCTGCGGCGTCCGAAATCGCCGCCTGGCATGCGAGCCTATATTGATCTTTAAGGAATTTCTCTGATTTTGTTCTATGTGTTAATCCATCGGAACCTTGTTTAATTTCAACTATACACTCATGGCACTCACCTGTTCGTCCACAAGAAGTAGGAACTCTTATTTTTAGGTCATCCGCATAATCAAATACAGTTTTCCCTTGAAGTAGAGGTATTTGCTTTTTACCATAAATTAGTGGAGACAAATTAACTTATACTCTTTTTTATTACACGTATCATGATGGGTCACACTACATATCCCACGCATCACGATAATCGAGTTTGTCACTACCAACACATAAGGCTAATTGACCTTTACCGTCAATGAAGTTTTGATTACGGCATCCAAACTTGGCGGTACATCTATCCTTAACGTTTTTGTACGGGCATCGTTTTTTAGATATATCAACAGCAGCGTCTGAAATACTACTATATATTGCCTGCAATTTATCAATACTTGCCTGATAACGATCTTTATCAAAATTTTTATTCTGATTCACGGCTTGCCTTTAAATGTTATTGTTACGATTATCGAGTATACCTGATTCTGCAATTATCTCCGGCACTAATTCCTCTTGCCCATATGACATTATATGAATACCCTTAACTCCAGGCATTTCGATCGCCTGCTGTACGATTTCCAGACATATCTTTTTTCCTTCAGCGGCTTGGTCTTTCGCCTGCTTGAGCCTCCTAATGATCGCATCAGGTATGACAACACCAGGCACATTGGACCGAATCCATTGAGCAGATTTTGCGGATTTCAAAGGCCCGACTCCGATTAAAATAAATGCTTTTTCTGATAATCCCATGTCATTCACTGCATCCATATAAGTTTTTAACCTGGGCACATCGAAACAGTATTGGGTCTGAATAAATTTTGCACCAGCATCTATTTTTTTCTTTAATCTTAACGGCCTAAAGTCAAAGGGTGGTACAAACGGGTTGGCGGCAGCACCTAAAAAGAACTTCGGTTTTGATTCAAGTTTTCTACCTGAAAGGAATCTACCTTCATGTGCCATTGTTCTGGTCATTTTTAAAAGGTTAATTGAATCCATATCAAACACGGATTTTGCTTCTGGGTGATCCCCTGTTTGCACCCCATCTCCAGTTAAACATAATACATTTTTTATATTTAATGCAGCTGCACCGAGCAAGTCCCCTTGCATGGCAATTCTATTGCGATCTCTACAAGATATTTGCATGACTGGTTCATAGCCAGCTTTTTGCAATATTGCAGATACAGCTATACTAGATAAATGTACGTTTGCACCAGAAGCATCAGTGGCATTTATTCCATCGCAAAGTGAGCCCAAAACTAAAGCGTTACGATGCACGGACTCGGGCAAGGAACTATCCGGCGAATTTATTTCAGCAGTAACAGCAAGCTGACCAGAGCGTAAAACACGCTCTAGTTTTGATTGTTCTTCAAGTTGACCACTCATCTTGAATTATCTCCGTTCTACCAGATAGTTGGTTCGCCCATGCTGATGTGTCCTGCAATCTTCGATCTAATGGAGCCATAATTGCATTTATATTACGCCCATATATTGGCATCTGTTTTGATCTTTCCCATGCAGTCACCCATACACACATCATTTCAGGTTTAACTTCGCAATTACCATTGTTTCTAACACCGCCGCATGGTCCATTTCTCAAACTTTTTGGACACGTCATTGGACAAGTCATACCAGTATTATGTAATACACATTGACCACACATTTGACAATCAAATACGGGCTTTTTGAATAAGCGTTCAGCAAAAATTAATCCTCTGTTTATAATACGACTACGTAAAATGAGCGGTTTTCCTAGGTTTAGAAATACGACTGTCGATTTATAAATTAGCTCGAGAAAAGCTGGATGCAGTCTAAACATTGTCATAATAAAGTAATCTTCTTTATTCTATTAATTTGTCTAAAATGACATATTATTGAGGGTATTTTATTTAGCTCGAACCATCTCTTTTACTAGATCAACACACGCCATGGCATCTTTACCATAACCATCGGCCCCCATATCTTCAGCAAATTCCTGAGTTACTGGAGCGCCTCCTATTATCATTTTAAATTCTTCACGAATACCATTTTCTTCAAAAAACTCTATTGTACGGCCCATATTGGGCATTGTAGTAGTTAACAATGCTGACATACCTACAACTTGGGCTTTAAATTCAAGAGCTGCATCCATGAATTCATCAGGCTTTGTGTCCACTCCTAAGTCCTCTACTACAAAACCTGCGCCTCGGAGCATCATGATGCACAAGTTTTTGCCAATATCGTGTAGATCGCCTTTAACCGTTCCCATTATCACCATTCCCATTGGCTCCACGCCGGAAGCAGACAAAATAGGTTCAATATGAGCCATACCTGCCTTCATGGCTCTAGCAGCAATTAGAACTTCTGGAACGAATATGATGTTGTCACGAAATTTAATTCCAACTATTGCCATTCCAGATATCAATCCATCGTCTAAAACATCATTGGCAGAATATCCTTGATCCAGTGCCGTTTTCGTTAATTCATCAACTTTTTCGTTGTTTCCATATATAAGATTAAATGCGATTTCCTGCATAAGCATGTCATCTTTCTTAAATAAATCTTTAATATGATTTTGCTCGAAAGGCTTGGCTATATATTGCATTTCTCCAAGCAATCCTTCATGGATTATCGCCATTTATGTTTTCTCCTCGTAACTTTGGTGTTCCGCAGAAACGCTTCGTGAATTGAAGGTCTTATTTTACTACTAACCGGCCCTCGTTATAAGCCTTGATGTAATTCATGCAAAATTCATCTTCACCTAAAAGCATATCTCGTGCAAATCGGTGAGGCTCTGCATCTATATTTATAGATGAAGCTTTGGTTACATCAGTTTGTATAGGATCTATGATGCCGCTATCGGCACCATACTCCAATGAGAGCTTTATAAATGTCTCATTAATGATCTTTCGCATAGGAAGCCCAAATGAAACATTGCTTAATCCTCCAGTGATTTGAATCTCATCGCCTTTTTCCTCCCTAAGCATCTTGACAGCATTGAGGTAATCTAAACCATAAGATCCATCCACAGAAATTGGAAATACTAGAAGATCTACAAATATATCTTCTTGCTTTATGCCTCTACGGTCAGCCTCTTCCAATAACCTCAGTACGTTTTCTAAACGTTCAATATCATTTGTTGGCATCTGAGACTCACCTGCAGCGGTGATTATGGCTTTGGCGTCATATTTTTCCACAAGGTCAAACGTCTCTAGTCTTTCTAATGCAACTGAATTTATTAATGTTTTACCAAGTGAAGAATCTATCTGAGAAAGCCCCGCTGCAATAATTTCTGAATTAGATGAATCAATACTAAGAGGCACCGTTGAGACTTCCTGAACAACACTAACCAACCATCGTATAGCTTCTTTTTGTATGTCTATTTTGTATGAAACTTCATCAACATTTAAATCTAGAAAGTCAGCCCCTGCTCTTATCTGACGCAAAGCCTCAGCCTGAACAAAAGAGGCGGATTCATGTTGTATTTCTTTATCTCCATTAATAGCTTCTAAAACCGCTATCATGAAATGCTTTACTTGGCCTTGCTCATACGGCTGCGTTTTTTTAAACCAATCTGGGACTGATATTTGGTTTTGGTTGCCGTTAACCTCTGTATACAGGATTACTTCATCACCATTTTCTAAAGTTTTATGTCTTTTACCGTCACGCAAAACAATCCTGGTAGTATGAATGTTCTCCCCAATGATTGAAAATTCTTCCTGTTTCGACTGCAAACTGATTTAATTCCTTTCTGTCCATTCACGAACAGCTTTTGGAATCTCCATAAGGTTTTCTAAACGCGTAGCTAAAGGAATCGCACATTCAGGAGCAATCATATCTACACCTGCATCTAAGCACTTGATAACTTCGTTTCGAACTTCCTCGGGGCCTTTAGAATACAGGGTCACGGGGTTATTTATATTACCAACAAGTCCAATTTTGCCATCAGCAATTTTTACAGCCTCAGCGGGGTCATTTTTCGAGTCAAAATGGAAGCTAGCCATGCCACTCTGGCCGATAGAATCTAATCTGTCTAAAGTATATCCACAAATATGTAATATCAATGGCACATTCAATCTCTCAGCCATTTCTTGATGAAGTTCTAAAAGAAACCTTTTGTAATATTCTCCAGAAACGAGATCTCCTGTTGCGTGGTCTGGAAACGTTAAAACATCCGCACCAGCACCTATCTGAGCTTCTCCAAAAATAACTGATATTTCTTTAAGTTTATCCAATGCACGTTTAGTCATTTCAGGATCATCTATACTCATTAATAAAAATTTTTCGACCCCGAAAACATGGTACGCGAGAGTCCAAGGTCCCATCGTCTTCCCAACAATCGCCACTTCTTTTTTAAAGCTCTGCGCCAATATTTCAATTGATCTAATAATAGTTGAGGTATCTTGATGTTCTAAGAATCCCGGAGGTATCTTCACATCTTCAGGAGTGTCCCAGATTGGCTTACTCATGCGTACAGTCGGCCAATTATCTTTCTGTTCCCATTGCATTTCACATCCAAGCGCCGAAGATTCTTGTATTATCGAAAAATATGGTGATATAGAGTCAAACCCTAATTCAGTGTATCCAGTCGCAGCAAGGCTAGCATTCAACTCAGGATTTCTATTTGCTTCAGGAAAAGGTGCATCGACCAAATCCATTAACTCGACAGTAGCGATATTTGTTGGATTGCATACTGGAGTACGATCAACTTTTCCTCCAGATAAAGCCGCCAAAACTCTATCGTGTGAATTCATTTTTTCCATTTCAGCCAAAATGTTTTCCTTTGGTTTACTTATTGACCCTAGATGAATTTAAATATGTTAAAGGTCAGATATATTTTATACAAACTGAGCTTTTAATTATTCCTACCATTATTGTAAACACTTTTGGGATTTGCATCACTCCATGCTTTGACTGCTTTAGGTATTTCTAATATATTTTCCAGTTTGGTTTGAAGGGGCAAGGCGCATTCCGGAGCAATCAAATCTACCCCTGCGTCTAAACACTTGTTTACTTCATTACGAATCTCTTCGGCGCCTTTAGAAAACATTGTTATAGGGCAATTAATATTACCAACAAGCCGCATTCTGCCAGATGCTATATCCATGGCTTTTTGTGGGTCATTTTTTGAATCAAAGTGAAAGCATGACATTCCAGTTTCACAAATGTAATCCAATCTATCTAACGTGTACCCACAAATATGTAAAATTAAAGGAACGGGCAACCGCTCGGCCATTTCAGCGTGCAAATCCTTCAAAAAAGTTTTGTAATAGTCTCCAGAAACCAAGTCTCCTGTAGCGTGATCAGGAAACATCAAAACATCCGCACCTGCTGCAATCTGAGCCAGACCAAACATCACAGATATTTCTTTAAGTTTATGTAAGGCGACCTTGGTTAGCTCAGGGTCATCAATACTCATCAATAAAAAATTTTGGACTCCAAAAGTGTGATAACCGAGAGACCAAGGTCCCATAGTTTTACCGACGATACAAGCTTCAGCACCTATTTGCGTTTTAAGGATTTCTGTTGCTTTCAGTACACATAATGTATCTGGGTGCTCTAAAAAGCCTGGAGGTATCTTAATCTGATCAGGATGGTCCCAAATCGGCCTACTCATAACGACTGTGGGCCAGTTGTCTTTCTGTTCCCATTGAATTTCACAGCCCAATGCAGAGGATTCCTGAACAATTGTGTAATGATGGTAAGTTGAATCAAATCCAAGTTCATTAAACCCAGTTGCTGCTAAACGAGCATTTAATTCTGCATCCCTACATGCGTCAGGGAAAGAAGCATTTACAAAATCCATTAACTCTACAGTCATTATCGAACCAGGGTTAATGACTGCAGGCCTGTCTACAGGGTCGCCTCTTAATGCAGCTAAAACTCTCTCTCTTGAATTCATTAGATCAATTCGTCCTTACTGAGAAAATCCTAAAGTACCTGTAGTCATTTGCCCCCTCGAATCATCTGCTTCAAGCATATCTTCTGTGCCGGTCACATTACGTGCGTATGGCAGCACACTTCTCACCAACTGATCATAGCGACTTGAACAAGGGAATTTTAACTCTGTATCTCCAATCTTCTCCATCTCTCCGTACCGAACTAAGCCTGCTACGGTCGCTCTGATACGAATTTGCGGTCTCTCTGCTTCGCCTTCACCGTCAACCGTATAAATCCAGGTACCATTTTCTTCCCTAGGAGTCGCAAACAAAATCATATTACTTTTTAAATCCTTAACCTCTATTCTTCCATGAGGTATGGGGATAAGAGGCGATTTTTCAACAGAATTTCTAGCGAGAAATTTAAATGCTCGACTGTAAACAATACCTCCCGGAAAATAAAATTCGTGTGGATTATTTGTTGATATAGCCAAGTCACCTAATGCAACAATGCGATTACGAATTTCTTCTAGTCTCGAAGAGACCTCATTACCTTCCTTAAAACTCCATACGGTTATTGTCCCCTCCTTCTCATAAAAACCCACTGACATCTCATCGCCATGAGGGTCAATTGGGATCAATTCTAGACACCTGCCAAGTCTAGAAAGAATCTGACTCACAGATTCCTTTTTTTCCAATGCCATTTACTACTCCTTTATCTCGTTAATCAAACTAGCAACTTGTTTGATATGGGCAGGAGTCGTTCCACAACATCCACCCACAATATTAATCCCCATATCTATTAACTTAGAGAATCCATCTGACATGTAATCCGGGGTTTCTGGGTATATAATTTGGCCTTGACGTATCTCTGGAATCCCTGCATTTGAATTAATCCACACATATCCTTCTCCACATTCTCGAAACCTTTTTGCTAGTTCAGTCATAATTTCTATACCATTACCGCAATTGGCCCCCACTATATCAGCATCCGCAGCGAATAACTCAGTAAAACATTTTTCCGGTGTGTCACCCATCATTGTAAAAAAACCACGAGGACCTTTATCAAATGTAGTTAGTGCTGCTACAGGAAGTTCTGTGTTTTCTTTTGCTGCACTAATTGCTATCTTAGCTTCATCTAAAGAAATCATTGTTTCAATAATGATTCCATCTGCTCCACCTTTTTCTAAAGCGATTATTTGCTGTTTGAATGCAGCATAAACCTCTTTAGCACTAGTTGTCCCAACCGGTTCAATCAATTCTCCTGTTGGCCCAACAGAACCAAAGATAAACCTGTCTTTTTGTTGGAGATTTGGATTTAGGCTCGCAGATTTAGCTAAACTAGCTGCCTGAAAATTAATCTCATCAACATTCGCTCCTTGATCATATCTACCCTGAACAAAACCATTTCCACCAAACGAATTGGTTTGAACCAAGTCACTTCCAGCTTCAAAATAATCATGTGCCATGCCTTCAACGATACTTGCATGAGTAATGTTCATTAGTTCAGGATCTCCACCTGGATCTAATCCTCTAGATTGCAAATATGTACCGGTAGCTCCATCAGCAAGTAAAGTATTGTTATTGGCTAATTTAGACAGAACACTCATTTAGACTCCCTCTTATTAAAATTACTAAGATTCAGATTCAAACCACTGATCAATCGATCCTGGGCTACTGTCTCGTGTTCCTTCTTTGTGTAAATCTCTCAACCTAGAAACCAAATCTTTTGGAAAGCCGCTATTGTAGTATTCTGATTTCCATCTAGCATAATCTCTTGCATCGCCTTCAACTTCCACTTCTTCACTCCATTGCCAGCCATCCAAATAATCATCTGTACCATATGACCCTTCGAGCATCGCTAACGAGTCGGCAGCCTCTTGAAACTTTGAATCAAGTAAGATCGAGATTTTCCCTATCGCATCTTGTGTTTGAATTTGTATTGGTATTTCTTTCCAATACAAAATACGCATTTTAGTATTCATAATTATTAAACCAATGATAACATCGCAAATTATCATTTAACCTGCACGAATACGATTAACTAAAAGTTTAATTATTAATTTTTTAAACATATTTTTAAATTTAAAGCCATATGAACACATCATCTGCTGATCAAAACTTATCGTACAAGCCGGCACTGGAGCTGATTTCAATGTTGAGGCAAAAAAAGATCTCATCTGTTGAATTAACCGGCCTTTTTCTTGAAAGGATTGAAAAGTACGATAATCGTCTACATTCATATTTAACAGTTGATGCTGAAAATGCGATGCATGCAGCACGCCTTGCTGACAAACGATTAATATCTGGTAATGTCGCTGGCCCCCTAGATGGATTGCCGATATCTATAAAAGATTTGGAGATTACAGCGGGATTAAAGACTACAGGCGGCTCACAAATATTTAAAGACAGAGTGCCTAAGGAAGATTCAGTTGTGGTGGAGAGAATCAAGGATGCTGGAGCAGTAATTCTAGGAAAAACAAATACTCCTGAATTTGGACTACTGGGTGTAACTTCCAACTTACTAGGTGAACATTGTCGAAACCCATGGAATACTAACAAGACCTCTGGAGGTTCTTCAGGCGGAGCAGCTTCAGCTTTGGCTGCAGGCTTATGCCCAGTGTCAATCGGAGGTGATGGCGGAGGTTCTATAAGAATACCTAGCAGTTTTTGCGGGGTATTTGGCTTAAAACCAACTCAAGGAAGAGTGCCTAAATATGGAGGGGCTGGATTACCCCTAGCAGCTAACCACTTATCACAAACAGGACCAATTAGTAGAAGCGTAGCCGATTCAGCCTTAATTATGGAAATAATTTCAGGATTTGATACACGTGATCCTTCCAGTTTTATCGAGAAAATAAATTGTGATACTTTTTCTTCACCTGGTTCAATCGATGGCCTAAGAATTGGCTGGAGCTCGGATCTAGGTTTTGCTGCTGTCGATAGTGAGGTTTTAAATATATGCGAACAAGCTGCTACCTCACTAAAAATTGCGGGCTGTGAAATTGATAATGCAGATATTATATTGAATGAACCGTTTGGGCCGTTTAGAACTTTATTCTCAGCCATGGCATACACTGCTTACAATCAGCTATTAGAAAACTATCCGAATCAGCTTACCGACTATGCGGCTAATTGTATTGAAAATGGCGCATCTGTAACTGGAGCCGAATATGCCGCTGCGCTAGGATATGTAGATCAACTTAAATGTATCTTTAATTCCGCATTTGAGCAATTTGATGTAATTATCACACCAACACTTGCTGTTGAAGCATTCGATGCATTAGGGCCACTGGATACAATAAATGAAATAGATGGTCAAGAAGTCGATCCTTGGTGGGGATACTTTCCATTCACTTTTCCAATAAATTTAGCTGGCTTACCGGCATCATCTGTACCTGCAGGGTTCAGTAAAAATAAGCTTCCTATAGGGCTACAAATAATTGGCCGCACTCGAGATGAAAAGACTGTTTTAAGTGTCTCCAGCGCGCTAGAAAAAATAAAACCTTGGACTAATATCAAGCCGAACTTAGATTAACTTGTTTTTGCTTCAAAATTTATACAGGCTTCACACACTGATTCGGGTATCAGGTTCCACTTCATCAGATATCCAAACACAAAACATCCTGCGCAAAAACCAAAAGTAGATTCCAAAAACGCAAATCCTGCTAGAACTGCCAGAACAATACGGTAAGGCAAGTCCGAATCAACTACAAAGAAGAGAATCAATGCACTTAGAGAAAAGATCATCCCCACAAATTGGGCAAATCTTTTTGGTGGGCCTGCAACAGGACGGTTTTTGCCAATGATAGGCACCAACAAACGTGTAGCTATCTGGCCAATTGGACTTAATGTAGGACCAGTTGCTACACGAGCACAAAACCCATAAAGTAACACTGCTATGATAATCCATTGACCCGTGAATATCGCAGATAATGTCAATGCCATTACCATTCCTGCTACGCAACGAGCTGCCCATTCATTCACCGGGTTTGGAAAACTAAACATTTTGGTTAAATTAAACAATTTTTAATCACGCTGTAGTGAATTATTTTAAACTAAAGAATCGTTAGAAAATCCTACTATACAATAAGACAAATTCAAACTAGTCATTATTATGTACATTTCAGTGATTCAAGTTTAATAAATGAAATCAACAGAAAGAACGTATCATCGATTAGAACAAGGATCTATCGCCTCTTTTAAAAGGGCTCCCATGCTAAAAAGTTCCAATCAGGTAATATCGACACTGGTGTAATGGGCGCTGACTATGATCAACTCTAGAGGCCCTATGAACTAGCTGTGTAATTAGTATTTCCATAATTTAACCCTATGATTGTTTATTTCGTTTTTACTAAACATAGGACTAAAACTGGTTTCCATAATTAATCATTACATCTATGATTCAATCATTAAAGAATCATGCAAACAGGACAGTCCTAGCAAGTTTCCTAAAAGATGCAAAAAAATCAGGCCAACTTTTATACCGTAATATTCATATCATTATTAACGCTGTTTGCTTTAATTGGATGCAGTGAAAATCAAGTTGAACTAATAATATTCACCTCTGATCGAAATGGTAATTTGGATCTCTATTCGATTAACCCAGTAACAACCGAGGAATCTAACTTAACCGCTTCGTCAATTGATGAATTCGAGCCACTCATTTCACCAGATAAATCGACCGTTGCATTTATATCAGAAGAAAACAATAAGACAGTCGTTGAAACCCTCAAACTTGTTGGAGAAAGTAAAGGCAGAATAAGAGTTGCACAAGAGCCTGGAATCAACAGCAGTCATCAATGGGACCCCTCTGGAAATAGAATAGCATTTTTGTTGGAATATCAAGGGTCGAAAACAATATACACAACAAATTTAGTTGAAAATCTTCCAGTTAGATTAACAACAGTGAATGCAGACGAAGTCGGCCAATGGTCCCCGAACGGCGAATATTTACTTTTTACAGTTCATTCCGGTGATCGCAAAGGTATCTATAAACGCAATCCAGACGGAGTCAACGAAGAGCGGTTAACAACTGAAAACGACTCATCTCCAATTTGGTCTCCTGATTCCAAAAAGATTGCTTTTATTTCAATGCGAGATGGGAATAAAGAAATCTATGTAATGAATGCTGATGGATTAGAAGCACGACGATTAACCAATAATGACGCTGTTGATAGAGATATAGATTGGTCGCCAAATGGAAATAGAATTGTATTTGTGTCAGAAATCGACGGGAACCCTGAAATATATTCAATAAGACCAGATGGCTCGGACAAAAGAAGGCTTACGATAAATTCGATAAGAGATGAAAGTCCAGTTTGGTCGGCAAATTCAGAGAAAATAGCATTTGTATCATATCTGGATGATGATTCTGAAATTGTAATAATGAATGCTGACGGCTCAAATCAACGTAGGCTAACAAATAACGATTTTAATGACATGGGTCCGCAGTGGTGACATCGTATTAAAAAACTATCACCTTTAATATAATCACTGTGTTTATATGAAACTCAATTTTGAGCTAACAGGAATAGAATTATAGCCCTTTAATCTTTATGATCAACGGTTTCAAATATGTCTTCAGATAAGAGTAGGAAAAATCTTAATAAACCATTATTAGCCAAGCGAATAGTGGTGAAAATCGGCAGTGCTCTACTTACACACAAAACCGAAGCTATCAATAAAGCTATAGTAGAAAGTTTAGCAAATGAAATTGCAATGCTTTCACGCACAGGGATAGAGGTTATTTTGGTTTCCTCGGGAGCAATCGCTTCAGGACGCATTGCTCTGAATATATCCGATAAAATTCATGATGTGTCCCTTAAACAAGTTTTGGCTGCAGTTGGGCAAGGACTATTACTACAACTATATGAGCAAACGTTTAAAACTCACAACATACGAATTGCTCAAGCTTTACTCACACGTCACGATATGGAGGAAAGGTTAGGATATCTCAACGTAAGGAATACCCTATTGAAACTGATTGAATTAAAAGTAATCCCAATAGTTAATGAAAACGATGTAGTGAACATTGAACAGCTTTCAGACAAAACAATTGGTGACAACGACACTCTGTCTGCTTTAGTAGCTAACCTTGTTGATGCCGACTTATTGATAATGTTAGGCAAGCTTGACGGCCTATATAGTAACGACCCTCACCTAGATAAGAGTGCCCGTTTTATTCCAAGTGTAGATAATATTGATGAAACCATATTATCTATGGGTGGAGATTCTTGGTCGGAAGATGGCGTCGCGGTTGGGTATGGAGGTATGTCAGCAAAATTACAGGCAGCAAAAATGGTGACCTCAGCCGGTGCCACTGCAATCATGGCAAGTGGACTGCAAAAAGATATCTTAACGAAACTAATGTCTGGAGAAAACCTAGGTACTCGATTTTCTCCAACAGGAGACAGAATAGAAAGTCGAAAAAGGTGGATGCTAAGTGGAATCGCTCAAAAAGGAAATTTGACAATCGATTCTGGTGCTTCTGGAGCTCTTCGGCTAAAAACAAACAGCCTTTTACCTGCCGGGGTATTAGGGGTAACAGGATCTTTCTCAAGAGGCGATGTTGTAACCATTTCTGATGAAAGTGAAATTGTTATTGCTGCTGGAATTAGTAACTATAACTCAGAAGAAATAGATCAAGTAAAAGGTAAACATTCAGAAAAAATTAGAACAACACTAGGATACGATTACGGTGATGAAATAGTCCATCGCAGTAATATGGTTAAATTATAGATATTAGAAAAATAATAATTATGGAAAATAATCTAATACAAATTGGCAAATCATCCAAGAGTGCCTCACGTAGGCTTGCTACCGCAGATGCCACGACAATTGATACAGCACTAAAAAATATTGCCAACAGCATTTCGGATCGAGCAGTCGAAATTATTGAAGCAAATCAAACTGATATAAATGCTGCAATGAATTTGAATTCAGATGATCACGTGATTGATCGACTTCTACTCAATAAAGATCGAATACACAAAATGTGTCAGGGCGTTTTAAGCATATCTAAATTACCGAGTCCAATTGGGATTGAATATGAATCCAAAGTTCTAGACAACGGAATTAAATTATCTCAAAGAAGTGTTCCATTGGGTGTTATTGGCGTAATATACGAAAGTAGACCAAACGTCACTGTAGATATTTCTGCTTTGTGCCTGAAGTCAAATAATGCAGTTATTTTACGTGGTGGAAAAGAATCTATAAATTCAAATATATGCTTAACTGGCATAATCCGCGATTGTTTATTGACTACAGATTTACCCGAACTATCAGTTCAATTAATAACTGAGACAGACCGTAAAATGATCGATAAGCTTTTAAAAATGGATGAATATATTGATTTTTTAATTCCGCGCGGTGGCAGTGAATTAGTTAAGAAGGTTTCCACTGAGTCATTAATACCGACTGTTGTCGGAGGAATAGGTGTTTGCCATACATTTGTTGACGAAACTGCTGATCTCAATATGGCGAACAAAATAATCTTAAACGCGAAAACGCAGCGCCCTTCAGTTTGCAACGCATTGGATACGGTATTAATACACTCCCAAACCGCTCCTAAATTTTTACCTATTTTATTGGAGAACTTTTCTGATCAAAAAGTAGAAATGCGATGTGACACAAGAACTCTAAGCATTATTGGCAATACTCAGAACCCATTAATTAAAAAAGCTAGTGAAGCTGATTTTCGAACTGAGTTTTTGTCTCTAACCGCAGCGATCAAAATTGTTGATTCTCTTGAAGATGCAATCGAACATATAAACGAAAATGGGTTTGGTCATTCGGAAGCTATAATAACCGATGACCTATCATCGGCTAAAAAATTCGTTGACGAAATCGACGCAAGTGCTGTTTTTGTTAATGCCAGTACACGTTTCAACGACGGAGGCGAATTTGGTTTAGGAGCTGAGGTGGCTATTAGTACAGGCAAAACACATGCACGAGGGCCAATGGGATTGAAATCGCTAACTTCGTATAAGTGGGTTGCAGTTGGGTCAGGCCAAATCCGACCTGATTGATATACAGAATTACTGAATCTGGAGACATAAATGGCTAGTTTTGAATTTGAAAGAGAATGCAGAACACCTTCCTCTGAATGTTATGCAATAGTTGAAGAAGATGTTGCTCTTGGGAGGGTTGACCTACATTTCACAAAGGGAATCGTCCATGGAACCATAAATGTTTCTGAAAGCCTAACAATAGAGGCTATTCGCGAATTGATTGAATCTATCGACCAGCAAATCATAGATGCGGCTGGCATAGCAAGAGATGAAGTAATTATGCATGTGCACCAGGGTAGAGATCTAGGTGTATTCTCGGGGCTCAAATATGAAGACCCAATAGATACGGATCCGCATATGGCCTAAATTGGCCTATAAAACCAACTAACCAAAAAGTTTCTTTGCGAATCCATTTAATTGCGTCAGAGTCTCATCCTCAGAGGCAGTCTTAAGCTCTAAAATAACTCTGTTGGCACCACTTGCCTCCAAATTCTCTATTACATTGGCATCCGGCGGTTGATGGAACGCAGAAATTTCAAATCCATCTGGATCTACTCCGGCCTGATTAGCTAATTCTGTTAACTTTGATCGACCATTACGTATTTCATCGACTGTCGATGTTGTCGGAATCCAACCGTTACCATATTCAATAATTCTTTTGAACACATTGTTGGCATTACCGCCCAACATAATCGGAGGATGTGGACGCTGCACTGGCCTTGGAAAAGAATACACAGCTGGAAAATCGTAAAACTCCCCATGAAACTCACTTTCAACCTGAGTCCATAATTCTTTCATCGCCAAAATCGACTCTCTTGTTTGGCTCCAACGTCTTGCGAAATTTCCACCCATAATTTCAGTTTCTTCCTTACACCAACCAGCACCGATACCAAAAATAAATCTTCCGCTTGATACAAGGTCAAGTGTAGCCACCTCTTTAGCTAACAATAAAGGGTTTCTTTCCGGAACTAGACATATACCTGTAGCTAATTT
Organism: SAR202 cluster bacterium; assembly: GCA_009392275.1. GTDB lineage: Bacteria > Chloroflexota > Dehalococcoidia > Lucifugimonadales > UBA2962 > UBA2962. Next base: position 110,435 of record VFGV01000004.1, read on the forward strand.
CAATCTTGTAGTAACACCACTTGCTTTACCTAAGGCCACAAATGGATCTACAGTGTCATAATACTGTTTCGGTAATTCTTCTTCTCCTTCGCTGCCGGGATTTAAAAAAGATTGCATTGTCCTCACTTTCGGAATGACTGGATGTTCCGGCAACCACAGAGATTCAAAACCCAGGGTTTCTGCCTCCATAGCCAATTTTGCAATATCGATGGAGTAGTCAGTGAGGAAACAATATATACCTATTTTCACATTTTTCTCCTTAGCCAATTTATTTGGTAGAGCTTCACCTTATAGTAGGAAATAGTAGGAATTTTTATATTATATTTATGCTAAGCTGGTGGCAAGAACCAAACATTTAGCCGAATAATGATAAAAATTCTAGTATCGTAAACGTTAATTATTTATGAGATTAATTAGTTGGAATATAAATGGTATAAGAGCAGCATTCAGAAAAGGCTCTCTAGACAACATTGCAAACCTCAATGCTGATATCTTATGCGTCCAAGAACTAAAGGCACAACGGCACCAAATGGGTGATGGCTTTGATGTGCCTGCTGGATATGAAGGTTATTGGTCATTTGCTGACCGAAAAGGTTATAGCGGAGTAGCAACATTTACAAAATCCACACCTTTATCTTCTAGGAACGGTTTTGGATTAAATAAATTTGACTCAGAAGGCAGAACAATTATTACTGAATTTGAAGACTTTACTTTATACAATATATATTTCCCAAATGGTCAATCAAATGCAGATAGACTGAACTACAAACTAGATTTTTATGATTCTTTTCTTAGGCATTGTGTAACAGAATTGCAACAAGGCAAAAAATTAATTGTTTGTGGTGATTTTAATACGGCTCACAAAGAAATTGATTTAGCCAGACCAAAGCAGAACCAAAAAACATCTGGCTTTCTAGAGATTGAAAGAAAGTGGATTGACTCTTTCATTGAAAACGGATTTGAGGACGTTTTTCGTAAAATCAATAAAGAGCCAAATTGGTACACTTATTGGGATCAAAAATCTCGCGCCAGGACAAGAAATGTTGGGTGGCGCATAGATTATTTTTTTGTCCATAAGTCTGCTATGAACTTAGTCAAGAGTGCTAAAATCTTAAACAAAATAGAAGGGTCAGACCATTGCCCTATAGTGCTAGATTTGGTTTAAACTTAATTTAATATTGTTATATCAACAATAATGGCTATATTTTGTACCGACTAATTAAGGTAAAATGTAAAGGTTGATATTTAGAAAGTCGGCTAACCTGTAAACAGCCGTGCTAATCAATGTTGTATCAATATCACCTCGATTCGGATGGGTAACAAGTTGGAGGGTCCCGTAATGACAAGCTTGAGTAACACTAGTTCTATAAAAGATACTGCAGAAATAAAATTGAGTAATCGCTCAATCTCTGGGAAAAAAGTTGCTAACCTTAGAAAGGACGGCATAATGCCAGTGCATTTATATGGAGGAGATGGCGGACCGCTATCTTTGCAAGGAGATTCTGCGGAAATAAATAGGCTCCTTCCACGCGTAGGTTTAAACATACCCGTAACAGTAATAGTTGATAATAGTGAATCAGGTGAAATCTGCTTTGTAAGAGAAGTTCAACGTCATCCTTTAACACAAGACATCCTGCACGTAGACTTTCTGCGCGTAGACGTTAAATCTAAGATTACTGCTAGTGTTCCAATAGAAGTCGTAGGTGATTCTCCAGCAGTAAGGCTATTAGGTGGAACATTAATCCAAAATATGCAATCAATAAATGTTGAGGCTCTGCCTTTGAGCGTGCCTGAAAAAATCACCGTTGATATTACTTCAATTGAAGACTTTGAGAGTGCAATACACATATCAGACATATCAGTGGAAGGTGATATAAGTATCACTAACCCTCCAGATGCACTGGTAGCACGAGTTGCACCTCCACGAATTGAACTCGAACCAGTATCTGATGAAGCGCCTGAGGAAGCTGTAGGTGAGATCGAAGGGGAGCAACAAGACAGTGAAACCGATGGTGATCAGCAAGAATCAGAGGAAAATTAATAACTAATAATGGTTCAAAGAATAAAGAGACGTGCGTCAGAATGGTGGGGCGATTCAGGTAAAGAGTCAAACAGGCCAAACATCGTCTCCATGATAAAAAACAATACTTTGGATACTAGATTGGCCGCAATGATTTGGTTGTTGTTCGAAAGAGGCTCATCAGTAATATTTGCTTCAGAGGAGAAAGCTGCAGGCAAAACGAGTATGCTCTCAGCGTTCATTGATTTTATTCCACCCAAGTATCAAAAATCTTATGTATATGGACCAAAATTCGAGAACCCAGAACAGCAGGAGGGTTTAACAAAAACCTATGCCTTAATGCCTGGAATCAGTGAAATTGGTGAAGCTAACCTATGGGGTGCTGATGTGGCCAAAATGTTGAACTGGACAAATGATGATAATTCGTTTAGCACAACGATGTATGCTGGATCACCGGAAGGTGTAATAAGGGCCTTTAGTGACAAGCCTCTAAAAATACCTAATAAAACTTTAAGTACTATTGGAGCTATTGTCATTGTTGATGCCATAAGTACAGGTGGAAGAAGCGTATCTAGAAGAGTACGGGAACTTGTCTTAGTTGTGCCTCAAAAATCTGGCAAGCCTAAACTTGTAACACTAGTAGGCTGGGAGCCCGATTTGGACCAATACATATTTATGGATAGTCAATTAGCGATATCAAATTTATCAAAGCATCTACATATAAAGGTTGACGAGCTGGAAGCCGAAATAAATCGCCTCCGAAGAAGGCTGGAGGCATGGATAACTATTGGTATCTCCACCACAAGTGAAGTAAGGAAGGCCGTTAATCAATATTACATAACCGATTAACGAAAATAGATTTCGTTAATCGTATTACCAGTTATCAGCACAACTGCTACATATACTTTTTAAAAGTTCTATTGATAATGGGCAATGCCCAATCAATATCTTCCTCTGTTATTCCATAATGGGTAACGAAGCGCCACCCCTCATCTAAGATTAACCCTCGTACACCATTATTTTCTAATTCATTCAATAGTTTTGGTTGATCAGCTGAATTCACATTAAAATAAACCTGATTTGTTTCAACGTTTTCAGGGTTCAGCGTTATACCAGAAATCTGCGCTAAGCCATGCGCTAATTTGTTAGCATTGTAATGATCTTCTGCAAGTCTATCTACCATTTCAGTCAATGCCACAATACCTGCAGCAGCCATAACTCCAGCTTGTCTTAGTCCGCCGCCTAACGATTTTTTTATCAATCTTGCTCGATCTATATCCTCCTTATTACCACAAAGCATAGAGCCAAACGGCGCAGCCAGTCCTTTAGACAGGCAAAATGTAACTGTGTCTACTGTATCCACAAGTTCGGATAAAGATGTTTCCAATGCTACAGTCGCATTAAAAATTCGAGCTCCATCAATGTGAACTGGCACTCCATGTTCATGGGCTAGTTGTGAAACCTTTAAAATGTCGGATTTTGTCAAAACGCGACCGCCTGTAGATCCATGAGTATTCTCGATCTCAACCATGCCAGTGTTTGGTTGCGGTTCATCCTTGGGGTTAAGCAGTTCATATACCTGATCCAAATTAAGCATGCCTCGTTCATCACTATCAACAAGCCTGAAAATCACACCTCCATGAGCTGATGCCCCTCCCATTTCTCCAATGTAGCAATGAGCACGATGACCTACAATCATTTGGTCTCCTCTTTGACATTTGATAAGAGCCCCTAGTAAATTCCCCATTGTTCCACTACTAACTAATAACCCAGCTTCTTTCCCAGAAAGTTCAGCTGAAAGTTCTTCTAGTTTATTGATATTTGGATCATCCCCATATGCTTCATCGCCGAGTTCTGCGTCAGCCATCGCTTTTCGCATATGTTGTGTTGGCAAAGTAACGGTATCGCTTCTTAAATCCACAATTCTTTTATTATTTGTCATTTAATTGAGTTCCCTTAAAATCCATATTAATTCAAATTTTAGCATTGACTCTGTTAAAATCGATTACCAGGCAAGCGCTCTGCTTGCCCTTTTGGCGTTTAAATTGAAAATTACGGTGTTGGATGAGACCAAAAACATTTGGATCTTTCATAGATGGTATCGTTGAATACAACAAATTTATCCAGGAATTAAAATCCGGGACAACACCGCTTACATTACAGTCCGTGAGCGAAAGCATCCCATTTTTCTTGGCAAATCTTTCTATAGACATTCAACGCCCCATGCTAATCTTGACCCCCAAACAAGATCAAGCGCAACAAATATATGAACAAATGCAATATTGGGGTGCAGTTAACGCAGTGCTGTTCAATGAAACAGAAGCATTGCCCTTCGAAAGAGTATCGCCTGATTTAGAAATAGGATACCAGCGACTTTCCGCTCTAGATGAATTAAAAAGCAATGTAGAAAACCAATTAATCGTGAGCTCTGCAGCAGCTGTAATGCAAAAAACGTCTCTTCCTGAAGACTTCTGGGACTCAACGATAACACTACAAAGAGGAGACTCGCACGAATTTCGGTCCCTATTAGATTTGTGGATTTCATGCGGATACACACCTGAAACCTTAGTAGAGCATCCAGGCCAGCTTAGTTATAGAGGCGGAATAATTGACATATTTCCACCAAACTCTCAGGTCCCAATCCGCATTGAGCTTATAGGCGACAGTATTGATACTATTCGGACATTCAGCCCTATATCTCAAAGATCTATTGAACAAATCGATTCATGCAATATAAGACCGGCCACAGAATTTTTGAATATAAACCAACTAAAAGAAATACTAGAAAATATTATCTCTAATCCCAATCTACCAGAAAGTGAAAAAGATCAAATAAAGAAAGATTTAGAGTTAGTGAATAATAACCAAAATGAGCAATTAATTGAAATTTTAAATTTATATGGAGGCTATTTAAATCGTGGCTCTATATTTGATTATCTCAATCAGACCTTCTTGCTCATAATATGTAACCCTGTTGATTTCAATAACACAGTTAATAAGTTTAATGAAAGAATAAACGACATTAGAAACAAAAAGGTGGCACGTCGGCAACTACCAGATGGTTTCCGATCGTCTCACATTTCGCCAGAAGAACTTAAAAATAAGCTAATGCGTTTTGGTAAAACGATCGATATCGTGCCATGGGGCACATCAAAAAATGATATCAATACTCATTTTCAAATGCCATTCACAACCAGTGAGAGTTTTTATGGGAAATTAGACGTTGCTGCAAGAAGAATATCTGAATTGTCAAAATCCGGCTCAATTGTTGCTGTGGTAACTAATCAATCAACACGGATCAAAGAGGTTTTTAAGCAATACAATATAAAATTATGCAGCCGGTCCAAGTCCATGTCTAAGCTAAAACCTGGAGAGGTTATTGTTATGAAAGCGTCTGAGACCTGCGACATACATGGATTCTCAATTAAATCTCAAGATAACTCAATAATATTATTAAGTGACGCAGAAATTTTTGGGGCCGCTAAAATTCGTCGCGCGAAACTTAGACGTTCAAAAAGAATTCGTAAATCTCTGATGAAAGATCTCAAGCTAGGGGATTATTTAGTCCATGTTGATCACGGTATAGCAAAATTCACTGGCACCCATAAAGATCCGAAGAATCAAAATGAATATTTGATTCTTCAATACGCTTTAGATGACAAGCTTTATGTTCCCATGGAAAGCTTAGAAAGAGTAAATCCTTATATTGCTCCACTTGGACGAACGCCACACTTATCGAGGCTCGGGTCACAAACATGGAATAACACCAAAGCCAAAGCATCCGAAGCTACAAAAGAATTAGCAGGCGAACTTCTAAATATTTACGCTACCAGGAATTCAGCTACTGGTTACCAATTCTCGACCGACTCTGTTTGGCAGAACCAACTAGAAGACTCTTTCCCACATAAAGAAACGGACGATCAAATCGAAGCTTTGTCAGCTATCAAAGCGGATATGGAAAGCAAAAAGCCTATGGACAGGTTGATATGTGGCGATGTTGGATATGGGAAAACGGAAATTGCTATAAGGGCTGCTTTTAAGACAGTTATGGAAGGAAAGCAGGTCGCATTACTAGCTCCAACCACCGTACTTGTTCAACAGCATTATGTCACCTTTTCCGAGAGACTTTCTGCTTACCCAATTAATATTGAATATCTGAGTCGATTTAGGAGCCCAAAAGAGCAAAAGCAAGTAATAAATGACTTAGTAAAAGGTAAGGTTGATATATGTATCGGTACACACATGTTAATTCAACCAAATATCGAGTTCACAGATTTAGGGCTACTAATAATTGACGAAGAACAAAGATTTGGAGTCTCTCAAAAGGAGCAGATGAAAAAAATAAGATCCGAAGTCGATGTAATAACATTAACGGCAACACCAATCCCAAGAACCTTACAGATGTCCATGGCCGGCATTAAAGATATTAGCATGGTAATGACACCTCCTGAGGAGCGAATACCTATTAAAACATATGTAACAGAGCAATCAGATGAGCTTATTCGCGATGCAATTATCAGAGAGCTAGATCGAGGTGGACAAGTTTATTTTGTGCATAACCGCGTAAAAGACATTCATTCAATAGCAAAAAGAATCAGTAATATTGTTCCTGAAGCAAAGATAGCAGTTGGCCATGGCCAGCTAAACGAAGCAGAACTTGAAAAAACCATGTTAGATTTTGCCGATGGGCATATAGATGTTCTTATTTGCACAACCATAATTGAATCCGGACTAGACATCCAAAATGCCAATACAATGATTATTAATAGGGCTCATACATTTGGCCTTGCACAGCTTTACCAACTGCGAGGTCGAATTGGTCGTGGACCAAAAAGAAGTTATGCCTATTTCTTAGTACCTGACAATGTCGTGATAAATGAAGTAGCCAGTAGAAGACTAAAAACCATGTTGGCGGCGACTAATCTAGGAGCTGGTTTCCAAATAGCTATGGCTGACTTAGAAATTCGCGGCGCAGGTAACATTTTAGGTGGACAGCAAAGTGGGCACATAAATGCAATTGGATATGATCTATATTCCAAAATGCTGTCAGAAGCTACAGAGCAACTTAGAGTCGACAAGATTAATCCTGCAACAAAAACAATTGATCAAAATCTTACCTCCATCAACTTAGACATTCCTGCAAATATTCCTTCAAGTTATATTTCCGATCTTCATTTAAGAATGGATATATATAAACAAATAATCCAAGCCAAGGACGAACAATCCTTGAAAGAAGCAGAGGCAATGTTAGTTGATAGGTTTGGCATTCTACCTATTCAATTAGAAAATCTTTTATCAATTTCTAAATTAAAAGTAATTTCGTCTCGCATTGGAATACGTTCTATCTTTATAAGAGATAACACAATAGTCATAAGAATGAAGCATGAATTGAAAGATATGAAAATTGCCCTAAAAAAACGATTAAGCCACCATGTACAAATTGGTAATCAAGAAATCAGGCAGCAAATCTCTGGTAAAAACAGTAATATACTGAAGGATCTATGCGATTTGGTGAATATTATAGATAAATTTCAGGGTGATATTAATAAACATATTGAACAGATCGCACACTCCACCTAATATCTAACGACTTAAATAACTGAATTACATTTTTTTTAATAACTCAGGTAGCTGAATTAAGGTAGTTATTCTTGGACCGTCTTCAAAAGTTTCATTTAAAGAATACCTGTCAATAAGGATGTAGTTGGTACCGACGAGCTTTGCTCCTATTATGTCTGACAAGATTTGGTCTCCCACATGAATATTTTCCTCAGGTTCACATTTGGCTTTTTTAAAAGCCATTTCAAATATACGTTTATCTGGTTTTTCTGCTTTTGCTTCCAGCGACGTTATTGCAAAATCTATTTGTCCTATTAGATCTAACTCGGCTAGAATTTTATAGCCAGTTGTATTCATGTTTGTTATGACAGCCAAAACAAACCCTTGATCTTTTAGTGTTTTTAAGACAGGTCTTACATCATCAAAAACTGTTAACTTGTATGACATTTTTTGTGTTTCTAACCAAACATCTAAAGATTTATCTAGGTTGATATCAGGATCTGCCTCAGAAAGTATTAATTTTTCATATTCTGCAAAAAAATTTAGTTTCTCTTGGCTGGTCATCGATCTAATAGGAATTGTCGCATTTTGTTTTGACATGAATTCATCAGCCTTAAAATAACCTCTCTGAACATGATCTTCAGTTAAATGCAAGCCGAACTTTGCAGCGGCTTTCGACTGGATTTCATATCTACTTGGTGAGAAACCAGCTAATGTTCCGTATAAATCAAAAGTTATTGCCTTTATCATCAGATTGCATGCTATCCTTTTATCATTAAACTAATATTTTATAGGTTAATCCAAATGGAAATTAAATCAGGAAAACTGCCTGCTCCATTATTGCAAAAACTACTAAGCAAAATTAAACATGTAGACCCCAGGGTGCTAGTTGGTCCCAAATTAGGCGAAGATGCAGCTTTAATAGAGTTTGGAGACAAAATACTGGCCGCAAAAACTGATCCGATTACATTTGCCACAGATTTAATTGGCTGGTATCTAGTTCAAGTTAATACCAACGACTTAGCTGTGGTTGGGGCCACACCACGGTGGATGCTTGTAACACTATTACTACCTGAAGGTACCAATGAGCAACAAATAACTTCTATTTTTAGCGACCTAACTAAAGCAGCTAAAAGTCAAAATATTGCTTTAATAGGGGGGCATACTGAGATTACTTCCGGAATCACTAGATCTATTGCCATAGGAACTCTTTTAGGAGAATTGGACTCTAAAGATGCAATTAAGACCGCTGACATTAAAGATGGAGATGCAATAATACTAACAAAAGGCATAGCTATCGAAGGCACGTCTCTTTTATGCAGGGAAAATGAAAACAAATTGCTTGAATTAGGTGTGAATCCAAACATCATAAATACTGGCAAAAAAATGCTTTTTGAACCTGGAATAAGTGTAAGAACTGATGCTGAACTGGCTAGGAAAACCGTTAAAGTAAATTCCATGCATGACCCTACAGAAGGCGGAATCGCCACAGGTCTTGAGGAAATGGCTTCAGCTTCAGGTTTGGGGTTCAATATTGACTCTTCAAATATAGTTATTTATAAAGAGTCGAAAATTGTGTGCGATGCGCTAGGATTAAACCCACTTGGGTTAATTTCATCAGGAGCCTTATTGCTGACAACCTCCGCAGATAACGCTCCTAAATTACTGTCCGCTTTCCACAAGAACAACATCATTGCCAATATTATTGGTACAGCTACTAAACAACATAAAGGCGTAAATGTTCTTAAAGATGGCACAGTGAGTATAATGGAATCCTTTGATCGCGATGAACTTGCGCGCTACTACGACGATAATACAATTTCCCACCAATAAATAGTAGTTACCAATCTGGAAATAAAACTAGTAAGATATTAATATAAGCTAATACGCTAATTTGAATTATTCTGTCTTTAGCAATCTGGTTAAAACCCTTAGAGTAGGTGTTTTTCTTGCCCCCAGGGTACGACGTAAATTGGATAGTTGTTATCATATTACCCATAATGGGAGCTTTACTAATTGGAGCTCTATTCGTTGTATCAAAATTTATAGCCCCTAAGCGTTTTTCAAAAGTAAAAGATGAGCCATATGAATGCGGTATTCCTCCCGAACCATTTAGATGGTCTCAAATTAGAATTCGATATTATATTTTTGCAATTCTGTTTATCATATTCGATATAGAAGCAGTATTTTTATTTCCATGGGCAATCATATACCTAAAGTCTGGATCAATGATTTTCTATGAGATGCTGATATTTATTGGGATTCTATTTTTTGGCATTATCTACAGTTGGCGCAAAGGAGTATTGCAGTGGAAATAAACCAAGATAAGTATGCAGACCTTACCACCGGTTATGATAATGCTGCTGCAGAAAATGGAAATATAACGGCTGAAAGCGTTTTTGAACAAGTATTGCCAAACGTGGTCGCCGCAAAATCTAATGAACTATTTGCATTGGCTAGAAAATCATCTTTGTGGACATTATCATTTGGCCTTGCATGCTGTGCAATAGAAATGATGTCGACCCATATGTCTCATCACGATATTGATCGTTTCGGTATAGTGACTTGGCCATCGCCCCGGCAATCCGATGTTATGATTGTCGCAGGGACTGTAGTAAAAAAAATGGCAGACCCCATAAAGCGCTTATATGAACAAATGCCTGACCCTAAATGGGTGATTGCGATGGGAGCATGTGCCACCAATGGTGGCCCTTACTACCGATCCTATTCGGTAGTGATGGGGGTTGACCATTTAATACCAGTTGATGTGTACGTGCCAGGATGCCCCCCAAGGCCTGAAGCCTTAATGTACGGCATAATGGAATTGCAAGACAAAATTTCTTCAGATGCTAAAAACCGAGAGAATTTAATAAACGACAAACAGCTTAATAATGGAAACTAAACGCAGATTATTTATCGTAAAGACCCATAACCATTGGACTTTATCATAACAATGGAAGGCACAGAACATAAAAATATCGTCCTAAGCGAGGTAAATCAAAAGTTACTAGAGCTTTTACCTTCGATTTTAAATGAACCAGATGTTGAGTACGGAACCAAAATTGATGAAGTGGTTTTAAACGTTCCTAGCAATCTTATACATCCAATATGCAAAACTTTGCACTTAAACACCGAGTTGTTCTTCGACTATCTAAGATGTCTTTCTGTAGTCGATTATAAAGATATTCTGGAAATCAATTATCATCTTTTCTCATATACAAAACGGCATAAAATGGTTCTGAAGTGCGAACTTAATCCTAAGAAGCCTGTCATCTCATCTGTTTCCAATATTTGGAAAGCAGCTAACTGGTTTGAAAGAGAATCCCATGATCTTTTTGGAGTGGTATTTAAAGACCATCCGAGTTTAGATAGGTTACTTTTACCAGATGACTTTGAAGGCAATCCTGGTTTAAAGTCATATCCGCTGCACGAATATAAAGAGTGGTGATCCGTCATTTGCAAACATAATAGTAATTAATAAATAGTTATCGGAACATAAATAACATTGGAAATTAATAAAAACGTTAACGAATCAGGATCGATGGTTGATATGTTAATCAACATGGGTCCGCAACATCCCAGTACTCATGGAGTATTTCGTTTAGTTTTACAACTCGATGGTGAATTAATCGTTGACGCTGAACCTCATATTGGTTATCTACATCGCGGCTCAGAAAAATTATGTGAGGCTGAGAGTTATTCTCAAGTAGTCACGTTATTTGACAGACTAGATTATGTTGCTAACTTAAATGGCGAATTGGCATTTTGCATGGCAGCGGAAAAATTACTGGAATTAGAAATTCCAGACCGCGCTTGGTACATAAGGACCATCCTCTGCGAACTAAACCGTATTGCTAGCCATATGCTATTTTATGGCGTTTACGGGCTCGATGCAGGAGCCATGACGCCTGTACTTTACGGATTTAGAGAAAGAGAGCGAATTCAATCTTTGTTTGAGCAAGTTACCGGCGCAAGAATGATGCATAACTACATTAGAATAGGGGGAGTAAAAGAGGATTTACCCTCAGGGTTCGAGAATAAATTATATTCTGTAATTGATGAATTAGATGCCGCTATTGAAGAATGCGATGAGCTATTAACCCAAAATGAAGCATTTTTGGCTAGGACTAAAAATGTCAGTCGTTTACCGATCGAGGATGCTGTTAATTTTGGTGTTACCGGTCCTATTTTAAGGTCAACTGGACTGATAGAAGACGTTAGAATATCTGAGCCTTACGGAATATATGATAGATTTGATTTTGGAATACCTATTGGTAACACTGGAGACTGTTGGGATCGATATTATGTGCGTATGCAAGAAATGCGAGAATCTTTATCTATTATTAAACAAGCCATGAAACAAATAGAGCCTGGTGAGATTCAGGCAAAAATGAGACGAATAGTTCGACCCCCAGAAGGAGAATGTTTTGTTAGAACCGAATCTCCTCGCGGGGATTTAGGGGTATTTCTAGTGAGTGACGGCAGCCAAAACCCATATCGAGTTAAAGTTAGAGCCCCATCATTTGCAAACCTTCAGGCTATAAAACATATGTTAGAAGGTGTTTATGTTGCGGATGCGGTGGTAATTTTAGGCTCATTGGACATCGTCTTAGGAGAGGTTGATCGATGAGCTGGCAAAATTTAGTTTTCTATGTGCTTGGAGCTGTCGGATTAATAATATTTTTATCATTAACTGTCATGGTTCTAACTTGGATAGAGCGTAAATTTCTTGCTCGTATACAGCAAAGAATGGGTCCCATGAGAGTCGGCCCACATGGACTGCTACAACCCATCGCAGACGTAATCAAATTAATTAGCAAGGAGGATATTCTACCAAGTTGGGCTGACAAGCCAATATACTGGATTGCCCCACTCGCGATTTTCGTCCCGGCAATAGCAATATGGGTAACAATTCCATTCTCAGAAACGCTGGTACTGCAAAATTTAGACTTGGGCTTATTTTATATAGCAGCGATATCTGTATTGTCGGTACTAGGTTTAGTAATGGCAGGTTGGGGATCAGCAAATAAGTATTCAATGTTAGGAGGCTTAAGAGCTGTCGGGCAATTGATCAGTTATGAAATTCCATTCATTATGGCAATACTTGGGGTTGCGATGTTAAGTCAATCATTGAGCCTAATCGATATAATTAATGATCAATCTAAAATCGCCAATATAATTGTTCAACCAATAGGGTTTTTGATTTTTCTCGCAGCTGGCCTTGCCGAGTTAGGGCGAACGCCATTTGATATCCACCATGCAGAATCCGAAGTGGTTGGAGGGCCTTTTGTTGAATACAGTGGAGCACATTGGGCGATTATACAGCTTGCCGAATATGTCAACACCTTCGCTATAGCAGCTTTGATAGCAGTGATGTTTTTAGGAGGGTGGAGCTGGCCTTCAATGCCATTTAGTGGAATCCCTCATCATTTACTATCCGTTATATGGTTCTTAATAAAGATATATGCGGTAATCTTACTGATATTTTGGATCAGAGGAACTTATCCTAGACTAAGGATAGATCAGCTAATGTCATTCGGATGGAAGGTTTTAGTTCCAGTATCATTTATCAATATAGTGTTTACAGGTTTTGTTCGTTTCTACAACCTTCACTGGTCAATACTTACAGTTCTATCTTTGATAACAATTGGCTCCATCTTCTACCTAATATACAAGACTCCCCAGCAATCAAGAGGGGAAAATTCTATAAGAATTGTACCGTCTAAAGAAGCAGCCAGTAGACCTCCAGAAAACTATGGAGATGTAAATGTTAGGTAGTATCAAAGGATTGAAAGTTACTTTAGTAACTATGATGCGTAAACCAGTTACTGCTCAATACCCAATTCCGAGCAAGCGCCTAGATATTGAGAAGCGTTTCATGGGTTTTCCTGCATTACTATGGGACGACTCTAATAACGAACCCTACTGTACAGGATGTATGGTATGTGTGCGGGAGTGTCCTACTCAATGTATGAGTGCCACAATGACAGATAATGATAAGTTTACTGAAGAAAAATCGACTAGAAAAAAAATCATTGATTCGTTCGAGATCAACCTCTCTAGATGTATAGTTTGTGGTATTTGTGTAGATGTATGTAATTTTGATGCAATTGAAATGAGTCATGAACACGAGTTAAGCAAATTCCAACGTAATGCCAATCGAGCCAACTTAGAATCTTTGCTAGAGATGGGTAAAACATTTCAGGAAAAAATCGGCTGGAAGCCTGTACAAATAAAAAACATAGGCGACCCAGTTCTTAGAAGCAAATTGCAGGCTGAAGCCAAAGAGAAGTTAAAAAAACTCAATTCTACGGATGCCAAAGTGGATACAAAACCGGAGGATTTGTCGAAATGACTTCTCTAATAATTTTTTATTTGGCTAGTTGTGTCGTTCTCGGTGGAGGATTGGCCGTTGTATTGTCCCGAAATATTGTTTATGCAGCATTTGGGCTTATCGCATCGCTTTCTGGAGTTGCTGGAATATTTATCCTTTCTTTTGCTCCATTTCTTGCATTGGTACAGATATTAATCTACGGAGGTGCAATAGTAATTGTAATCATATTTGCTCTGATGTTAACGAAACTTGAAGATTTTCGAACACTTTCAGATCATAAACACTGGCCAATAGCTCTTGTTACTTCATTAATTACCTTGGGAATAATAATCTCTACTGCTTTTTACAGACCAGCAAATTTGACGTCTCGAAGTGGATTAGACCTGTCAAAACTGGCTGACGAACTTTTTTCAAAATGGGCCGTTCCATTCGAAATGGCTTCCTTGGTTTTACTAATTGCACTAATGGGTGGAGTGATAATGGTACGTAAAATAGATTCGAGGGACGATAAATGATCGAATTAACGCATTTCCAAGTACTTAGCGGCCTCCTGTTTGCTATAGGACTCTATGGAGTTCTTGCCCGTAGAAATGCAATCCTTGTATTGATGTCCATTGAATTAATGTTAAACGCCGTAAATATTAACTTAATCGGATATTCCATTTTCATGAACGCTAGTGAATCTCACAGAGCTCTCGGGCACGTATTAATTATATTTGTTATCACCATTGCAGCTGCCGAATTAGCTTTAGCTATAGCAATAATATTAAGGCTGTATCGTAATAAATCTTCTATAAATACTGATGATATAAATATCATGAGATGGTGATTAATGTGAGGAGATTTAACATAAATAAAACTATTATGAATTCAATTTTTAGTAACAATTTAAAAGGTAGCAATGGAATCAAATAATACACTTGGATTGCATGCCGCATGGATAATACCTTCAATAAGTGCAGTCGCATTCTTAATCATAGTAGTGTCTATGCGAATAGCAGGATACTTCTATTCAGACAGAACAAAACTTGCATTGTTGGCGCCAATAGTTTCAATTACTGCTATCTTAGCTGGATTTATTTTATTTTGGTTAGTGCTTTTAGATGTGCTTAATTTCGGTGGCGGTTCTATATCGATGAATTGGTTAGTGGTTGGACTAACCGAAATTCGTTGGGGAATATTTGTGGATAAGGTTTCCGTTGCCATGCTTGGACTTGTTACATTCATTTCTCTATTAGTACAGGTTTATTCAATTGGGTATATGAAAGGGGACAAACATTTCGAATGGTACTTTGCTATACATGCACTTTTTGCAGCTGCTATGCTCACTCTAATATTGGCTGACAACTTATTATTTTTATACTTTGCTTGGGAATTAGTAGGGCTCGGATCTTACCTATTGATTGGATTTTGGTGGGAAAAACGATCAGCTGCTGAGGCGGCAAAAAAGGCTTTCATAACTACCAGAATCGGTGATGTGTGTTTACTCATTGGCATAATTCTTTTGTTCAAGGCAACAGGAACTTTTAATATATCAACAATTTTTCACATAGCTGAGTCAGGCGGCATTAGTGATGCAATATTAAACAGTTCGATCTTATTGATTTTTATAGGTGCCATGGGTAAATCAGCACAATTTCCTTTTCATGTCTGGCTTCCAGATGCGATGGAGGGCCCTACTCCGGTTTCGGCATTAATTCACGCCGCGACTATGGTTGCAGCAGGAGTATATTTAGTAGCTAGAATGATGCCCATTTTTGAGTTGGCTCCAGAGATCATGCTTATCGTAATGATAATAGGATTAATCACATTTATTTTTGCAGGGTCTATGGCTTTAGTAATGAGTGATATTAAAAGAGTTCTAGCTTACTCAACTATTAGCCATTTAGGATTAATGATGTTATGCCTAGGCACCGGTGGAGTAGCGGCTGCAATATTTCATCTTATTGTACATGGCATTGCTAAAGCTTTATTGTTCCTTGGTGCCGGTTCGGTCATGCACTCCATAGATAACGAAACGAATATTTGGAAAATGGGTGGATTACGGCATCGCATGCCAATTACAGCCATAACATTTTTTATTGGAGCGGCATCTCTGGCAGGTTTACCTCCACTAGCTGGATTCTTTTCCAAGGACGAGCTACTGTTGTCTATCCTTCATGATGGCCAATACGTAGTTTTAGCAATCACTCTGTTAGGGGTGTTTTTGAGTGCTTTATATATGGCAAGAGTTGCTATAGTTCCATTCTTAGGTTCCACCCCAAAACATTTAGAGCAAAGCCATGAAAGCAGTTCGATAATGTGGGTGCCACTAGTCATATTAGCAATTCTTTCTGCGGGAATAGGCTTTTTGATATTACCCTTAAGTTCAACATATCCTGGTTGGGCTGAATTTATTGACCCTTCACATCACTTTGAACTTGAACCATGGCTAATGATCTTATCAATCATCTTAGCGTTAGCTGCTTTAATTTTCGGGTGGTCTGTTTATTTAAGAAAATCAGTTTCGGCAAAACAAATTATTGAATTTGCCCCTTCTTTCTATAAAACAATCCTAAATAAATATTATATTGATGATTTATATCAATGGATTATCGATAAATGCGTGCTAGCTTTTGGAAATTTGGTTGCGTTATTTGATCGTGTAGTAATTAACGACAAAGCTGTTGATGGATCAGCAATATCTGTATATATGTCAGCCCTTAAGACTCGCGTTTTACAGACTGGTTATCTTTTTACTTATGGCGCCGCTATGATGTTAGGAGCATGTGGGCTAGCTATATTATGGTGGATATTACTTGATTAATATATTTCTAATGGCTAACAGTTTATGAATACATTTGAATCCTGGCTGTTGCTAATAATAATTATGATTCCGCTTATTGGGGCGGCTGTGTTTATATTTATGCCAAAAGACCGAGAAGAAATGATTCAATGGTCAGCTACTATTCTTGGTCTTATAACAATGGTTCTGTCCATATACTGTTTTGCAGCCTACAACCATAATGACGGAGGATTTCAATTCGCAAACAGTTGGATTTGGCTCGATCTTCCAAGCAATCCTATCATTGGACAGCAAGCTATTCAGCTAAATTTGGGAATAGACGGAATATCTGCGCCGATGATAATGCTGACTGGCATAGTCATGTTCACAGGTGTTCTTGCCTCTAGGTCTATATCCGACAGACCTAAGGAGTTTTTTGTACTCTTCTTTCTACTGATTTCTGGAGTATTTGGCGTGTTTGCTTCTTTGGATTTATTTTTTCTGTTCTTTTTCTATGAACTTAGTGTGTTGCCAATGTACCTCCTAATCGGCATATGGGGAAGCAGTACCGACTTTAAAACATTTATCCGCACAAAAGAGTATGGTGCAATGAAATTGATGCTTTATCTAGTGGCCGGAAGTGTTCTAATATGGATATCTATATTAGCTATATTTGCTGAATCCGGGTTGGGAACATTCTTGATACCAGCATTATCAGAAATAGATTTCAACACAACCTTCCAATTGATAATTTTCCCTCTTGTTGCCCTAGGATTTGGTATCTTGGCTGGATTGTGGCCATTTCATACATGGTCTCCAGATGGACACGTTGCAGCACCTACTGCAGTAAGCATGGTACATGCTGGCGTATTAATGAAATTAGGCGCATATGGGATTATTCGAGTTGGCATGTTTCTTTTGCCTGAAGGTGCAGAACAGTGGGCCCCAGTGCTATTAGGTTTAGGAACAGTCAATGTGATTTATGGAGCATTATCCGCCCTTGGACAGAGAGATTTAAAATATGTAATTGGATATTCATCGGTTAGCCATATGGGATATGTTTTAATGGGCATTGCAACTCTAAATGTCATCGGCCTTTCCGGGGCGGTATTACAGATGTTTTCTCACGGAATTATGACAGCGCTATTTTTCGTGGTTGTTGGCGTGATTTATGAACGAACCCATACTCGTGATATCGGCGTTTTAGAAGGAATAGCCAAAAAAATGGGTTGGGTAGCCGTTCTATTTGTAATAGCCGGCTTGACTTCATTAGGGCTCCCTGGATTATCAGGATTTGTAGCGGAGTTATTAGTTTTTATTGGATTATTCCAAACATACCCAATTCTAGGTATGTTAGGAATAATCGGGGCTGGAATTACAGCAATATATATATTACGTCTCGTTGCAAAAGTATTCTTTGGAAAGCTAAATGAAGATATATGGAATAATATGGTTGATAGTAAATTCTCAAAACAAGCGGATTCCAATTATTGGGAGCGGGTTTCCTCTGTAGTGTTGGCAATTACAATCTTAGTAGTTGGATTATTCCCCTTCCCTTTCATAAAAGTAATTGATACCGGAGTGACCGAAATCTTGGCAGCTATGGCAGGATCATTATGAACAACTTATCCTTCCTGCTACCAGAAATTCTTGTTGTTATACTTGGGTTTGGTGTACTAACTATTGATTTCTTTATTCCTAAAAACAAAAAATGGTCACTCCCATATATTGCAATTTTAGCCTTAACAGGAATATTTATTTTCAATCTGATATTTTTATGGGGTAAATCTGATGAGCTTTACGGTGGAATTCTTAGGATTGATGGATATTCTCTATTTTTTAAGTCCGCTTTCCTAATTTTAGGAGCTGCCCTTATCGCATCATCTGTTGACTATGTAAACAAAAATTTATCCAATCCAGGGGAATATTATGCAATATTAATATTCACTGTTTTGGCAATGATGTTGCTGTCATCATCCGGAGAGTTGTTAACAGCGTATATTGCTGTGGAAACTTTAAGTTTTGGGTTGTACGTTTTAGTTGCTTTTGATCGATATAACATTAAATCTAATGAGGCCGGTACAAAATACATAATTCTTGGAGCTTTATCTTCCGCCATATTGCTGTTTGGTATTAGCCAAATCTATGGTTTATTAGGAACAACTCAATTTAATGAAATGGCAGAGGTATTAAGAAGCAACAATTCAATTAATCCAGGATTGTTGCTTGGATTTTTATTTCTGATTGCCGGGCTTGGCTTTAAAGTTGCGTCTGTTCCATTTCATATGTGGGCACCAGATGTATATGAAGGCGCTCCAACCCCAATAACCGCACACCTTGCTGTAGGTTCTAAAGCAGCCATATTTGTTTTAATTATACGTTTCTTTGTAACTGGCATGATGCCTTTAATGATAGACCTTCAAATAATACTTGTTATAATCGCTGCTCTTACAATGACTGTAGGGAATCTTATGGCACTTGTCCAAACGAATATTAAGCGTCTATTAGCTTATTCATCAATAGGGCATGCCGGTTATCTGATTCTAGGTTTGGCGGCATTAGTAAGTATCAATCAGGAAGGAGGTATGACTCTCGCATTTATATCAAACACCAACCTAGTTGTGAATGGAATTATTTTACACACTATAGCTTATGGAATATCAAATCTAGCTGCATTTTTATCCATTTCTATAATTTATAAAAAGACAGGGAACGAAAATATTAAGGATTTAGCAGGTGCCAGTAAAGCATCTCCGTTTTTATCTATGGTTTTCGCTGCTTCTATTTTTTCATTAGCAGGATTGCCCATATTCGCGGGGTTTATTAGCAAATTCTATCTGTTTACAGCAGCTTCGGTACAAGGACTTATTTGGTTAGTAGCAATTGCTATTTTCGCAAGCCTTATGTCTCTCTATTACTATCTTAAAGTATTAAAATATATGTATATAGAAAAATCTGAGATAGATAATAAAATAGACCTGTCTCCTATAGCATTTGTAGTACTCTCTATTTTATTCATTGCAATGATATTTATTGGTATATATCCATCACCTTTAATGGATGCAATTCAGCACGCTACATATGCACTAACTATGGTGAATTAATTTAGTTTTAAAGCTAAAAGTTTACTTTCTATAACAAATTAACGAAGGAATGATTTTACGATGACTTTAGATTTTGGGCCAAATGAAGAGGGATATGGTAAAGCTATGGTAGTTTTTGCACATCCCGATGATGCTGAGTGGGGGTGTTCAGGTACAGCGTCCAAGTTAGTATCTGAAAACTGGGATGTTACGTATGTAGTGTGTACAGATGGATCTAAAGGAACTGCCAATCGCGATATTAGCTCAAAACAATTGTCTAAAATCAGGCAACAAGAACAAATTAATGCTGGAAAAATTATTGGGCTTACAGATGTCATATTTCTAGGTTATCCAGACGGTTATTTAGAACCTTCCCTTAATTTAAGAAAAGATATTGCTAGAGAAATCCGTAAACATAAACCAGGCATATTAATATGTCCATATCCAATGAGATCTTTAGATGGCCCGTATCAGGGTAGTGGGCACCCAGACCATATTGCTGCAGGGGAAGCCACACTATCCGCTGTATTCCCTTCAGCCAGAGACCACCTTACATTTCCAGACCTTTTACAAGAGGGATTCGAACCATGGGCAGTAAAAGAAGTGTGGATAGTCGGACATCCAAATCCAGATTTATTTATTGATATATCGTCTGAGTTTGAAAAATCTGTATCAGCTCTTCTCGCGCACAAATCACAGATGTCCATGAATGATGATGAAGTGAGACAACGCTTGATTGAATGGAAAGGCAAAACAATACACAATAACTCCAACTTTGGATTCAAGGGTCGAGCACATGGGCAAGGCATGAAATATGCTGAATCATTTAAACGCCTGAAATACTGATTTTTATTGGGCTTACGATCTAAGAGATAGTCTGATTATTAAGTTTTTCAACAAAGTTTGCTATAGCCGAATGATCTAATTCACCCTTCCCTTCATTAACCAGTGAAATTATTATTTGTTGTACTAATGATGTAACCGGCAGGGCAACACCTAGATCTGCTCCAGTTAACATAGAATTCCGAATATCTTTATTATGCAATTTGATTCTGAATCCAGGCTTAAATTTTCCAGATATCATCATGGGGCCTTTAGCGTTTAACACATTACTACCAGCTAAACCACCTTTTATTGCATTGAAAACTTTTTCAGGGTCCAATCCTGCCTTTTTTGCAAGAACAAATGCTTCTCCAACAGCAGCGATGTTAGTTGCGACAATAATTTGATTAGCAAGCTTGGTTGTATTTCCAGCACCGTAATTTCCACATAATACGTAACTAGACCCGACTGCCTCAAAAAGATCTTTGCTAAAATCAAATACAGACTGTTTGCCACCAACCATAATAGCTAAAGTTCCTTCAATTGCCCCGGGCTCACCACCACTAACGGGAGCATCTAAAAACTCTACGCCAGTTGATTCACAAGCTGAAGCAATTTTTTGAGATATTGACGGAGCGATTGAACTCATATCGATAATAACTGAACCTTTTTTTGAACCAGACAAAACCCCATTATCGCCTAGAATCACATTCTCAGAATCTGGGCCGTCAGGGAGCATTGTAATTACAGCATCCATATTCTCAGCACATGCTGCAGGCGTATTCGTCTCTTTAGCTCCTAAAGCAACTAATTCCTTAACCGGCCCACTAGAACGGCTATGTACTTGCAGACTAAATCCTGCTTTAATGAGATTAGCGGCCATGGGCTTTCCCATAATCCCTAAACCAATGAATCCAATTTGTTTTAAATCTGCCAAAGTCTTCTCCTTGTTTGGATAAAATATATGCTAATTGTTAGTCACAAAACCCAAAAGTTTCGAAACAATTTGGTTTCTAAACGACTTAAATCTTTATTACTTGGATTATAACGGTTGACGTATCTGGTGTCTCAACCTACGATCTAAATTAATATGTCTAAAGTAGCACTGGTACACGCAGTAAGTCCTGAAATATATACTGAAATTGCTATGTATTCTCCTAAAGGCCTTACAACTATAAATACAGATCTTAAAAAAATACATGACAATAATTTCGCACACATAAAAGATGCGGAATTTATTATGCTTTGCGGTAATGTAATTCCTGATGAAATTATTAATGTGCCAAACAATATCCGGCTTATACAATTAATGTCAGCCGGTTGGGATTTCTTAAATATACCCTTAATTAAAAGCCTTAATATTCCTGTAGCCAATAACGGCGGGGCGAATTCATGGGCAGTCGCAGATCATACTATAATGCTGATACTTGCAACTTATCATCGTCTTATTGAAGTTGATAAAGCAACTAGGGATGGTGAATGGGGATATCCCTTAGATGGTACAAATGTATTTGAACTGGCTGGCAAACGTGTAGGCTTGTTAGGCATGGGCAATATTGCTCGGCAAGTAGCAAGACGTCTTTTACCTTTTGATGCGCGAATTCAATACCATGATTTACATCGGTTAAGCCCAAATGATGAAGAAGATTTATCGATAAAATATGTCGACATGGAAACTTTATTTTCTAGTTCTGACATTATCAGCATTCACATTCCTCTAATTGACTCAACATACCATTTAATAGATAAAAATCTAATTGATTTAATGAAACCTTCAGCAATAATAGTGAACACTAGCAGAGGATCAATTATCAAAGAAAGTTACCTGATTAAGGCACTCAGCAGGAACAAAATTTCAGGCGCAGCACTCGATGTTTTTGAACAAGAGCCTATAGAAAAAAATAACCCTTTGCTATCAATGAAAAATGTAATCGTAACTCCACATTGCGCGGGAAATAATTGGGACGCTTGGTCTAGACGGGCTAAGTTTGGTTATTCAAATATACAAAATATGGTTAATGGAGGCGAACCTTTATCTATAGTGCATCTTTAATTTATAAAAAACAGAAAGTATAAATATTCAAAGAAAATATAAATGAGCGTTAAAAATAATATTCGCAAGAGAATCGAGTCAAAAGAACTTGAGTTATCCCCATATGCACAACGGTCAGCTGATTCTGCAGGAAGAAAACGACCTGAAGAGTCATGCGGGCTGCGGACAAATTTCCAAAGAGATAGAGATCGTATCATTCATTCTAAAGCTTTCAGGAGACTTAAACATAAAACCCAAGTATTTATCTCTCCGCAAGGCGACCACTATGTAACTCGTCTTACCCATACGTTAGAAGTTAGCCAAATTGCCAGAACAATTTCTAGATCATTAAACCTAAATGAGGATTTAACAGAAGCAATAGCATTAGGACATGATCTTGGACATACTCCGTTTGGCCACGTAGGTGAGGATGAAATGGATGTGTTGATAAGGGGGGACGGTGAACCGGCTAGTGGATTTAGGCATGCATGGCAAAGCTTAAGAGTAGTCGAGGTTATTGAAAGAGAGGGTATGGGGTTAAATTTAACCGAAGAAGTTCGAAATGGCATAAAAAACCACTCGAAACCCAAAGGAGATTTCATGTCTCCAGATATGGTGGAAGGTCTATCTCTAGAAGCACAAATCGTGCGAATATCGGACGCTGTAGCTTACCTTAATCATGACCTCTTAGATGCTTTTCGAGCAGATATTTTGAGTCCAGATGATTTGCCCGATTCGATTTTCGCAAAATTAGGTGCTTCCCACGGCGAACGAATAGATACGATAGTCAATGACATTGTAAAAGAATCTTGGGAAGTTTCTGGGATTATTGAACCAGGGATTAATGAGGTATCCTGCAATGGTCTTATCAAAATGAGCTTAAGTGTCAGGGATGTAGTTAACGAATTTAGAAACTTTATGTTTAAAAATGTATATATGCCAGAAGACAAAGGCGAACAAGGTCTTGCCGCGAGAGCAATTATTCGCTTACTTTTTAACTATTACTCTCAGAATCCAGATAGTATTCCAAGCCAATATAGCAGAATAAATTCCAGCCAACAGCAAGCTATAGTAGATTATATAAGCGGGATGACCGACCAATATGCTATAAATACTGCCGAATCAATGGATAAAGGAATTGGTTCAGCGCTATACAAAGGTGTTTCTTGAAACATTGTTTGGTATTTTTTACTTAACTAATAGGATTGTTAATAATAAATGACAGTAGTTGATGACATAAAAGCTCGCCTTGACATCACTGATGTAGTATCAGGATATATTGAACTTAAACAGGCCGGCAGTAATTTCAAAGCTCCCTGCCCGTTTCATGATGAAAAAACCCCTTCATTTATAGTAAGCCCTGGCCGTCAAACGTGGCATTGCTTCGGAGCATGCTCCACTGGAGGAGACGTGATTTCATTCGTAATGAAACGTGAATCCATTGACTTTGGAGAGGCATTAAGAGTGCTTGCTGATAGAGCTGGAGTTTCAATTGGCACACCAAATATCAAAACTAAATCCACATCTACATATGAAATAAACGAATCAGCTGCTAAGTTTTTTTCCTCTGTGCTTTATTCAGAAAACGGACAGATTGCTAGAGATTACCTAAAATCTCGTGGAATTGACCAGTCAACTGCCCAAACCTTTGATCTAGGCATGAGTCCTCCGCAGCAAATCAGCTTAAATCTTTTCCAACATCTCAAATTAGAAGGTTTTTCAAACGAACAAATCCTAGAATCCAAGCTAGTGAATAAATATGAAGATGGTAATACCAATGATTTCTTTAGAAACAGAATTATGTTCCCTATTAAAAATCGCAGGGGTAAAATTGCCGGATTTGGGGCAAGATCAATTGATAACTCAGAACCGAAATATATCAACACCCCAAAAACAGATGTTTTTGATAAAAGTGGCATTCTTTATGGATTAGATATTTCGCATCAATCTATAATCGCCGAACGACAAGCAGTTGTAGTTGAAGGATATATGGACGTTATCGCAGCTCATCAACATAACAACAATAATGTAATTGCATCGATGGGTACAGCCGTCACAGATGTGCAAATTTCACAACTCAAATCTCTCTGCGACACACTTATTCTTGCGCTCGACTCTGACGCAGCAGGGCAGGAAGCAACATTAAGAAAGTTAGAAGAAATCTTAATAGATTCTGCTAGCCAAAATATGATGGGTTTCAATCGCCGTATTGGGCCGATCATCAAAAGGAATTCCATAGAAATTAAGATATGCCGATTACCAGAAGGCAGTGATCCAGACGATCTAATAAGGAATGATCTGCCAGCATGGCAAAAACTCATTGATGAATCAGTGAAAGCTCAAGAGTTTATGATTGATGCATTGCCAATTCGTTTTGATCTAGGCTCTGGTTCCGGTAAAACGGCTGCGCTGGAATGGATATCTGGGCTAATTTATGCTTCAAATCCTTTTGATCAACAAAATTATAAAGAAAAGATCGCAGCTAAATTAGATATTGCTTCCAGTAAGCTGGATCCCATATTGCGTGAATTGGGCAGAAAATCAAAACGGTCAAAAAGCACCTCTCCAAGAAAATCAATAAGGAATGAACCTATAACTGTATCCAACATACCAAATTCTGAAGTTTCATTAGACGAATATACACTGGCCATTATGCTTAATTCTCCAGAATTAAAAGATATTCCAGATAATTTCTCTCCTGAATGTTTTATTCGAAGTGAGGACAGAGAGATATTTACCCAATGGTTGGAGACGGGTAAACTAGACGTGTTAAAATCAACTATAGATGATTCTCTGCAACCTAGGCTTGAGCAAATACTAGATATCAAACTCAAGCCGATCGATTTAAGGCAGGCATTCAATAGTTTGGAGCAGTGTTTTTCAAGAATAGAAGAGAGGCATCTAAGAAAGCTGCAAGAAGGGCTATTGTCTACTGAATCCTCTTTGGCATCATCAAAAGACTTAGAAGAAGCAATAGTTAAAATGAACAACCGAATCAAAGAAATTCACTCTCAACGAGGATAATTACAATAATGGATCAAGACCGTCTAAACGAAAACATAGGACAAGACGAAGACGCAAATCTAATAAAGGACCTTGTAGATAAAGCCACTGGACCTGGTGATTTCAATCGCATGGAAGATGAAGATGGAGATGGCATAGATGTTATGGATTTGCCAGAACGAGCAATCAACAATATAGCTGCCACAGACGACGAATTTGAGGATGAAGAAGATGATTCCAGTGAAGAGGCCCAGGACGATGAGGATGAATCTGCTGTGTTAGAGAAAATGGATAAAAAAGCAGAGGAGGTAGCTTTAAAAGAAGCGGAATGGTCTAATTATGAAGCGGCGGAAATGATCGATGACCCTGTACGCATGTATCTGCGAGAAATTGGTCGCGTTAGCCTGCTAAAGGCACATGATGAGCGGGTCTTGGCGCGAAAAATGGAATCATCAAGTTATATCGATCAACTTACCGAGCAACTATCTAGCCCTGATGGCAGGCCTCCACAGGCATGGCAAATTGTGCTGCATCTATTAAATAATATTTGCTCGTCGACTAACACCATAAAAGCTCTAAGTAAATTCTTGAATGTAGACGATGATTTAACTTTAGGGGAACTACGTTTTCGCGGAAAAATTAGGAATACCCTCGATGGCGGTACTGCAGACGAATTACTCAACTATTTGAGTGAAATCTTAAATAAAGAACCATTAGAAGCTAAAGAGGATGTGTTGTTGTTATCTCTTAATTGTAGATTACTGCCAAAGGAAGTTTTGCAATTAATAGACATACATGCGCCTTTAAAAGATGTAAAAAAACAAATCGAGAGCCCAAAATTGACCAAAGATCTTGAGTCATATGAACTAGTATTTCGAAAGTATTTCGAGGATATTGATAACTCAGGGGTAGAGGCACAAAGACATTTAGCAGAAGCAAACTTGAGGCTAGTAGTGTCAGTTGCAAAAAAATATATTGGAAGAGGTATGTCATTATTAGATCTCATCCAAGAAGGCAATATAGGCCTTATAAGAGCAGTTGAGAAATTCGATTATAGAAAAGGTTATAAATTTTCCACTTATGCTACATGGTGGATAAGGCAAGCTATAACAAGGGCTATAGCAGATCAAGCCAGAACAATTCGAATACCTGTTCATATGGTTGAAACCATTAACAAACTTCTTAGAGTTAGTAGGCGGCTAGTTCAAGAATATGGAAGAGAACCAACTAGTGAAGAAATAGGATCAGGTATGGAGGTAGCTGCAGATAAAGTGAGAGAGATTTTAAAAATCTCCCAAGAGCCTGTATCCCTTGAAACTCCTATTGGAGAGGAAGAAGATAGTCATCTAGGGGATTTTATCGAGGATAGAAACACATTGGCCCCATCAGATGCGGCATCATACCAATTACTCCGGGAACAAGTAGACGATGTTTTGTTCACTCTCAGTGAACGTGAGGCACGAGTATTGCAATTGCGATTTGGCCTGGAAGATGGCAGAAGCCGGACATTAGAGGAGGTGGGTAGAGATTTTGGTGTAACCCGAGAACGTATAAGACAAATTGAAGCTAAGGCTTTACGTAAATTACGCCATCCCACCCGATCAAAAAAGCTGAGAGACTTTTTAGAATAGTTCTTTACACGGACCTAATTTTCAAACAGCACTTCGTAAGTTTAAGTAAAGTCGAACATAAATGTTTAGTTGTAAAAAACTGTTTATGTGTAACTGAAAAATTGATGAGAATATGTCTAAAACACCAAAAGTTGCCGTAATAAATACAAGCCCTGAAACGATAATTCAAGACATACAGAAAGTAATGAAGCTTGCTGATTATGAACAGCATTTGCCCAAAAACTTGGATACTCTATTGAAAATAAATATTTCTTGGCAACATTATTATCCGGCGTGCTCTACTACACCATGGCAATTGGACGGAGTGATCCAAACGTTATCGCAGGATGGCTATAAGAACTTGATTCCAGCTCATAACGGTACAGTCGTAGTAGACCCTGTAGAAGGCGCTCTAAACAATTGCCACACTATAGTAGAAAATATGCATAATCTCCAAGCCGTTTACCTAGACGTGCCCCCAACTCAATGGTCCGATTACAAACCTTCAGAAAACATGTTAGTTCTAGATAAAGTTTATCCAGATGGCATAAAAATACCCGCATCATTCAATGGAAAAAATATTATTCATCTTCCAACTGTAAAGACGCATGTATTCACAAGTATGACTGGAGCAATGAAGAACGCTTTCGGCGGCCTATTGCACCGTAAGCGCCACTGGACTCACTCAGTTATACATGAAACATTGGTAGATTTATTAAGAATACAAAAAGAATTACACCCTGGTATTTTTGCTGTAATGGATGGAACATTTGCTGGGGATGGCCCAGGCCCAAGAGCAATGAGATGGCACGAAAAAAATATTTTGATAGCTTCAGCTGATCAAGTAGCAATTGACGCAGTAGCTGCAAAATTAATGGGATTAGATCCAATGAATTTGAAATTTATTCGGCTTGCAGATGAGGCTGGCCTAGGAGTCGGCAGAATTAAAGATATTAATATAGTTGGTAAAAATATATCTAACGAAAATTGGCAATTTTCAGTACATGAAAATACTTTCGCAAGTAAGGGGCAAAAACTGATATATTGGGGTCCATTAAAACCAATAGAGAATTTTCTTTTGAGATCATTCTTGGCGCCTTTGGCTTTTATTGCATCCAATATTTACCATAACGAATATTGGTTGCGATTTATAGGACGAAAACGAGTAAAAGCAGCTATGAAAACCGGCTGGGGCAAATTATTGAAGCAGTACCAAAATTAATGCATGCACCTAGTGCTCTTCGACTTAAATTCATGTTTGTTAACGATAAACAATCAATGAAATTAATGACTCGGCAAATATCTAACGAATCGATAGTTGCATTGGACCTTGAGGCTAATGGAAGGCATAGGTATCCAGAAAGGATCTGCCTAATCCAGCTGGCTACCAAAAACAATTTATACATAATTGACCCACTCGCAAAAATAGATATTTCACCAATATGTCAACTAATTGAAAATAATGACATTGAAAAAGTTATGCATTCAGTAAGCTATGATGTGCGATGCCTTAAAAGAGAATGGGGTGTAAAAATAAATAATTTGTTTGACCCGGCAATAGCGGCTTCATTTCTAGGAATAAAAAAGACTGGCCTAGCTTCAGTTATCGAAGAAACTTTAGGTGTCAATATTAATAAAAGCAAAAAGTTACAGCGATCAGACTGGACTACTCGACCATTAACTGAAGAATCACTTCTATACGCAGCAAATGATGTAGCCCATCTAATAAACTTAAGAGCAGTTTTAAAAAAACAACTTCAGGAAATCGGTCGATATCAATGGGTTCTAGAAGAATTTCACAGACAGGTTAATGCTACATTTCGGTCATATATCCCAGAAAATAACTTTCTTCCAGTCAAAGGCAGTGGAAAGGTAGATCCTTCAAAATTACCTGTTCTTAGAAGCCTTGCCAAGTTAAGAATCAAACATGCTGTACTTCGAGACAAACCCTTATACAAGATTTTGACCGACCACACCTTAGTTGAGCTGGCAAATGCAGATAGTTTATTACCTCTGAGTTGTGATGGATTAGGTCCATTTGCTTTTCAACCTTTAAAAGGTGAGTTGTTAAATGCTATTCGTAAAGGATCTAGGTCAACATCATTCCATTTGCCTCGCAAAAAGAGAATACCTCCGATGAAAACTATCGAAAAAAAACGCCTAGAACTTCTGAAATCGTGGCGAAAAAGTATAGGAGCAGATTTAAATATCGATCCAAGTTTGGTATGGCCAGCAGCCAGTTTAGAAAGAATAGCCAGAGAAGCAAAATTATCAGAAAAGGAAATTCAATCTACAGAAATACGTAAATGGCAAGTAAAACAATTTCAAAAACATTTAAGGGATTTCATTAGTAATATTGATTGCAAAGTAATTCTTTGACAACAAGTTAAACATTTTCACTTATTAGAAGTATAATTCGTGAAACCTACACTTAGGAGGTTGGAGCATGAGTGAATTTATTGCTTATTTAAACGGTGAATGGGTTCCAAGAAGCGAATTAAACGTTCACGTGGATGACAGAGGGTTCAGAGTTGGAGATACTGTATTTGACGTCACCAGAACATTTAATGGAACGTGTTTTCTGTTGGATCGACATATCGATAGACTTTATAGATCTATGAAATACGTAAGAATAGATATCGGTATTTCGATCGAAGAAATGACAAAACTTACAGAAGAAGCTGTAAAGAAAAACTTGGGACTTCTCGAAGATCATGGGGATTTTGACATATGGCATGCAATTACTCGGGGTCCTGGCAGATGGGCGTATGAAGCAAATACCCCAACGGTAATTATTGATGTCGCCCCCATACCTTGGGACTGGTTTGGCAGTGATTTAAATGGCGCCAAAGGTGTAATTACTAAAACTAGATCTATGTCGTCTCAAACAGTTGACCCAAAAATTAAACATCACAGCAGACTTAATTTCAACCTAGCTGAAATGGAAGCTGGCGATATTGAAGACCATGGCTGGCCTGTGCTAACTGATGGGTCAGGTAATTTAACTGAGGGGGTTGGTTACAACTTATTTACAGTTGCCAATGGTGTTATAAAGACACCTAATGACACTTCAATTCTTCAAGGAGTGTCCAGGGGTTATGTTTTGGAATTAGCAGAACAATTAGGAATGCAAGTAATAGAAGAGGATTTACAACCTTACGATTTATATACAGCGGATGAAGCATTTTTCTCGTCGACTCCTTACTGCATGCTTCCGGTAACAAGTTTTGATAAAAGAGAAATTGGAAACGGAAAACCTGGCCCTGTTTTCAAGCAACTTATGTCGGCTTGGTCAGAAAGAGTTGGAGTTGACATTGTAGGACAGGCTGAAAAGCAATATAAAAAAATGATTTAGATGCATGCTCAGGAGAAATATCTAAATGAAACGTATTACCAGAGATAAGAGCTTAACTTATGAATTAAGCTCTCTTAAAAAACCGCTTATATCAGTACAACAGGGTGAATCATTTCAACTGGAAACCTGGGATGCCGGATCTGGATTAGTAACCTCTTCTGACGATTATGTAAAAATAAGATCCTCAGAAAATTGGCAATCGGATCCGCCAAAAGGGAATCCTGTTGCTGGCCCTGTTTTTGTCGAAGGTGCGGAAAAAGGTGATTTACTAGAAATTACAATCGAGTCCATTGAGCCTATCGACTACGGATGGACTATGTTCGCTCATGATATAGGGCCTTTAGGTGATTCAATAAAGTGGAAGGATCTGAGTAAAGGTCAAATCCATATTATTAAACACCTGCCCGGACCATCGGGAACCACAAGAGACGGTAAAGGAGTTTTAAATGATAAACATACTTGGGATTTGTCACCTATGATTGGCACTATAGCGGTCGCTCCCGATAGAGAAGTTGAGTCGACCGCAACAGGACAGGGTCCATTTGGAGGCAACCTTGATATCAGAGACGTTAAGGAGGGCACAAAGGTATATCTAAACATATATCACACCGGAGGGTTATTATTTATAGGTGACGTACATGGATCACAAGGCGATACTGAATACTATGGAGCTGCTGATGAAACTGCAGCCACTGTTATAGCCAGCGCTAAAGTCATAAAAAATAAAAGCATTCCATTTGTGCGCCTGGAAAAACCTGATTCGATAATTTCAGTTTTTTCATATCGTCCTTTAGAAACCGCGATCCATGAAGCAGTAGATGATTTAATGGATTGGCTTGTAGAGGATTATAAATTTACACCCGAAGAAGCTTACATTCATACGTGTGTTAACCCAGATTTCCGTATTAACGTATATCAAATGGTACGAATGGGCAGCCTTGAATACACCGTTGGCGCAGAAATGCCAAAAAAGTACTTGAGTTAAAATCGTGCTTAGAACAATTTGTTTATCTATTGTGCTTTTAATGACTATTTTTACTTCGATTAGTTGCTCTGAATCAAATTCTGAATCAAGTTCAGTCAAAATATTAATGGACCTTTTAACGGCAATTGATAAGGAAAATATTCAGCAAGTCCAAGCCCATATAGACGCTGGAACAAATATAGACGATCAGTTCATTCCTGAACTATATCCTGGTGCTGGAGCAGGTGCGTTACATCTAGCAGTACTGAAAAATAACAAGGCCATTACAAAGATGCTCCTTAAAGCTGGTGCCGATATAGATATTAAGGCCAAGAACAAGGATGAGGCTGGGCCTCTGCATTGGGCAGCATTTTTTGGTATCACGGACATGGTCGTCCTGCTTATTGATTCTGGAGCTGACATTAATCTGGTAGATGCAAATCAATTTACTCCACTTGATTCAGCCGTTTTGAGTGAACTATCCAACCGGAATAATAAAGAATTGTCAGATACTTTAAATAAAATAATTGCTATCTTAAAGAAAAAGGGTGGTATTACTGCAGGGGAGTTAAATTAACCTGGTAAACCTTTAGCAAGCATCCCACCATCAATTACAAATTCTGATCCTGTGACATAAGTTGATTCATCTGAAGCAAGATAAAGCACCAAATTCGCAACATCGATAGCAGTACCAAGGCGGCCGAGAGGGATCCAATTTAACCTAGGGTCTACAAAGTCAGGATCATTGCCTACTATATCCTCCATTGCTGACCTAGCAAGGGGTGTATCCAGCTCTCCCGGATGCAGGGAATTGACCCTTATTCCTTCAGGTCCATATTGCAGGGCTGCTGTTTTTGTTAATAACCGATTCGCTCCCTTAGCTGCAGCATAGGAAGCTGAAAATCCCCCACCGACTATCCCGTCAGTTGAAGACATATTGATTATGGATCCTGATTTATTTTTTCTCATTTGTGGAACAACATGTTTTATACCAAGCATACAACCTTTAGCATGCATATCCATCTGAGAATTCCACATTTCAACAGTTGTGCCGTCTACAGATCCAGGAGCAGTTGTGCCTGCACTGTTGACCAATACGTCTAATCTGCCAAAATTATCGATAGTTTTATTTACTGCTTTTATCCAATCATTTTCCAAAGTGACATCGAGTTTTATAAACTCAGCCTTTCCGCCCTTTTCGCGTATTTCAGAAGCCGTTTTCTTCCCATTATCAACATCGATATCACCCAACATCACACTAGCTCCATGATCAGCTAATAGACGAGCTGACGCACCTCCAAAACCCATGACTTTCCCAGAAACACCCTGGGCTGCACCGCTGATTAATGCAACTTTGCCTTGTACTCTTTTTGCCTGATCAATCATATGCTTTGTATTAAATGTACCTTAATTTCTAAAATGCAGGCATTATATCGTTTGCTATCCATTCAACCCGTTTAACGCCTTCTGATTCAGGATAAGACCAAACAATCCCATATTCCTGGCATCCTGCTTCAGCATATGAGTTTATATCCCTCAGCGCTTCATCTGTTGATTTTGGCGGTTCGTAAATTTGTATAGCACCATGAATGACGGAGGATTTACCCATTTCTTGCCTTAATTCAGATAATCTAATCATTCCTTGTTTATATTCTGCTGGGGTAATCATAGTTGGTATCCAAGCAGCTCCATATTGTGCCGCCAACTCGAGCATTCTCGGACCTTTAACACCAAACCACATTGGCGGACGTGGCTGAGTAACCGGTTTCGGCTCCAATTCGGCTTGTTTAGATACAAAATATTTACCTCTATGTTCAACCTTTTTATCAGTCCACAATTTATCAATTAATTCGATGCCCTCAATGGTCTTGTCGACTCTTACAGATGTAGGATCCCAAGATGAATAGGCGTCAAATTCAGGTTGGTGCCATCCTGCTCCTACTCCTAGAATTGTCCTTCCTTTAGACAAAATATCAACTGTTGAAACAATTTTAGCTAATTGTGCAGGTGGCCGAAATGGTATTGGTGTAACACAAGTACCAATTTGAATCTTTGATGTCCTCGCCGCAACATAAGAAAGCATGCACCATGCATCTACCGTATCAGGACCGTCTGGCATGCCGTAATGATCCCATATCAGAAACGTGGAAAACCCAGCTTCCTCAGCCTTAATCGCTAATTTGGATGCTATGTCAGGATCACAGAACCCTTTTTTGTTTGGATATATAAGGCTATATTTCAATTTAGAATACTTTATAATTCAATCTTAATTAAGAATGCATTTAGTTACGCATTGTATTGCATAATGGTAAATAAATCTGTCTTTGAGCGTAAAAACTATTTGTAATTCAAGTTAACTCTTTTTATTTTGATTGAGTAAGTTTATATGTTAGGAGGTCATAATGCCTGAATGGTGGCTAGAAGCCATGTTGCCCGGCATCACATTTAGCGTACTTTTTATTATATGGGTAGTATTGCCATCTCGACCAGAAGAGTCGGATATAGGTTCGAAAATACGAACGTTCTTTAAAGGCAACAAAAATGACTAGTCAAATTACTGAAAAGCTTAAGTCAGGCATGTCCTTGGACCTAAGTTCGGGGCTCGCTAAGAAGCGTGTCGTCGGTATAGCGATTTTTGTAATTATTTTGACTCTATTTTTTGTTTTTAACAGATTTCCTAAACTAGATATTGTAGAGGGTGATTTAGAATCGATAACTGGGCCGATTATCGAATGTTTTCAAGGTTTTTGCATAGAATCAGATCCAGATACATCCTTTGTGTCTAGATGGGTTGATTTTTCTGTCACCTATTTAAGGCTAGTCACTATTGGCATGACTTTTGCATTTCTTGTTGCATCCCTTGTTCAATCATTTTTATTGCCACCAGGCTCAAGGCCTTGGTCAGGCGGAGGGCCATTAGGGAGAACTATCAAGGGCGCGTTACTAGGACCAGTGATGAACTTATGCTCCGCGTGCATCGTCCCTGTGTCGACCTCTATTAAAGAGAGAGGTGCTGGAATAGAAGGAACAATAGCTTTAGTGCAAGGATCTTCAACTATGAGTGTTCCTGCTCTATTAATGGCATCTCTAGTCTTTGCACCACTACTTGGTATTAGCAGAATAATTATTAGTATTCTAAGCACTCTTTTAATAGGACCTACCGTTTTTTTAATAGACCGTATAGGTAGATCAAGTACGAATAGAGTTGATAAAGAACCAGAAACAAATTTTATAACTATTACTGATTCACAGTCATGGAAAGATGCATTAACAGAGGCTTTTAGAGATTGGGCCAAGGCGAGTTGCGTTTATTTAATTAAATTAGGGCCAATAATGGCTATTGCTGGATTCGGTAGCGGGCTTGTGATTCAGTGGATAAGTCCAGAAGTTATAGACACATACTTTGGAAACCATGTGGCAGGTATTGCCATAGCTTCAACCCTAGGCATTCTAATTAATGTTCCATTGATGTTTGAAATACCCCTTGTCGCTTTATTATTATTGTTAGGAATGGAGGTGGCTCCAGCTGCCGCATTGCTTTTCACGGCTGCTGCCGGAGGTCCTGTTACTTTCTGGGGACTTTCACGCATTCTCGGCCGACGGGCTCTAGCCAGTTTTGTCTCTATTACTTGGATTTTTGGATTTATTGGAGGGTTAATCGTATTACTTATAGCGGTAAATGTACCTTCATTGGATTGGGGGTTCCGTCCAACTACTACTGCAGCTGAATATCGCGCCGCTGAACGCACATATGGACCCCTTTGGGATGCTATTGAAGAGAGTGTGGATTAATAAATATTTTTAAAATAATTAAAAGAGGCCATGTTATTTGTGACATAGCCTCTTTTAAAAAATGATTAATTTAATAATTTGATTAAGACTTGGATTGCTCTCTTCCTCTAATATAAAAACCTATTCCAGTCAATAGAGTAACAATAGCGACCCACATCCAAGCAATACCACTAAAAACGTTACTACCGCCACTACCTGGTAGGAAGTACTCAAGAAACATTAGTACTCCTCCAACTGCAACGCCAGCTCTAACCACAGTAGCTATTTTGTCCTTTTCTCCATTAATTTCTGCATACAGCGCTACCGAGCCAACAAAAAATAGAGCTAGGCCCCAGAACATCGAAGTGGCTTTGCCCATAGCATCAGCAACACTAAAAATCGCCTCGGCACGGGCTAATTCCGTACTTGAATCCATTACTACTGTAAACAATCCACTACTAACTACTAATACAGCGGCACACAAAAGAAACAGGATTCGTCCAAGTTCTGCTACTTGAGATAATATTCCCTCTGTTGCATCAGCCATAAATCTGGCCAGAAAACTCCAGCCGATTAGTAGAGAGACAAATCCTAGCGTGCCGATGACGCCCGCTGTGGCTGCCCGTCCGGTGTTATCTAATATCTCTGCTAAATCTTCACTTAAAGTGGCATCGCTTCCAGCAGATGGAAACACAAACCACCACATAATAACCATAAGTATTACGCCTGCCGACATAAGAGCACTTGGTAAAAGCCTAGAATTCATTTATAAACCTCAACTTATTTTGATCTATTAATTAATAAGTGTCCGATAATTTGATGAACATTATTGAGCATTTTAGCCGTACAGTAAACGTGAATTCGTAACAATTTATAAATATATAAGATTAATTCCAGCTCCGCTTTACTGGAGATCATGTCTAACTATGGTGCACGATATATCATCACACCATCAACCAAAGGGGGGGCTAACACTTTGCCTCCCACTGCCCACACGCCACCTTCAGAATCGATCCATACCGAATGAAACGCTTCAGATAAATTGATTCCTGTATTTACTTTACGCCATTTATTATTATTACGCTCAAGGACAGTTCCACGAATTCCGACGGCATAACTAATTTCACCTTTTACACGAATTCCGATGATATGGGGTGTCTCTTTAAGTGCAATTTCTTTCCATGCGCTTTCATGATATTCCAATATTTTCCCTTCTTCTCCCGAACCACCAACTGTGATGGCAACATCATTATTTCCATGTACTGTAAACAACGTTCGGTTTGTAATGCCAGATTCATCAGATAAAGAGCCATTTTTATAGTTGAGTATTACTCCACCAGTACCGATAATCCATACATCATTATTATCCTTACCCCAAACTTTAAACATTGAATGGTTAGTCTTGATATTTTCAGGTAATTGAGATAATTCAACCCATTTATCCCCTTTGTATCTCCATACAAATCCTCCGTCAATCACATTACCTCCAACAGCCCACAAATCAGTAGGACTTGTACCCCAAATTCCATAAACAGTGGCTCGTCCAGGGGTTTCCATAAGCTTCATTACATCACCTTCCTGACGCAAAATCATGCCATTTTCCCCGCCCATAAATACAGGGCCATCATCAAACCCGAAAACCCACCAAAGATCACCGGTTCTTCCTGTATTTATTCTTGACCATCTACCTTTTTCACGATGTAAAACCATAGGGCCAATTCCATCGCCGCTATCAGCGCCTACTACCCATATATCATCATTACTAGAGCCCCAAATTGAGATTAATGCTGCTGGTAGCCCCGCATCTATAATTTCCCATTTTCCGACTTCTTCTACCGTCGAGTTGGCTCCAGAGCATCCATTTAGAGTAATCGCGAGAAGACTTAAAAATATGGCTAAATATAATTTTTTGATAATTGCAGCATTTAACATAATTTAGTTAACGTCATGAGTTACTAGCATTACTCCATCTCTAATTGGAAGCATAACATGCTTTATTCGAGAATCGTTTTTAATGCGTTCATTAAGTGACGCTATTGCTTTATCAGTGTCATCTTGTGGATTTAAAACCCGCCCACCCCACAATACATTATCTATAACAATCATCCCTCGATCAGATAACAGCTCCAGTGATCTTTCGTAATAAGAACTATAATTCTCTTTATCAGCGTCTATAAAAATAATATCGAATCCACTTTCCAGTGACGCCATGGTTTCCAAAGCAGGGCCTAATTTTTGATCTATTTTGAACCCATGCTCAGATTTCAAGAAATACTCATTTGCGATTTCTGCGGTTTCGGAATCAATATCACAAGTAATTATTTGACCGTCTTTAGGCAATGCTGCGGCCATCATTTGTGCAGAAAACCCGGTGAATGTTCCGATTTCTAAAATTCTTTTTGCCCTTGTGCATATCACTAATAATTGAAGAAAAGTGCCTTCAATTGGCCCAGACAACATCATGGAGTCATCACGTGTAGTTTTGGTTAATTCCATTAAATCAGTCAAATAACCTGGTAACTTCGATGTATGTTGTATTGAATAATCCTCAATCTCTTGAGGTACAAATGTTAGCATGTAAATCCTCTATTACTAATTAATAAAACTTACTGTATCAAAGTGTATACATATAATAATCTTAAGTCGTTCTATCTGAAGTATTTAATTTTGGATTTAATATTAAAAAACAACAAATGATTCGAATGAAATAAACAAATGCCAAAATTATCGGAAAACCAAGACTACATATTAAGGTTATTACGCAAGTACTTTTATGCTATCGCACTTGTAGCAATAGTAGCTTTAGCTTTGTGTGTCAGGGTGTATGGAATTACTTGGGACGATGGGATTGCATTTACGCCTCATCCCGATGAACGCGCAATACTATTTAAGGTTGCCGAAATATCTCCCGTCACAGCCAGTGAATTTTCCTCTTTATTCAACGCAGATGAAAGCTCATGGAATCCACGTTGGTTTGCTTATGGATCTTTACCAATATATTTAATAAAAGCAATCCAATCAATATCAGGGGTAATATCAGATCCTGGAATACAGGATTTAAGAATAACCGGTCGGTTAATCTCCACAATCGCTGACATAATCACCTTATTTACCATCTATATTCTTGGCGCTCGATTATATAACCAAAAGATCGCTCTTGTTGCCTGTGGATTTATCGCACTAGCCGTTTTACATATTCAATTAAGTCATTTTTTTGCTGTAGACACATTACAGGCTATGTTTGCTGTAATAACTATATTCTTTTTATATAGAGTGGCTAGATATGGCGGGACAGCGAACTCAATTCTCGCTGGGTTGTTTATGGGATTAGGTTTAGCCACAAAGGCCAGCCAGCTGCCGATTGTACTGTCTTTTGGAGTAGCTCATTTGATGTGGTTATTGAATTTAAATGGCGAAAATGAATCACAGCCCTATATTTTCCAAGACAGAATGAAAGACTTTTTTATAAATATATTCGCGGGACTGTTTACTGCGGTCGTAGCGTTCTTTTTAACTCAACCGTATGCATTTTTAGATTGGAAACAATATTATTCAGATTTTACAGAGCAATCGGAAATGGTAAGAAGAATTCGAGATTACCCGTACACCAGACAGTATATTAATACCCAGCCCTACTTTTATTTTATTCAACAAAATATCTTATGGGGACTTGGTATCCCATTAGGAATAATATCCTGGTCGGGGCTATTATTTGTCGCAGTTCGAGGATTAGAGATTCGCAGGGCTATTTTGTATGTCTTAATGGGTATTGTACTGCCAGCTGTAATTTTAATCTGGTCCAACGATATTAAATCAGTTATAACCTCTTCAGGACTCGTAACCTTATCTTTGTTAATAAGTCTACCGTTCCGTCCTGTCAAAAATAGATTAGACGTAGTCTTATTATCTTGGGTCTTGCCTTATTTAATTATTACTGGATCGCTAGAAGTGAAATTTATGCGTTATATGATCCCCGTGACTCCGTTTTTAATTTTATTTGGAACACAATTGTTATCGAGTTTATGGCACAAAGCTTTAAGTTATTTTAGGACAATTAAATCTGAGATCGATATCTATCGATACTTAAAAGTCTTTTTAATTTTGTCTGGAGTCATCTTAACTTTATTCAGTGTCTTTTATTCAATCTCATATCTTGCAATCTACTCAAACCCACACCCAGCTGTTAGGGCTTCTGATTGGATTAATGAAAATCTACCAAAAGGCAGTTTGATACTTAAAGAACATTGGGAAGAAGGGCTGCCCAATTTATATGGGTATCAAATTGAAGAACTACCCATGTACGACCCGGATGTCAATTCAAAAATAAATAATATTTCAAACAACTTGGCTAAAGCAGATGCGCTGATTTTATATTCTGATCGATTATATGGAACCATACCAAGAATGCCGGACAGGTATCCAAAAAGCTCAAGCTATTACCAACTTTTATTTTCAGGCCAATTAGGCTATCAGCTGGCGAAAGACGAAACTGCATACCCAAATTTACTAGGAATCACCCTGATTCACGACAGCTTTTCTAGGCCGGGGCTTCCTAACCCACAAAGTTTTACTGGATTTAATAATCAAGGTGTCTCAGTGAACTTAGGTCACTCCGATGAGAGTTTTTCAGTATATGATCACCCTACGATATTGATATTCATTAATTCTAAACGATATGACTCTAATACTATCCGGCAACTGATTGAAGCTAACTCATCTAAAAAAAGTGACGAAGACCAGACCTTCCCTTCATATAGCCATAATGATTTCAATACACAATTAGAGGGGGGATCTTATTCGGAAATATTCCCTAACAATGTTTGGACTAGTAAATATCCTGTTATTACCTGGATTATCCTCATTGAAGGTCTAATGTTACTGGCTTTCCCATTAACTTTTTTTGTAATGAGATCACTGCCAGACAAAGGTTTCATGTTTTCTAAGGTGATCGGCGTTTTGGTAGTTTCAATATTTGTTTGGCTGATTGCAAGCAGTAAAGTATTGCATTTCAATCACCTTACTATCTCGCTAGGATTCATTATTCTTGGATTAAGCTCTCTACTTGTTTTTATCCAGAACAAAGATGAGATATGTCATTTTATAAAAACCAAGTGGAGATTTTTGTTACTAGCAGAATGTCTGTTTCTCTTGGCATTTTTCGTCTTTCTATCGATAAGAATGGCAAATCCAGACTTATGGCACCCATTTAGAGGTGGAGAAAAACCTATGGATTTAGCCTACTTAAATGCCATGGTTAAATCAACTGTTATGCCCCCATACGACCCGTGGTTTGCAGGCGGGTTTTTGAACTATTATTACTTTGGGCAATTCATAGTGGCTATGTTAATTAAGGCAACGGCTATTGAAGTCAGAACTGCCTACAATTTAGCAATTCCATTATTTTTTGCTTTAACTTTTACTGGCGCTTTCAGTATTGGTTACAACCTGGCGGAATATACAATCTCAAGCCGAAATAAATTTAAAGTAGGCATTTCAAGCCAGTCAAATTTCTTTAACTCATATTTCTGCGGCTTTATAGCCGCTGTTTCAGTTGCTGTTATTGGAAATATGGATGGCATAATACAATTAATCTCTTCCCTTTTTAATGCTATCAAAGGACTACCATATAAAACCTTTGATTTCTGGCAATCAAGTCGTATGATGCCACCGGATCCGCCAGGATTCGAAATAACGGAATTTCCATTTTTTACATTTCTTTTTGCAGATCTTCACGCACATCTTATTGCTTTACCGTTCACGCTCTTAATTTTAGGTTTATCACTAGCGCTATTACTAAACAAACATCAATCTGGCCAATTTAAAATTAATGTTCTCAATGGCGAATCCATACCCAATTTAGCCATTCTGTGTGCCTTGGGCGTAACAATAGGCGCTCTACGAGCGATTAATACCTGGGATTATCCAACATATATGATAATTGGATCTGCCGCAGTATTTACTGCAAATTATTTTAGATATTCAGCATTCAGTGCTTCAATGGCTTTAAGGTCAATAGTTCATTGCATAGCATTATTTTTAATTGGATATATAGTATTCATTCCTTTCCATTCTAATTTTCAAACATTCTTCTCATCTGTCGAGACAACAACCAATACTACAGTTTTGTGGCAATTCTTAGCTATTAATGGTCTTTTTATATTTATAGTGAGTTCATTTTATTTGACTGAGCTTCGCAATATTCTTGCCTTCAACAAAAAGGGCATATGGCATTACCAAAGCTACCTCAGTTACTTTTCAAATTCGAAAATAAATTGGAGATTGATGAAATATATTTGGGTAGCATTATTATTATTGCTTATTGGCTCAGTATGCTATGGGTTAGTAGCTAAGGTCGGAAGTACAGTTCCATTTTTAATTGGTATGACATTAATCGTCTTTATCGTAGGAATAAATAAAATCATAAAATTTGAGAATGCGAATCGCGTGCACCTATTCGTATCCATAATTGTGATTGTTGCCTTACTAATCGCAATCGGGTTAGATTTTTATAGAGTAGCGGGCGATATTGATAGGATGAATTCCGTTTTTAAAATGTACCTCCAAATATGGGTTCTTTTTGCACTCGCATCTTCTTACGGATTATGGCATTTATTGAATAATTGTAAAGATATATTTCCATCATATTCTTTTACCTCAAAACTTAGATTTAATCCTTTGTTGATTGTCTGGTTTTTAATATTAACTTCACTATTTGCATCTTCATTTATATATCCAATACTGGGTACAAAAGACAGGATAAGTGATCGGTTCGATTCATCCAACAAAACTTTAAGTTTAGATGGAATGGCATACATGCAGTATGCAGAGTTTACGGACGAAATAGGCTCGTTCAGTTTAAACCATGATTATGAAGCAATTATGTGGCTTAATAAAAATATTACCGGATCGCCAATAATAATGGAGGGCCACACCCCGACATACCGTTGGGGCAATCGAATATCCATATATACCGGCTTACCAACAGTTATAGGCTGGAAATGGCATCAAGAGCAACAACGTTGGGGGTATCGAGAAGAAGTGAGTGAACGCATTCGTGATGTAAATGCATTCTATTCAACTACCGAAATACACACGGCAATAAGCATACTTCAAAAGTATCAAGTTAATTATGTATATGTAGGTCAGTTAGAAAATTCTTATTACCCAGAAAAAGGGTTATCAAAATTTCAGTCTAACTTAGATGGTTTACTCCAACCAATTTACTTTGGTCCTAACGTCACTATATATCGCGTTAAGGGTTAACTCCAATTTGGCAATTTACCCTCATGTGCCAATTCATTAAACATTGACTCATAAAACAGCAAAGGCTTACCATCTGCAATTGTTATATCAACGACTTTACCAATGTATATGGTGTGATCGCCCTGGATAATTTCTTCATTGACGTTACAATCAATAAACGCGAGACAATCTGATATTTTAGCCGACCCGTTTTCACCAAAAACAAGATCGCAGGGAGGGCTACCGATGCGTTTTTCCGGTCTACGTGCGTAATATTCCGCGACGCCAGCTTGACTGTTATTTAATATATTTATAGAAAATCTTCCTGTTTCCTTAATTCTTTTATATGTATTTCTGCTATGGTCAACACATACCAAGACAAGCATTGGGTCAAGGGACACAGAAGTGATTCCATTAGCAGCCATGCCATGAACCACACCTTCTGGATCCCTTGAGAGTATCACAGATACACCTGTGGCAAATTTAGACCAGGCTTTCCTGTATTGATCGATATCGGCCAATTTATTTCACCTACACTTCTTAAATATCAATTGGATTATAGCGCATAAGTTTGACATGTCTTATTATTCAACCCTAGAATCAGCGTAAGTTAAGTCAGGTATCGCCATGTCAACGAAAGCATATATTTTAATAGAAACTGCTGTGGGTACAAGTAAATCTGTATCTGACCAATTAAGAGAAATTAATAGCGTTGTAAGGGTGGATGCGGTCACAGGGCCTTATGACATTATTGCGGTAATAAACGCAGCTGATTTAACAACAGTTGGTGACTTGGTCACTTCTCAAATACATGTGATTGACGGGATTGTCAGAACAATTACATGTCTGTCCATGGGTTCAGCCAATAAACTTACCTAGATTATGTAGTGAAAATAGTTAACGATTATTCAAATCGTACAATCGCTTTTTTTTAACTTTGAATGTGTGATAATTTTAGCGGTGAATAAATTATTAGAGGTGTGAAATTGAATTATTCAGAAATTAAATCGGAAATAATCGGACCAGCAGTACTTATAATGACTCCATTTGACTCAGATTATCAATTAAATACAGATGCTTTAAAAAAGAACGTACAGCATATACTAAATGGTGGCATCTCTCGAGGAAAAGGCTTCATTATTTGCCCAGCAGGTACAGGAGAATATAATACCCTTTCGCGACAGGAGCATCTGGATGTAGTCTCAGCTGCACAAGAAGCAGCAAACGGCGATATAGAAATTATAGCTGGCGTTGCTTCAAGCTCACACTTCGAAATAATCGAGCGTTGTAATGCGGCGCTTGACCAAGGGGTTAAGACGGCTATGGTGCCACCTCCGTACTACTACCATGGCATGGATCAAGAAGGCGTTATACACTGGTACTCTGAAATAGCTAAACATACCGAAATAGGACTAATGATTTATGACCAATCTTGGAGAAACCAAGGTGGAACCGTAGATGGCCATACTACAGAAAAATTGATCGATAATGTTGAGAGCGTGGTATCAATAAAAAGAGGTTTCCTGCCGTCTTTTCAAGATTATGTAGATACACTAGATCGATTCTCAGACAAGCTGGCAATTGTTGATAATTCTTACGGACATACCGCTGGTCTTGCACACCAACATGGTGCGAAATCATATATCACTGGAGTAGCAGCTTTCTGGCCAGAAGGTGAAGCAAAGTTTTGGCAGCTATTACAGGATGGTAAGTATGCTGAAGCCGATAGATTCCACTCTAAGCAAGCTGCTTTTTGGAGATTAGTTGATGAAGGGTTTGAGGGCTATGCAACTAATGTTCTCAAGGCTGCTGCTGAATATGTGGGAATTAATGCAGGTAGTGTTAGGCCGCCATTTAGGGACCTAAATGCCAAAGAGCGAGAGTCTTTGGCAAAAATACTAAAAGAACTAGGTGTTAAAAAAGCTTAAATAAATAATTCGGGTTTTGCTGACTTAAATTAATACTTTATTCGCTCGCTTAATCAAACGACCTTCACTAATAATAGTGTCAATGTCGTGTAATTTTCTGATATCTTTTAATGGATTCCCGGCAACAATAATTACGTCTGCAGATTTATTTGGTTCAAGTGTACCAGTGATCTCATCAATGCCAAGGCATTGGGCTGAAGAAAGGGTTGAACAAATTATTGCTTC
Organism: SAR202 cluster bacterium; assembly: GCA_009392275.1. Classification (GTDB taxonomy): domain Bacteria; phylum Chloroflexota; class Dehalococcoidia; order Lucifugimonadales; family UBA2962; genus UBA2962. Next base: position 155,147 of record VFGV01000004.1, read on the forward strand.
CATTTCAGATATTCCCATACCTTCAACCATTGACTGTGGTGTGTATGCAAAATCACCAAACTCAACGTACGACATACCTGTATCGAGTCCTGCTACAAACTTTACTCCCCGATCCCACATATCTTTAAGTATCGCAAACCTGCCTTCCATATCACTCAATACAGCAGATGCAAGTAATTCCTCATCTGTAAAAGGTATCCCTTTCTCAGTTCGTATAGTCGCTATAGCTATTGTAGGATCTACCCAAAGTTCCTTTTCAGCAATTTTGTCTGCTATTTCTGGCCTGTAATCCCAATTCTCTTTTGGGTCAGCGGAAAGCCATGTGGCGTGGATTAGGTTGTGTATTCCCGCCTCCGCACAATTTACTACACCTTCTGTGGCATGACAGTGAGCAGCAACTCTTACTCCCAGTCTTTCAGCATCCTCTACAGCTAATCTAAGAACATCTGTCGCGTATTGGGCAGCCCGAACATTACTGCGTGGCGTAAACACTCCGCCAGTAGACATAATTTTTATATAATCGGCCCCTAGCTTTACTTGATGCCTAAGTGCCGAAATCACATTTTCTGCAGTGTCTGCTTCAGTACCAAAAAAATTGCAGTGGCCTGCAGTTGTAGTAATTGGTGTGCCAGTAACCAATAATCGAGGGCCATTAATCTTACGATCTTCAACTGCTTTTTTTACAGCAAACGCTATTTCATTCTTGCTACCAAGATCTCTGACAGTGGTAACCCCCGAAATAAGGGTTTTCCTCATAGCTTCCACCGATCGCATCAAAAGTTCCTCATGAGACTCAGATATAACTTGATCAAAAGCTTCTGGTTCAGCTGAGCAATGCATATGAGCATGCATTTCAATGAATCCAGGCATGATCGTTCCGCCAGCAACATTAATTATTTCACCATCCGGATCTTTACCTATCTGGTCCTGGGTAGTTACTGCTTCTATTTTTTTATCTTGAAGTATTAACACGCCATTTTTTATAGGTTTATCATTGAATCCATCAATTAATTGATCTGCAAGTAAAAAGCGTCGCATTGATTGCTCCTTATTTTGATTGGAATATCGTTGGGATTATAGCTTGAATCTGTAAAGTTGACCAAACACTCTGCTATAATCCTGCCACGATTAATTTTACGAGGCAAGGAAACTTTTAATCTACTCATTTAAAAGTAGTTCCTTAATATTACAGGAGGTACCGTTGTGGCTAAATCTCAATCATCAATACCAAAAGAAAAACTAATGTGGATGTTCGAAACTCTGGTTTTGATACGTCGATTCGAAGAACAGGCTAAAAGAGAGGCCGACCAAGGGCGGATACTGGGCACACATTCGGCAATAGGTGAGGAGGCTACACCTACTGGTATCTGTGCTCATCTAAGAGATGATGATTACGTATTAGGAAACCATCGGTCTCATCACCACTGCATTGCAAAAGGCGTTGATATTAATGAGATGATGGCAGAGTTACTGGGGAAAGCAACCGGAACCAATAAAGGAAAGGGCGGCACTATGCATATTGCAGACGCGACTAAGGGTATGCTTGGTGCAAATGGCGTGGTTGGATCAAATATACCAGTAGCGACCGGTTGTGCTCTGTCAGCAAAAGTACAAAATAAAGATAACGTTAGCGTCGTGTTCTTTGGTGATGGGGCATCTAGCCAAGGATCATTACATGAATCGATGAACTTAGCTGCTATATGGGACTTACCTGTTCTGTTTGTATGTGAAAATAATCGTTACGCAGAATCGACGCCCTTTGAATACGCTGTTGCAGGCCAGTCGGTTGCAAACCGTGCGGCAGGTTATGGGATGCCCGGGGTAACGGTTGATGGTCAAAATGTAATCGAAGTGTACGAGGTAGCGGGTGAAGCGGTTGAAAGGGCCAGAAAGGGTGATGGGCCCACTCTGATAGAGGCGATGACTTACCGATACCACGGACATTTCGGTGCAGATAACCCAATGGGATACAGAACTCCAGAAGAGCAGAAATATTATGAGGATAAAGACTGCATAATAGCAATGGAAAAGTTCCTCATAGAAAATGGGACTGCTACACAAGAACAGCTTAAAGCGATAGACGATGATGCAAAAGCACGTGTTGAGAAAGCTACTCAATTTGCGATAGACAGTGCTTATCCAGATCCATCAGAGTTGTTAAGTGACGTTTATATAAAATATCCGTAATTCATTAATACATTGGAGAATAAAACATGGTAAGCACACAAGTAAGGGCACTTACATACGCACAGGCAGTTAATGAAGCATTTCACCAGGAATTTGAAAGGGACCCTTCAGTTATCCTTATGGGCGAAGATATTGCTGGTGGAGCAGGTAGGGATGAATTTGAGGACGCATGGGGGGGTGTTTTTAAACTCACTGGTGGATTAATTGGAAAATTCGGACCGGATCGCGTAAGAGACACACCCATTTCAGAAAATGGATTCATGGGCGCAGCTGTCGGTGCGGCAGCGACTGGTCTTAGGCCTATTGCTGATTTGATGTTCGTTGGGTTTGTAGGAGTATGTGGTGATCAAATTTTCAACAATATGTCAAAAATGCACTATATGTTCGGAGGAAAAGTTAACTTGCCTTTGACAGTAATTACATCCACTGGAGCAGGAGTAGGGTCAGCTGCGCAACATTCAGAAACTTTGTACTCAATTTTTGTTCATTTCCCTGGTCTTAAATGTGTTGCCCCTTCAAATCCTTATAATGCGAAAGGACTCCATGCAGCTGCAATCAGAGATAATGACCCGGTGATTGTATTTAATAATAAGTTATTAATGGGCGGGGCAGGTGGAGGCATACACGTTCCTGAAGATAGCTACGAATTTCCTATCGGTAAAGCTGACCGCCCACGCGAAGGAAATGATGTAACATTGATTGGTATCAGTTACACGACCTTACAATGCTTAAAGGCTGCTGAAATATTGGAGCAAAAAGGATTTTCAGCTGAAGTTATTGATCTTTTGTCGCTATCGCCTTTAGATGAGGATGCTATTCTCAGTTCAGTTAAAAAAACTCGAAACGTTGTTATAGTGGATGAGGATTATCCTATGTGCTCTATGGCTTCTGAATTATCGGCACTGATAGCTGAACAGGCTTTTGACTTTTTAGACTCACCTCCAATTCGCTTATGTGCTCCTCATGCTTCTGTTCCGTATAGTCCGGTACTAGAAGCAGAATATATTCCCTCACCGGAAAAAATCGCACAGTCAGCTCTGTCGATATTGGAGTAATAATCAAACATTGAATAAAGAACATCGTCCGTTAACATTTGTCCAAGCTATTAATGAGGGTATCCGCTCACGCATGAGAGAAGATGATTCCACAATCGTCATGGGAATTGATGTTGCTGGTGCTGCTGGCAAAGCAGAAGAGGGCTTTATTGACCATTTTGGTGGCACATTCGCAATGACAAAGGGGTTGATTCAGGAATTCGGCACTTCTAGAGTTCTCGATACACCTATATCTGAGACCGGCTTTGTGGGAGCAGGCGTCGGTGCCGCTGCCGCCGGTTTACGACCTTTAGTTGACATGATGTTTGTTGGATTTATCGGTGTGTGTGGTGATCAAATATTTAATAATATGGCCAAAATGCACTACATGTTCGGCGGTAAAGTCAAATTGCCTATAACCATACAAGCGCAAACTGCTGCCTCTGGAGGAAATGCTGCTCAACACTCGGAAACATTGTACTCAATTTTTGCACATTTCCCTGGTCTTAAATGCGTTGTGCCATCAGACCCCTATTCTGCTAAAGGCTTGCAAATTGCTGCGATGAAAGATGACGATCCTGTGGTGGTTTTTCAAAGTACCAGGTTAATGGGTGTTAATTTTAATCAACACGTCCCAGAAGATGCTTACGAATTGCCGATTGGAAAATCTCGCATTGTTAAAACAGGAAATGACATTACATTAATAGGAATTGGCACCACCACGAGAACTTGTATTCAAGCCGCTGAAAACCTTGCAAAACAAGGTTACGACGCAGAGGTCGTCGATCTGCTATCTATATCACCACTTGACGAGGAAACAATCCTTTCATCTATTAGCAAAACTCGTAAAGTGGTGATAGTAGATGAAGATTACCCAAAATGTTCGGTTGCATCTGAGCTTTCTGCATTAGCAGCTGAAAAAGCATTTGATTTTTTGGATGCGCCTCCTAAAAGGGTCACAGCGCCGCATGCTTCTATTCCATACACTTCTGTACTAGAACAATTACATTTTCCCAGTGTTGATAATGTAACATATGCATGCCTAGAAGTGATGAATTGAGCCGATTATACTTTTAAAATATTGATTTATTATTAAATGTTAGATGCATATTTAATAAAACGGAGGGAAATATGGCTACCGAGATAGTAATGCCTAAACTCGGCATGGTTATGACTGAAGGGACTGTATCAAAATGGAATCGCGCTAAGGGTGATGCGATCACTCAAGGCGAAGTTGTGCTTGAAATAGAGACCGAGAAACTTAATTATGAACTAGAGGCCACCGCATCAGGAAAATTGCATCCAGTAGTTTCCGAAGGAGCGATAATCCCAGTAAACGGCCTTCTGGGGTACCTGCTTGCCGAAGGCGAAGCACCTCCTGAACTGGATCACAAAGCACCGCCTACACAGGAAAAGAATGAAGTTGTAAAAAAGACTCAGAATGCAGCTTCTCCAGCAAACAAAGGTGCGCGTGGTGAAGCCATACCTTCAACGCCAGGTGCAAGGAAATTGGCGGCCAAATTAGGAATAAATTTATCAGACATCACACCAACAGGACCCAGAGGAAGAGTTGTGGAGGCAGACGTTAGAGCACACGGAGATTCAGAAATCAAAAATGAGCCCGTTACTCAAACAGGAAGCGTTGACGTTAGTGGAATGCCATCTCCTGCCAAAGTAACGAAAATGTCAGGAATGAGACAAGGCATTGCTAGCCATATGCTTAGTTCTTTACAAACCACAGCTCAACTAACTTTCACTCTTGATATACCAGTTACTGAGCTACAATCGCAAAGAAAGGCTTGGTCAAAACAAAATAAATCCGCTATAACAAACACACATGTATACACCAAAATATGTGGTGAAATAATTAGCAAACTTCCTGTATTTAACTCAATGCTGTCTGATGGTCAAATTTTTGAGTATGAAAAAGTGGATATCGGAATAGCAGTAGCTCTACCTGAAGGTTTAATTGTTCCGGTAATAAAAGATGTTATGAGCTTATCATTGTCTGATTTAGCACAAATGACGTCCGCTGCTAATAAAAAAGCTTTGGCAGGACAGCTTAGTCCCGATGAGGTTTCTGGGGGAACATTTACTATTAGTGTATTGGGAGTGGTTGAGGCATTCACACCTATTTTAAATAGAGGCCAATCAGCCATTTTAGGAGTAGGTGTAACTAAACAAAAGGCTGTGGTTGACGATGGAAAAATAGTTATTAAAGATGTGTGCACATTTAATTTAACAGTTGACCATCAGCTAATAGATGGCGCTGTGGCAGCTGAATTCATGAAGCAGCTAGCAACCCATATAGAGAATCCCGATTCAATATTTAAATAATCAACAAATTACTTGAGATACAGTTTACTCTTAGCTTATTCCGGGTTTTGGATTAAGCGGCCATAACCACTCAATACCTTCATTTCTGGGGGTTCTTACAACTGCACGGTTTTTAATAACGTGCAATGCGTATTGGATTAAATCCTCTGCAGTTTCTTTGTTATATCCATGATTTTCCACTAAACGGTTAAGGATAGAATCATACCTGGTTTTCCATTCCACTCTCTGTCTCGCAAAACGGGGCTTAGATAACGATCTTTCCAATGTTCTAGGTGCTGGCAATAATCTGTTTTCAATTGCAGCCCTTAAGCGGGGCTCAGATCGATAATCATAATCAACATTATTTTCCTTCCATCCAGTAACAGCATTGTTTATCTCAGCCCTAAAGGCATCTTTGTACCGTGCTGTGATTCGAATAGCTCGTTCGAGTTCTTGCATATCACGTTCATTTGCAAAAACCTTGTTTGAGCGAGTATTATCATCTTTTCTTAAGCAATATGCTTCAACATTAGTTAAATAATTCTCAAATAATGAGTTGGCATTAGTATGAAAAGATTCTTCGTGCGCTATCTGCAATTCTCTTATAGCTAGGCTGTTATATTCCTTCACAGTTTGTGAAATAAAATCTACGTAAGTAAGTATGTCTGCGGCATCTAAACTGATATTTTCTTTCAATCCATGCCACATGCTGTCCAAGGCTGCTAATGGTGTTACTATGCGAGTTTCTGAGCTGGCTACGGATCCTATTCTATTCAATATATATCGTGGTGAAATTCCTCCCATTCCTTCATTTGGGTGATGCCTCTGCATATCAACCACATCTTTATGGGTGAAATTTGCTACCTGACCGCCATCATATAGCTTGACTTTATCTAGCAAAGACATGCCTTGTGCTGTGGGAGATTCAAGCCTGGAAAGTATTGCAAATATCGAAACTACAGGTAAGGTTAAAGGGGCGATATGCACATCGTGCACAGTACTTTGTCCAATCATCTTTTTTAAGATTTTCACTTCTTCACTAACGCGTAGATTGTAAGGTATCTTTATAGCAATAATTCTATCTTTTAAAGCTTCAGATGATGGGTCTGTAGCAAAAGTATTAAAGTCTCCTTCATTAGAATGCGCAACGATTGCCTCATCCGCGTATACAGAGCCAAATTTCTCCATTTTTATTAACTGTTCCTGCGCAAGCGACAAAAGTGTTGTTAACAACGTGCGGTCTGCTTTGAAAATCTCGACGAATTCCATCATTCCGCGATTAGCAACATTCAACTCTCCATCAAGTCTAAATGCTCTGGCAGCAACTTCTTGGCGATCTCCATCAAGTTTTGATTCATTGTGACTTCCTACCAGTACAGAGGGGTCGGGGGGATTTGGATTATTTGCTAAATAATAGCCAATCCCTTTAGCTCTAGATTCGGAAAATATCACTCGAGAGATCGGGATATCAGCAGGGTTGCCTTGGTAATCATGCTCCAATAAAAACCTACAGTGAAAACAAAGTTCTCCTTCAATATGAATTCCGTAATCTTTAGCCATCTGTTCTCGCGCACTACCGGTTACTAAATGAAGGGGGTCTTCCTGCATTGGGCACCCCTGTATTGTATAAACTGCGCCGGAATCTGTTTTAGTATAATCTTCCAGGCCGCGTTTAATGATGTCAATTATAGAAGACTTTCCGCTAGCGGGAGGGCCAAGCAATAATAATATTCTTTTTCTTACTTCGAGTCTTTGAGCTGCTGCTTCAAAGTATCTAGCCACTTTCTCAAGGGCGGACTCAAGCCCAAACATCTTGCCATCAAACAACTTGTATAGTGGCTCGCCATTTAAATCTCTATAAATTCCAGGTGCCTTAATGGCCTCATTGACTAATGCATGAGATAACTTGACAATGGATTTATCACTAATAACCATCTCCAAGTATTGCTCAAATGTGCCTTCCCATTGAAATTCTATGGATTCTTTTTTTATTCCAGCGAGAATTTCATGACCAGATACTCGAGAATGAGTATTAACTGAATCTTCAGTCAATTGCTGAGTCATATCTGCTTCCATTGCAGGTTCATCTAAAGAACTCTTCAATTTTTTGCCTCTCTCGTTGCAGAAAAATCCATTTGTACCATTATTTTGTACTAATGTTTAAAACTTAAGTCAAATTTTTTATAGATTTTACTAAAGTATAAGTCGGATTTTTAACTATAATCAGATTAAATGAATTACAGGCCTATTGTTCCAATGCCCACTAAAATTCCTACAACGCCTAAAATCACGCCTCCAACTAACAAAAACCATCCAGAGACTAGTCTTATTACGTGAAATGGTATTGCTTGGTGGAAAAAGGTTAGCCCTGCATTTATCGCTAAAATAAGCGTTCCCACCGATACTGACAACCAAACAGCCTCTCCGTACTTATTAGTTTCAGGTGCAAGGCGAATTACGAAGTATAAAAATGCAACTAGTGAAATTACGCTTACGAATCCAGCAAACAGACCCACAGCACGTTCTTCCAAATCTAAAAAGTGTTGTGCTCCAGAAGCGAGCAAATACACTGACCAGAGGATAATCAATCCTTTGAAAACAGCGTTATTAGTAACCCAATGAGAATTATGTAAATCAGATTCTAGAATCATCGGATCAATTATTAGTGCGATCAAAGACATAAGAGCAAGAGAGCCAACAAGAAGCCCTACAGACCGTCCGTCAGCCAATAGACCCAATAAGTTCCAAGACTGTGAAAACAGTGCGCCCCCGATAAGTATAAAAAATACAGCTTCCATATTATTCTTCCTCCAGTGACATTATAATGTCACATAAAAAGATACGAGTGTCTAGGAGTTTACTGGTTAGAATAACACCATGTTACAAATCTGGTTGTAAGTTTGTATAGCCTGGTCGGATATATTACCTGTCATCTATGTTTAAATAATTTCTTTTAGGATATCCAGTATATATCTGCCGAGGCCTCGCTATTCGTAATTCAGGGTCTCTTCGCATTTCTTCCCAATGTGACAGCCATCCAGCAGTGCGACCTATAGCAAACAAAACAGGAAACATCTCTACCGGCATACCCATCGCTTGATATATTATTCCAGAATAAAAATCAACATTCGGATATAACTTGCGCTTTACGAAATATTCGTCGTTTAGCGCTACTTTCTCAAGCTCAATTGCTATATCTAAAAGTTTATTTCTGCCCGTGACTTCAAAGACTTGTTCTGCTAAATTCTTTAATATTTTGGCTCTAGGGTCAAAGTTTTTATACACTCTATGTCCAAACCCCATCAATCTAAACTCGCCTTGTTTAACTTTTTCTATATATGGAGCTATATTTTTAACACTTCCTATTTCAGATAACATTTCTAACACCCGTTCATTTGCACCACCATGTAAAGGTCCGTAAAGTCCTGCTGTGGCTGCAGATATCGAAACATAAGGATCAGCATCTGAGCTACCTACGGCTCTCATGGCACTAGTGCTGCAGTTTTGTTCATGATCAGCGTGCAATATTAGTAGCACATCCAGAGTCTTTTCTAACACTGGATCAGGTTTATATTTTGTTTCTGTAGCACGAAACATCATATTAAGGAAATTTGCTGAATAACTTAAGTCATTATCAGGATAAGCATAAGGTAAGCCTACGCTGTATCTATAAGTGAAAGCAGCTAGTGTTGGTATTTTTGCTATCAAGCGGCGAATAGATCTTGCCCTAATTTCGGGATCCTCTACATTACGAGATTTAGGGTAAAAAGTTGACAGCGAGGCTAGAGCACTAACTAGTATTCCCATTGGATGTGCATCGTATCGAAATCCATCCAAAAACTTCTTGATTTTTTCATTAAGAAAAGTGTGGTTAGTAATATCAGTCGTCCAAACATCAAGATCAGACTTGTTTGGCAACTCTCCATGCAATAATAGGTACGCAACTTCAAGATAACTGCTCTTATCAGCCAGTTCTTCAATCGGATAACCTCTATAGCGTAGAATCCCTGCATCACCATCAATAAATGTTATTGAGCTTTTACAGGCTGAAGTGTTCATAAATCCAGGATCATGAACCAAAACACCGAAATCCTTCTCAGAAGTCTTTATTTCTCGTAAATCTTTAGCTGATATTGCTGAACCAGCATTTTCATGCGTACCATAAGACAATGTAAGTTCATGTTTATTGCCCGTGCGATTGTCATTAATACTGAGTCTATCTGCCATGCATATATCCGATCTACTTAATATTTTTAGCTTTTCAGAAGGTGAAACAACTAATAATTTTCTTTTCGTAAATTTATCATAAATAAAGATTAGTTGAGTTACCAGCGTGTAGCTAGCGTTAATCAGCATACCATAAATCATAAATTACAAAGCAAAACTTATAGCTATCCACCCCATTATCGTCAATAATTCCAGTTCTGACGCTCTCAGCAATATAGCAAGTCACTACTAATTACCGCTAAAATATGTTTTTAAATTTTTTAATTATGGAACAGTCAGACTTAAATTCCTGCACAAGTGAACCCGAATGTTTGGTTCAAACCACCATCAAGAAATCGTATTTGCGGTTATCGCGATGGCATTTGTGCTTTTTATATGGGGTAGATGGCGATTTGATTTAGTTGCCCTATTTACTCTTTTAATTCTAGTCCTATCAGATATAGTTCCTCCACGAGAAGCATTTACTGGATTTGCACATCCAGCAGTTATAACAGTTGCTTCTGTTTTGGTGATAGGCAGAAGCCTAGCGAACGCAGGTGTTGCTGACTCCATTAACAGGCTGCTTTCTACTTTAGGCCCTGGAAAACTTACCCAGCTGGCCGCACTGACTGGATTAACGGTCTTACTTTCTGCGTTTATGAACAACGTAGGGGCATTGGTGCTTATGATGCCCGTAGCGATTGAAACAGCCAGGAGGACCGGACGATCTCCTTCATTTTTATTGATGCCATTAGCTTTTGGGTCTCTGCTTGGAGGGCTTATAACAGCTATAGGAACTCCGCCTAATATGGTAATTGCAACTATAAGAAACGACATGGGCAACGCTCCTCCATTTGGGATGTTCGAATTTTCGCCTGTTGGATTAGGTGTGGCGGCAGCTGGGTTTGTGTTTATAGTATTGATTGGATGGCGATTAATACCTTCTAGAACCTCCCCTTCAGGAGCTCTAGATGCATTTAGCATACAAGAATACATTACGGAAATTGTCGTGCCACCTGACGCAACTATGGCAGGAAGTATTTGGGGTGAAATCAAAAATGCTATGGATGCCGATTTCGATATAGTGGGATTAATTAGAAATGAAACGCGTTATGATGCACCTTCAACTTTACAAACCATACTAAGTGGAGACATTTTAATAATTGAGGCAGATCCCGAGGATCTACAAGAACTTCTTTCAGTAACAGGCTTTCAAATTGCCGGAGGTGATGGATCTGTAACGTGGTCTAGCAATAAAGGTGATTTGATCACATCAGAGGCGGTAATTGCACCAAACTCGGAACTAGAAGGCAGAACTCCTTCTGGCATCGATATGCTTAAAAGATATGGCATTAATCTACTGGCAGTTTCAAGGCAGGGGGAGCATATACGAGAACGCCTTAGCACGTTGAGGCTAGCTATAGGAGACGTTTTATTGGTGCAAGGAAACCCGGGATCGGTCAGAGAGGGTCTTAGATCAATGGGTGTCCTTCCATTAGTTGGTAGAGACATAAGGCTTAACCGACCTAAAAAAAACACCCCCTTAGTTATGGCTATATTCCTTGTTGCGATTATACTAACTGCAACGAACGTCATTTCAATCCAAATTGCATTCGTAAGCGCAGCTTTCCTAATGATTTTAGTGGGAGGTGTTAGTTTGAGAGAGGCATACGATAGTGTCAATTGGCCGGTTATTGTATTACTGGCTGCCATGATACCGATTGAAGGAGCTTTAGTCAGCACAGGGGGTTCGTTAACTATCGCTGATGCGATAAATTCAATTGGCGCTCATGGATCTCTAGCTTTAACATTACTTATAATACTGGCTGCTACAATGATTTTATCCGGAGTTGTAAACAACACCGCTGCTGCTGTTATTATGGCTCCAATAGCAATAGATGTAGCTATTGGCATGGGGGTAAGCATTGACCCATTGCTGATGGCAGTCGCTGTGGGGGCGTCAGCTGCATTTCTCACACCAATTGGTCATCAGTCAAGCACGCTAGTAATGGGGCCCGGGGGATACAAATTCACTGATTATTGGAGGGTGGGCCTGCCATTGTCGTTAGTAGTGATCGCTGTATCGATTCCACTAATTATCTTTGTTTGGGCACCTTAAAAGACCTCGCTGAAAATAATGGCCAATTCAACCAAAATTCCAAAAGACTCACTCCCAGTTAATCGTGTCCGGAATTTCCAATTATTTGATCAAGAGGTCTGTTTAAACATCCAAAGGAATACCTTTCCGGCATCTCGGCTTCATACTGATTTTGCAAGGGAAATTCGGAAACCTAACTCCATATATCTTGTAGCCTATTTTGAGCATTGCTACGAAGAATTAGATGAAACCATCAAATTAAATAACTATTTATGTGAATGTAAGACTAATGCCAAAAATGTGTCAGGTTTTATCGGCGGCTGGAATGTGGTAGATGAAATCCAAATAATCGACTTTATAGTTGAGGAGAAATTCCGGGGACATGGAATTGGGAGGTTGTTATTAAATTCTCTAATCGAACTTGCATGCTCAGTTAAATCAAAACTTATTACTCTTGAAGTACGTGCTTCAAATATGCCAGCAATTAACCTTTACACCAAATTCGGGTTCAAAGTGTGTGGAAGTCGAAAAAATTATTACTCAGATAAAAATGAAGATGCCCTATTGATGGATCTAGAAATTAACTGATGAAATCATATTGTTTTGATTGGCATTGCAGTCTGATTTTTATATAACTATCAACTAAAAACTAACGATTTGTGCACAACAAGCGTTTTATAATTGAGTAGAGAAGGTGCAATACACGTGAATAGGGAACAAAAACTAACGAAAGATCAGGTGGATAGATATGTAGTGCTTGCCCAAAAAGGAGAATCATCTGCTTTTGAGGCACTGTATGACCATTTTTATGATCAAATTTTTCGGTATATCGCTTTCAAAACAAGTGATTCGCTCATTGCCGAGGATTTGACCGAAGATGTTTTCCTACGGATGTTAGAGTCAATTAGAAAATTTAAGCCTCAAGGTCACCCGTTTTCGTCTTGGCTTTTTCGAATAGCCCATAATCGGGTTATTGATCATTATAGAAAACAGGGCCGAAATAAAAATGTTCCATTAGACACGATATTAACTACTGTTGGGGAATCTCAATCGACTTTAGATACTTATGTCGAAACTAAATTAGCTATGCGGGAAGTTAATCAGGCTATGGAAAATCTAACTGAGCTACAACGTGAGGTTTTGAATCTTCGATTTGCAGGTGGCCTGAGTATTAAAGAAACAGCGGAGGCAGTAAATCGTAACGAAAACTCTGTGAAAGCTCTTCAACACTCTGCTGTAAAAAAATTACGTGTCCTACTTCAGGCTAATCAAGCTTTCTCGGAGCAACCAGTTTAAATCATGAAATCGTTTAACATTAATAGAGACCTTGATGAAATATTTAATCATTGCATAGAACTAATGCATCAAGGTCATAGCGTCGAAGATTGCGTAAATCTATACGATTCGCAAAGAATCCAGTTGTTGCCTTTGCTAAAGGCTGCTCAAATGACAATTTTGACAGCCCAATCCCATGCACCAAATAAGACTGTCAAAATAGACACCAAACGTCGTTTTATATCAGCAATCAGGCAGACACGTCCTGTCCATAATATTACAGGGCACATAGAGCATGCCTGGTATTCTCCATTAAAATTATGGACCTTTGTAAAATCGATTTTTATAACTGAAAAACTAGACGAAATAGTAAATCACTGCATAGCACTTATGCAGGAAGGTCACAGCATAGAGGAATGTCTAAAACTGTACGAGTCGAATCGTGATGGTCTTGCTCCTCTGTTAGAAGCAGTTGCTATTTCAATCAACGCAGCTCAATCTTATAAATCAAGAGAACCTGCCAAACAGGCTACAAAAGCACGCTTTTTGGATGCGGCAAATAAAGCTGATGCTTCCTCTAAATTCCCAATCCCTTTCACAGGAAGATTTTTCAGGCCTATTGCCATGCCCATGGCGGCTCTTGTGTTTTTCGCTGTCCTGGTTTTAGGGATTGGTAGTATCGCAGCAGTTTATTCGGAAAACGCAATACCTGGCGACAGTAATTATTGGATTAAACGAACAAAAGAAAATGTCTTGCTTGCAGTAACACGATCTGACGCTGAAATTGCACAAACTCATGCAAGACTTGCGTCCACGCGAGGCGAGGAAATGCTTAAATTAATCGAACAGGGCAGGATTGCTGCCGCAGAAGGTCATCTTGACTCTGTAATAAGACATTTAGATGCCTCTGCACAACACTCTGGAGTGTCCCTAACATTAAATACAGTAGATGCCCCTCTTACTAAAATTTCCGTTCACACTGATGATCAGCTTGGATTGCTAAAAGTGACGCTACGACAAGGCAGTGAGATTTTAAGAATCGAGAACGTTCCATTAAACATGGAAAATCAATTTGACGCTACTGACCGACTAGATCGTATTAGATATGAATTTGAACTAGCTTTTCGTATTTTAATTTGGGCCGTCGATAACTCTGATCAATCAGATCCTTTCTGGATCAATCAATCAGTTGCTACAAAATAACCCGCAGCTGTGAACTAAAAAGACAATATAGCTAATTCTTAGTAAACTTCAAAATATTAAAACTCTGAAAATTTTTATCGAGTGAAATGACTTTTGAAGAGATCATAATTGGCCTCGTAAGAATTCTTGGCTCTCTGCCAGTACTAAAGTGGGCCTTATTTGGTGCAATATTAGCAATCCTTATCGATTTCTCAGATTTGTTCATGATGAATCTATTAAGTTTTGGAGGCATCAGAAACTACCAGGCCTTCGACAAATGGGTTGACTTAATCTATATGGCTACCTTTCTCGTAGCCTCGATCAGATGGACAGGGCCCTCCAGATTAATATCAATATTTCTTTTCGCTTATCGGATTATCGGTGTGGTCTTGTTTGAATTAACAGGATGGCGTGGATTATTATTATTTTTCCCAAATGTATTCGAAACTTGGTTTATATTTGTAGCCGCAGCCAGATATTTTAAACCTAATTACAAACTAACCTGGCACCGTTCGTTTATGTGGTTGATCCCCATAATTGCGCTTAAGGAGCTCCAAGAATATGTCCTGCATTGGTGGAAATTTTTAGATAAATTTCGAGCTATAGATGTGGTGGTCGACTGGTGGCAATTTATACTAAAGCTTTTTACTTAATTAATTGATCTTGCCCATTCTTGTTTTGGATCATCGGCTTCTATTTTTTTCATTCCGCCAGGAAAACGTCCATGAAGTTTCTTCAAAGCCGCCAACAAAGATGTCGATGATGGTTGCCAATTATGTAAATAATAAACCGCATTTATTTTTGCCTGTAACAATTCCTTAGTGCAACCAAAACATGGTTGCAGGGTAGTGTACAAATCAGCT
The DNA here is from genome assembly GCA_009392275.1 of SAR202 cluster bacterium. Classification (GTDB taxonomy): domain Bacteria; phylum Chloroflexota; class Dehalococcoidia; order Lucifugimonadales; family UBA2962; genus UBA2962. The sequence continues at coordinate 170,308 of VFGV01000004.1, forward strand.
CCCTCTACGGATATCCCAAATCTCGCTGCACTTAATAATGTGTTTTGTTCTGCATGGACACAAATGCATAAATCATATGCCTCTCCTGAGGAATAGGTTTGGCGGTCAGCGCATCGATCACAACCTCCTTCATCACAGTTCTGCATATCTTGAGGAGTTCCGTTGTAGCCTGTAGTTAATATCCGATTATCTAAAACCAAAATTGAACCTATTTTTGATCCCTGACAATTCGCTCTATCTCGTACAGCTATTGCTATATTTATATAGTATTCAAGCCAATCTGGGCGTTTGATTTTTTGCTTTGAAGATACCGGCTTCATATTCAATTCGCTTCTCCAATTCAAACTAGTCTGTATTGAGTTTAAAACATGTTTTGCTGTTTGTATTTATCGTGCTCAATTCCTAAATGCTGGTAAGCAAGTGGGGTTGCAATTCTACCCCGCGGAGTACGTTCCAAAAATCCTAATTGAAGTAGAAATGGTTCATATACATCTTCTATAGTATCTGATTCCTCATTAATTGAGGCAGAGACAGTATCAAGTCCAACAGGACCGCCTCCAAATTTTAGAATAATGCAATTCAAAACCTGTCTATCTATATCATCTAGGCCTATATTGTCCACAGCAAGCTGATTAAGGGCTTTCAAGGCAACTTTGTTGTTTATGCCAGTCTTAGCAACCACCTCAGCATAATCTCTTGTTCTCCTCAACAATCTGTTTGCTATTCTCGGTGTACCTCTAGCTCTACGAGCAATTTCTGAGCAACCTTCATCGGTTGCCTCTATGTCCAATATTTTGGCTGACCTAGACACTATAGTAGACATTGCTTCTTCATCATAAAACTCTAACCTGTGTATTGAGCCAAATCGATCCCTAAGAGGGGCGCTTACCATGCCATATCGCGTAGTAGCACCAATTAGAGTAAAGGGCTGTATCGACAGGTTCATAGACCGGGCCTTCAATCCTTTATCAACAACCCATGAAACAAAAAAGTCTTCCATCGCGGGATACAGTATTTCTTCTACTATCCGCGGCAATCGATGTATTTCATCAATAAATAAAACATCAAATTTTCTAAGCTGTGTTAATAATGCCACCATATCACCTGGCCTTTCAATGGCGGGCCCAGAAGTGGTTTTTATGCTGACTCCCATTTCCGTAGCCAATATATGTGCCATTGTTGTTTTTCCAAGCCCTGGTGGCCCATAGATGAGAGTGTGATCAAGGGGCTCCCCTCTTTGTAAGGCCGCCTTAATAGAAATCGTGAGATTATCTTTCACACGTGTTTGCCCAATGTATTCTGACAATTTTCGTGGCCGAAGCGATAGATCTGCTTTAACCTCGCCTTCTTGCGTTAAAGCAGATACAATCCGTTTTTGTTGGTCTTTGGTACCGCTGTCTTCTGTCATATTATAAATTCTTCAATATAAAATAAATTTAGAACGCTTGTTCATTTTATGGGTGCTTGGATTTAACGTCAATTCAATGCTAGGCGCTTATTTGACAAGGGACAGATTAGATTTTTAGACTGATGCAGATAGGAAATATTTAATGAAAAGTAACTCTAAATCCAATTGGATCAAAAATGTGCTCCAGCCTACTATAAAAAGACGCATCGAGCGCAAACCTGACTTTGATAACCGGTCTGGAATCAAACTGGAGACAGTATATGACCACACTGATGCAACGCAGTCCAATCTAGGTTACCCCGGAGAGTATCCTTACACTCGGGGATTACAGCCTAACATGTATCGAGGCAAAGTCTGGACAATGAGGCAATACGCTGGCTTGGCTTCTGCGGAAGAGTCAAATGAAAGGTATAAGTTTTTACTAAATAGCGGACAAAGCGGCCTGTCGGTTGCTTTCGATTTACCAACGCAAACTGGATATGATTCCGATCACCCGCTAGCTTTAGGAGAGATAGGCCGTGCAGGCGTACCAATAAGTTCTTTAGCTGACATGGAGGTCTTATTCAAAGAAATACCTTTAAATAAAGTAACAACTTCCATGACTATCAATTCAACTGCATCCATACTTCTAGCAATGTACATTGCTCTTGCAAAGAAACAAAACATTCCTTTGGACCAAATTGGCGGCACAGTACAAAATGACATTTTAAAGGAATATATAGCCCGAGGCACCTATATTTTCCCACCAACTCCCTCAATGCGCCTGGTTACTGATTTATTTCAATATTGTGCCGAACAGGTACCAAAGTGGAATACGATTTCGATATCTGGATATCACATGCGAGAAGCTGGCGCTACTGCTGTACAAGAATTGGCATTTACATTCTCCAATGCGGTCGAATATGTTCAATCAGCAATCAATGCAGGATTAGACGTTGATTCATTTGCACCAAGATTATCTTTCTTTTTTGTTGCCCAGAGCGACTTATTCGAGGAAGTTTCGAAATTCCGAGCTGCTAGAAGAATGTGGGCAAATATAATGCGAAACCATTTCAAAGCAAAAAACCCTCGCTCATGGATGTGCCGCTTTCATACCCAAACGGCCGGAGTCACTTTAACTGCTCAGCAACCAGACAATAATGTTGTAAGAAGTACATTGCAAGGACTATCTGCAATTTTAGGAGGAACTCAGTCACTCCACGTCAATTCTCGTGATGAAGCCTTATCTTTACCGACTCCTGAATCAGCAGAACTATCTTTACGAACGCAACAAATCCTTGCGCATGAAACTCGGATTACTGACACTGTTGATCCATTAGGAGGATCGTATTATATAGAAAACTTAACTGATCAAATTGAACTTAAAGCAAATTCATATATCGACCAAATAAAAGATATGGGTGGTGCATTGGGCGCTATACAACAAGGTTTTCAAATAAAGGAGATACATGATTCTGCATATAAATTACAGCAGGATGTTGAAAATAATCACGAGACTGTCGTAGGTGTTAACGCGTTTCAAACTACCGATCCTACCATTATTCCAATTCAACGAATCGACCCAGACCAAACTAAAAATCAACTCAAGAGGCTGGCTAAAGTAAAGTCCGAGCGAAATCCAGACGAGGTGGAAAAGCGCCTACATGCCCTTCGAATGGCTGCTTCATCCACACAAAACATTATGCCTTTCATGATTGATGCCGTAGAAAATTACGTAACTGTTGGTGAAATCTCGGATGCGCTGAGAAGCGTTTTCGGAGAACAAAAAGAATTCTCTCCATTCTGATTTAAATTAGGATAAAAATGATCGATCCACACTTGAATGAAAACGACTTGCTTCTCAGAAAAACTATCAGGGACTTTGTAGACCGTGAATTGATACCTAATGCAAGTAAATATGATTTAAATGAAAAATTTCCGCACGATGCGATAAATAAAATTGCCGAAATGGGTCTCTTCAGGCTCGGTATAGACGAAACTTTTGGCGGAGTTGAAGGGACAAATATGCATTTGGCTATAGCAACAGAAGAGATTGCCAGAGGGTGTGCCTCTACAGCAGTCATATATGCAAGCCATATGTCACTATGTAGTAAATATATTGAGTTGTATGGTGACCTGAAACAAAAATCCCTTTATTTACCTAGACTTGTTGAAGCAAGTACTATTGGCGCTTTGGCTTTAACAGAGCCGGATGCAGGTAGTGATGTTGCATCTATTAAAACGCTAGCAACCAAAGTTGACGAAGGTTTCATCATTAATGGCTCAAAGCACTTCATCACAAATGGACAAGAGGCTGGAATTGTGATCGTAGTCGCATCTACAGATCCAGGTCTAGGGAGCAAAGGTTTGGAAACATTTATTTTAGAAGCACCTAGTGAAGGTTTAACAGTAACCCCGCAACAGGGCAAACTGGGAATTCGCGCGTCATCAACTTGCGAGCTGAACTTCAACAATGTTTTCATACCAAACGAAAACAGGCTTGGCAAAGCTAGCAAGGGCTTTCATATGACAATGCAGGTACTTGATGCTGGGCGAATTTTGATAGCAGCTCAATCTGTCGGAATAGCTCAAATGGCACTTGAGATATCAATACAATATGCTCAACAACGCAAGGCTTTCGGAAATTATATATCTGAATTTCAAGCGATCCAAAACAAGCTCGCCGACATGGCTACAGAAATTCAAGCTGCTAGGTTGTTAACCTATCGATCAGCTGCATTATCGGATTATAATCAACCTTTTGAGACAGAAGCTTCTATGGCGAAGTTATATGCATCTAAAGTAGCTGTCGAATCAGCCAACCAGGCAGTACAAATACACGGCGGTATTGGCTATTTTGCTCCAAATATCGCTGAAAGATTGTATAGAGATGCGAAAGTTACTGAAATATATGAAGGCACATCTGAAATACAGCGTATATTAATTGCGAGGTCGTTACTTAGCGGATAAAAAGTTGATTGATCGCTTAAGTATTAATTACTATAGACCCAGGAGTAAGTAAATTTTGAGACAATCAAATAAAACTGGATGCGTTGCCCGTCATATCAACCATGTAGCAATTGCAGTATCAGATATAGAAGAAACGATAAGTTTCTATGTGAATACATTTGGAATAAATCAGCCTGAAATTGAAACACTAGAAGACCATGGGGTTAAGGCTGCATTGGTAAGAGTGGGCGAATCTCAATTAGAATTCATACAGCCTCTTCAAAATAATGGCGGTGTTGCTAGCTTCATTGAAAAACGTGGAGAGGGAGTACATCATATTTGCTTTGAAATGGATAACTTGAATCAATCCTTAGATAAATTGCAAGCTACAGGAATTAATTTAATAGATAAAACTGCGCGTAATGGACTTTCTGGCAATATCGCTTTTATTCATCCAAAATCAACAGGTGGAGTTTTAATTGAGCTCGTTGATTCAGAAAGCGCAAAACGGTGATTCATGGGTGAAACAATTATAAAAGTCTTGGTTGCAAAGCCTGGACTAGATGGGCATGATCGTGGAGCCAAAATAGTAGCTCGCTCTCTTCGTGAAGCTGGCATGGATGTGATTTACACCGGAATAAGACAAACGCCTGACATGATCGTTTCTGCGGCTATAGACGAAGATGTGGATGTAATTGGTCTATCCATCCTATCAGGTGCTCATTTAGAACTTTTTAAACAAATTTTAGATAGCCTATCCGAGCAAAACAGAGATGACATTTTGATAGTAGCTGGAGGTATCATTCCTGAGGAAGACCGGATTATGCTTAAAGAAATGGGTGTAGCACATATTTTTGGCCCGGGCACTCCTACCAAAGAAATCGCATTGTTTATAAAGAACGCATGCAATAATTTAAAAAACTAACTCCCTATGGTTTAAAGTGTTCAGGAGCTCGTTCAGAGTTATGATGAGCTTTTATAAATAGCTCGATGCGTTCTATATCTATTTCGTCCATTTCATCAATATACGACCAAGCCGTTATAGCTATTTTTTGATCCATACCCGAGTATGGTGAAACAATTATTTTTGGATACTGTTCAGCAAACTTAGTAAAAACATCAACCACATCCCGACATTCTTTTTCGCAATTATAGTGAAGGCCTATCCCGCCTTGAACCAAATTTTGAAGTAGAACCTCGTCGGGTATAAATTCGTCATGAACCCCCCAAGGAGCCGGTGCATCAGGTTGTCCGTAGTGCCAACCAGAAGTTGCGGGGGTTGACTTATATTCCGGATGTGATTCTCCAAATGCAATCACCAGATTAACTTGTTCAAAAACTTTTGTGCCAGGCAGTTTGCCGTTTACTAAGTAATTTTCTGCTTCTGGCACGTCTACCGTAATTGCATCTCGAAACCCGGAAAATTCATAAGTGGCGCTCAGGGTTGCTTCTCTGGCATCAATTTGTGATGGCAAATACGTTTTTATGTCAGGCATGTATATCGGCCCTTCTAAAGTTAATTTATATAGTTGTAATTGCTCTTCTTCAATCCAGAGATCTACTTGAATGTCGTTATCAATATTTCCGAATAGGGCTTCAAGGTCTGAAACCTTAACGTGCAGCAACGAGCTATCAGCTAGATTTTCCCTCGAAACTACTTCTAATGGTCCGGAATCATTCAAAATAGTGCGTAACATTACTGTTGGGCTCGAAAAAATTTGCCCTGTGTCTTCCGATGATGTCCATTTACCATTTATAGAATCGGCAAAATACAACTTACCTTCGCTAGAAACACTATATGTATCAGTATCCACAAATCCCATATTAATAGATACGACCGCTTTTGCTTTATCTTGTGGCTGATATTCACCTAATATAGAAATTGGAATTGTGACTTCTATCCCAGCAACGTCTGTTTTTATAATTGCATCCATAGAATATCGAAATGTGTTTTCAGCAAAAGTTCTATTCAAGTATTCTTTTATGTCATCTAATTCCTCTTTTGAGAGCACTAAATCCTCAACAGACAATACTTCTCGCGCACCAGAATCTAATTGTTCTTGAACAGCTGGGGCATCATGTGGAGAATCCGTTTCGACCTGTAAATCAACCTTAATCTCAGAGCTGCAATTGATAGCTGTAACAATAATAAGCATGATTAATGCTAAACTTGTCAGAATTCGTTTTATTGCATATAGAGTTTTCATAAATAACCAGTTTATGTTCAATCAAATAGTTAGGGCGACTTATTGTAGTATTGAAAACAAAATGTAGTTCCTACAATTAAACATGTTAATCCTGTAAAGTGTCATTCACAAGGTTAATTGTGCAGGTACTATAGATTTTTAATACAACAAAATGCGCCCTTTAGTTAAAACTTAGCTTAAACTTTTTACTATTTGCAGGATTCATATGGAATTCAACGTCTCGCAATTTATCAAAAAAAATCCAGGAGCCATTAAATCATTTTCTCTCCTTAATCATGTCTTCTATTTACAAAATCAAGTTGAATATAAGACAACTTTAATTCACCCAACGGGGGAAACTAACCTGTCAGGCTCAGCTGAGATGATAAGAACTGATGTAGGAATTTGGGTTACCGCCTTGCTCACTTGTGAGGTTAATTCCCAATGCTCTCGATGCCTTAATACCCACACCCGGAAATTGTCTTTAAAAATAAATGAGGAATATTACGTTAATTCATATGCTTCAAATAATTTAGAAATCGAGGAAACACAATATATAACAAATGACAATATACTGGATTTGACTGATTCGATACGTGACCATATAGAATTAGAAATACCATTAAACCCAATTTGTGATGAAACCTGTGCAGGCATATGTGTTAACTGTGGATTAAACCTGAATCTAGATAGTTGCATTTGTTAAAACAGATCTTAATCCTAGATTCAAAATTAATTTTTGGGCTAAAATTTATGGAAATAAAGTGTTAGACTTAGTTTCTAATATTGATATAAAGTCATACGACTACACATATTTTTAAACCTTTTGGAGAATTAATTGCCTCCTCTTCCTAAAAAGAAACAAACAAAATACCGTAAGGGTGGCCGAGCGGCTCATATGAGCCTTACCAAGCCGTCGTACGGAACTTGCCCAGAGCCAGGCTGCGATGAACCAAAACAGCCGTATCGAGCATGTCCTGCGTGTGGTTTTTACAATGGCAGGCAAGTCATTGGTAATGCTGAGGAAGCAAGCTTAGATTCAGTATAAATTTCAGCTATCCAAACGTATATAACTATTGAGCGCTACAAATAAAACAATCAATACTAAATCTGGATTCGCCTTTTTGTTTCCAGGGCAAGGCAGCCAGGTGGTGGGCATGGGTAAAGAGTTATATGAAAATTCCAAGGCAGCCAAGCTTGTTTTTGATGAAATTGACGATGCGCTCAATCGACCCCTTTCAAAATTAATATTTGAGGGGCCTGAATCAAAATTAACACAAACTAGCAATGCTCAGCCAGGAATCATGGCAGTCAGCCTGGCAGCTTACAAAGTAATGGAAGAGTTTTTGGGTAAAAAAGATATGCCTCAACCAAGTTTTGTGGCAGGTCATAGCCTTGGAGAATATACTGCCCTAGCAATTACTGGATCGCTTGACATCAGCAGTACGGCAAAACTAGTGCAGGAAAGAGGGCGCCTGATGCAAGAGGCTTGTGATTTAAAGCCTGGCACAATGGCAGCCATTATAGGCTTAGATGAAATAATTATCGAAGAGATCTCAAGACAAACCGGAACATATATATCTAACGTCAATACTAATCATCAAGTGGTCATCAGTGGAGACATCTTGGCAGTTGCGCAAGCATTGGATATGGCTTCGGCCCGTGGGGCAAAAAGGGCCATGCCGCTAAAAGTCAGCGGGGCATTTCATTCCGCTTTAATGGAACCCGCACGAGACGGATTACAAAGTGCTGTTAATTCGGTGAATCTCCAAGCTCCTTGCATTCCAATAGTGGCAAATATAACTGCTAAACCAATTGACACAGTCAATCAATTAAAAAAAGAACTCGTTTCTCAAATTTGCGAGTGTGTGCAGTGGAAAAAATCTATCGAATACATGATCACCATGGGCGCCACGAATTTTATTGAATTCGGTCCCGGTAAGGCTTTAAACGGAATGTTGAAAAGGATCGACAACACGGTCAATAGTATGTCTATTAGTAATTTGAATTCTATACAGGGATTAACTCTTAAATAAAATTATGAATTTAACTCCACAACGAAATGCCGCTAAACTTTCCAATACAGATCGCCCTTTCAGTGCTCGCAGCAAAGCTCGGGAAATTGCTATGCAAGTAATGTTTGAAAACGACACCTCAAATCACCCTGTGCAGAAATCATTAAAATTCCGATCTCAGGCCAAGGATGTATGCCGTGATTCAGAGGTCTATGCAAATAAATTATTGAATATTATTAATGAAAACATACAGCAAATAGATGATTTAATATCAAAATTTGCTCCTTCCTGGCCTTTGGAACAGATGCCCGGCGTAGATAAGAATGTATTGAGAATAGCTATCGCAGAAATAATTGGTAAAAGCGGTACCCCTCCAAAGGTGGCAATTAACGAAGCAGTGGACCTTGGAAGGGTTTTTGGCACTGAAAAATCACCAAAGTTTATAAATGGCGTATTAGGTTCTCTAATACTTGCCAAAAAAGTTAAGGTATAATTTATTTTTGATAATTTATAGGAGAAATTAATGGCAACAGTAGTTGAAAGGGTTCAGTCCACGGTGGCTGACAAATTAGGAGTTGAGCCTGCAGAAGTTACGCCTGATAAATCATTCGTCGATGATTTAAATGCTGATTCACTTGATCTGGTTGAGTTAATAATGGCTTTTGAAGAAGAATTTAGTTCTGATTCAGTCACTATTGAAATATCTGACGAAGATGCTGAGTCCATAACCACTGTTCAGGCAGCAATAGATTTCCTTAAAGAACACGGCGTAGAAGATTAATAAAAGACATATCAATCAACTGATTTTATTATAGACGCCGTAGCTTTACTGTAAGATTGCATAATGCTTAGATTCAATCTATTTAAAGTTCTTTATATTTAGCTTTCTGTTTTTTATGGTAATTCCTCAATACGAAACACTGGTCAACAGAATCAAGACTTGTGTTAAATGCGATCTCTGTCACACGCGAACTAATGCTGTGCCTGGAGAAGGCAGCTTACAATCAAAAATAATGTTTGTGGGCGAAGCGCCTGGTGCGCGAGAAGACGAACAGGGTTTGCCTTTTGTCGGCGCTGCAGGCACAGTACTTTCTGACATGCTAAAACTTATCGGTTTAAATAGGCAGCAGGTATATATTGCGAATATTGTAAAGTGCAGGCCTCCAAACAACCGAGACCCTAGCACTGATGAAATCAATCAATGCTGGAAATATCTGGAGGAGCAGATTAACCTTATTGATCCAAAATTAATCGTAACTCTTGGCCGCCACTCGTTCGGCAATTTCTTTCCGGGAGAATTAATTAGTCATGCCAGGGGTAAGCCAAGGAAATGGAATGATCGTATTATTTTCCCCGTTTATCATCCTGCTGCAACTCTACACAACCCAAAACTTAAACCTGTGGTACAAGAAGATTTTCGCACAATGAAAAGCCTTATAAATGATTCTCAGTTGGGCCTCGAAACAACAGGAGATGATGTTACTAACAAGCAGCTGGCTTTTGATTTTGATTCAAATCAATTACCAAATAAACAGGTTAATGATGGTATTTAAAATGGGGTAATGTTAATTGTCAAACTTTTCTAAGATCAAAATTATCCCCCTAGGCGGCCTGGGCGAGATTGGACGCAATATGATGGTGATCGAATTAGATGAGGAAATCATTGTCATTGACGCTGGAATTTTGTTTCCGAGTAGTGACATGCCAGGGGTGGATTTTATAATTGCAGATATTAACTACCTGATTAAAAACCAGGATCGAGTTCAGGCTATCTTGCTAACACATGGACACGAAGATCATATTGGAGCTCTGCCTTACGTATTATCAGAACTAAATGTACCGGTTTATGCTTCTAGATTAACTCACAGTCTAATCACTATGAAATTGCGTGAACACGGACTTTTACAGCAGTCAAATTTACAGGTTATACAGCCTAATGAGTTATTAAAAATAGGTGGCTTTGATATCGAATTTTTTAGGGTATGTCACTCGATCCCAGATTCGATGGGCATAGCTATCCACACTCCATATGGAGCAATTGTGCACACCGGTGACTTTAAAATAGATCATACGCCCATCGACAAGCATAAAATGGACTTTGCCACACTATCTCGGCTGGCAGCAGAGGGTGTGCTGGTGTTATTAGCTGACTCTACATATGCCGAGGTCGATGGTTATACGCCATCTGAGTCAACAATACAAAGTCCTATAGATTTAAAAATATCTCAAGCTCCCGGCAGAATTATTGTGGCTACTTTTGCATCGTTAATTTCAAGAATGCAGATTGTGCTGGATAGCGCACATAGGCATGATCGTAAAGTAGCGGTAGTAGGTCGAAGTATGAGTAATAACCTGAAAATGGCAATTAAAATGGGATATCTAAATGTTGAACCAAACATATTAATTTCCTTAAAAGAAGCAAAAAAGCTGCCCGATAGTAAAACAATTCTTTTGGCCACAGGAACACAAGGTGAGCCCACCAGTGCTTTAGTTAGGATGTCTAGAAACGAACATAAAGATGTCAAAATAGTTTCAGGAGACACGGTTATATTATCCTCATCCCCTATTCCAGGAAATGAGTCTTTGGTCGCCAAAACTATTGATGATCTTTATAGACTAGGGGCCAAAGTATTTTCAAGCAGAAACGCTGAAGTGCATGTTCACGGCCATGCTTCACGAGAAGAATTGAAGCTTTTACTCAACGTCGTCCAACCAAAATTCTATATCCCTATACACGGAGAATACAGACACCTAGTAGCCAATACGGAGCTAGCCCAGTCAGTCGGTATAGAGCCTCAAAACACTTTAGTACTCGAAAATGGTTACGTTGTTGAAATTGATGCAAAGCAAGCAAATATAACGAGCTATATACCATTAGAACAAATTTTTATCTCTGGCCAAAAGCCTTGGCACAATTCAGATTTTCAGCTAAATCAACGAAGTCGAATATCAAAGTCTGGTATTGTCGTGGTGGGATTAAATATTAAGGAAAAACCTCTAGCTTTATCTAACGAGCCGACTATCATTTCATACGGCTTTCCGGAGCTAAATAAGATCGAAGCTCTTTCGGAAAAAACTTCACAAGTGGTACATTTTACGCTGGAAAATAACAGTGATTCAGTAATAGATTGGTACAAGATAAGAGAAAATATTACAACTGTGGTTGCTGATATGCTCTACAAAGAGACAAAAAGGCGACCTGTGGTTTTAATTCTAGTGCAGTCAGCGGGTTAACAAACTTAAAGCTTGCGTTTTATTCAAAACTATTCGTTGTGAACTTAAGATTACAGCATGAATGGCAAACTGACTTACAAGTTCAATAAATTTTTACCAAGGCATCAGGGTGGCTACATAGTCGCGTGCACCTTCGCCATTTTAGCTATTGTAGCAATTTTAGCCTTTATCTTTGCTAATGAAGTTACCGAAGCATATATCACCATTAAAGATGAGGTCTTATTACAGTTAAGCCTTGGATTCGTTCCTGCCATAATATGGATATCGGTTTTCATTGGGACTTTATATAAATCTAAAGCTATAATTCAAAAACGCGATTTGACCATCTGGGTTTCATTATTATTTACTTCAATAGCAACACTGTCGATCCTGTCTACTTTTAACCCTGGAATTGATTCTGCCTTAAGGCCATTTACTTTGGATGGCACAGTATCGCTAGGGGGTGAAATTGGAACTTTAATTACAAATAACAATCATGCTATAGCTGTGCTCATCGCAGTGGTAATGATCGGCTGCAGTATGGGGGTTTTATTCCCAAAAGTCAGCTATTATTTGATATCGAAAATCGCAGCTACGTCACCGACAATTGCTTTAATATCAATCTCTTTAAGTTACAAGTTGCTTTGGTACACTTTAAACATTTCAAAACTTATTTATACGAAGCTTAAATCGATTAAACGAAATCACGAAATTGACACTGCTTCAGTAAATACTGAACCTGCAACCTCTTTAATAAATCAAGAATTAGATTCTGACACATATGACAGTGTTTTTAATGATGTATCTGTTGAAGAAGAAACTGAGTTTACTGTCACCATCAATCCTGAAATACTAGAGACTGAAGACAATAATGTCGAAGAACAACCTGTGCTTGCCCAGGAACACGCATCTAAGTTCAATAAATCATGGAATGAGGCTAGCGAGAATGAACTAGGCTTGCAACAAACTTTATCTGTGCAAGGCCTACCATTATTAGACAAATGGCGTAATTTATGGGTGCTACCTAAAAGAACTCTTCTTGTAGACAAACCACCTCAAACAGTCCCTGTATCTGAAATGGCTGAAACTTCAAAAAACATCCAACAAACTTTAAATGATTACGGAGTAGAAGTAGAGGTAAAGATGACAAGGCCAGGCCCTACCGTAACCATGTATGGAATCGAACCAGGTTGGATTAGAAAATATAAGCAAGAAAACGCTATTGATAATGCAGGCAAGGTCATATTAGATGACACAGGTAAAATTGTTAAGAGAAAAGTGGAATCTAAAACTCGCGTAAAAGTGGACACTATAATGCAGCGCGAAAAGGACCTCGCTCTTGCATTACAGACTTCTTCAATTCGGATAGAGTCACCTGTTCTAGGCACTTCTTTGGTGGGAATTGAGGTTCCAAATGCTAGCCCATCTTTAGTTACGATTAGATCAGTCATGGATAATAATACTTTTGGCAATCTATCCAAATCAGGTAAGTTGCCAATAGCTCTTGGAAAAAGTACCGGAGGTGATGACGTTGTATTAGATTTGATAAATATGCCTCATTTATTAGTTGCTGGTGCTACAGGAAGCGGAAAAAGTGTATGTCTCAACACCATAGTTTCCTGCTTAATTGCTGAAAACTCACCTTCTGAATTACGGCTTTTATTGATTGACCCTAAACGTGTTGAGTTAACTCCGTTTAATGGCATACCTCATCTTTTAACTCCTGTTACCGTAGAAACTGGAGAGGTGGTGCCATTGTTAAAAGCTCTTATTAACGAAATGCTGAAGCGCTATAAACATATGGAACACTCCGGCTCAAGGAATATTTCTTCCTACAATTCAAAGTCAAAGGAAAAAATGCCATATCTTGTTGTTGTAATTGATGAATTAGCAGACCTAATGATGACCTCATCAGTAGAGGTTGAACAGTCACTATGTAGATTGGCTCAACTTGGAAGGGCAACTGGAATTCATTTAATAATCGCAACGCAAAGACCTTCAGTAGATGTGTTGACTGGGTTAATAAAAGCAAATTTTCCAAGCAGGATCGCTTTCGGCGTAACTTCACAAATTGATTCGAGGACAATTTTAGATAGTGTTGGCGCAGAAAAACTTTTAGGACGCGGGGACATGCTATATCAACCAATCGACGCTTCACGACCAAGTAGAGTGCAGGGAGTATTCATATCTGACTCAGAAATAACTAAATTGGTTGATTACTGGAAAAACATTAATTGGCCACCTATACCTGAAATGGATTTCAATTTAGTCTTAGATGAAGACAAAATTGAGAATGCCGATATTAGCGAAGCAGGAGACGAATTATTAGACAAAGCTATTGCGCTAGCAAATTCAGAGCGTAAATTATCGACTTCCTTTTTACAAAGAAGATTGAGGATTGGTTACCCGCGAGCAGCTCGACTCATGGATGAGCTAGAAGAACAGGGCATAGTCGGCCCAAGTGACGGATCGAAGTCACGTGATGTTATAATTCGGTAGGCAAACATACTTAATTCATCTTATTGCCGCGAGATATTTAATGTATCAATTATTTAACTTATTGTAAGTAGGCAAAATAGGTATGGTTCAAAAACTATCAAACCTTCTTAGATTTCTTTTAAGTTCCAGTGAGTCTCAATCGCAAATTCACCAAGCGGACATAGATTTGCGTGAGGCGTGCTTGGTCTGCGGTATAGTTTTAATCGACTCTCCGTTATACAAACAACTTAGGGTTTGTCCAGGATGTAAATTTCACTATGGATTGTCAGCTCGGGATAGAATCGAGAGCCTCATTGACCCCGGAAGCTTCAAAGAAATCAATCGATCTATTGCTTCTATAGGCTCGATTTCAACTTCTTCGGAGTCGACGTACATCGCTAGATTATCTGCGGATCAAAAAAGGACTGGTTTATATGAGGCGATTGTAACCGGAGTTTGCTCTATTGGCGGCAGCCCTACAACGTTAATAGTACTGGATTTCGGGTTTATGGGCGGATCAATCAGTGCGGTAGTTGGGGAAAAAGTTGCATTAGCTTTCGAACATGCATCCAAACGAAAATTACCTATTGTTGCGGTATTGACCAGCGGGGGGTCCAGGGTTCATGAAGGGTTGCTTTCTTTATTGCAAATGGGGAAAATTACTGTTTCATACGAAAGATTTTCAGAAAAAAAATTACCTCTTATTTCCGTACTAGCTAACCCAACGACCGGTCAAGCTTTTGCCAGCCTGGCAAATCTAGCAGATATCACCTTGGCTGAACCAGGTGCAATCATAGGGTTTTCAACTGCTCGCACTATTAAAGAATCTGTCGGTAAATCAAATGATTTGGCGATAAATAACGCAGAATCCCAACTATCTAACGGAATGCTCGATAGCATTATAGATCGCACCGAACTAAACGAAACCCTTGCGACGCTGTTGGATTTAACTAATCCGGAATTTCGTTTAAGTTACAGGAAAAAAACCAAAAGAAATCAAACGCCACTTCCGAAGCAAAGAGCTTGGCAATCAGTTGGACTAGCCAGACATACAAAACGGCCAACTTCAATCGACTATATAAATAGGATTGTATTAAATTTTTTTGAGCTTAAGGGTGATCGTGCAAGTGGAGAAGACCCTGCAATCGTAGGAGGTTTAGGGCATTTAGGTGGTCAAACTGTAATGATAATTGGGCAAGAACGAGGTAATGAAAACAACGATAACGTAAATGATGGAATGACGTCCCCTGCAGGTTTTCGAAAAGCAGTACGATTAATGAAACTAGCTGACAAGTTCGAAATACCCGTAATAACTCTTATTGATACACCGGGGCCAAACCAAGGATCACAATCAGAGATGGAAGGCCTGGGACACTCGATCGCAACAACTATGTCGATAATGGCCTCATTAAATGTACCAACCATTGCTGCAATCATTGGACAGGGTGGTAGCGAAGGCGCTTTGGCTCTGGGTATAGCTGACAGGGTATTAATGATGCAAAATGCTATTTATACAGCGATGGCACCAGAGGAGGCAGCTGACATTATGTTTGGGAAATCAACATCAAATGAAGAGGTTGCGGAATCCTTGAGGCTAACTGCAGCCGATTGTCTTGAATTAAATATGGTTGATGAAATTGTTGGTGAGCCAATAACCGCAGCACATGAGAGTCCTGATGCTGCTGCCAGACAGCTACGACGTATTATCTTAATCAACTTAACAGATATTGGTAATTGGTCTAGTTTTAGGCGATCTCGAAGACGTTATCGTAAATTTAGACAAATCGGTGAATTCACTAAAATTATGGGCGCTCAACATGAATTGCAGAAAAGTCCAATCAACTACACTGATGCCTCTATGTCTAATCCATCAAAAGTTTCTGGCTCGAAATTCCATTTTCAGGAAACTGACTCTCTGGAAAAAATTGACGTACAACGCCATACTGATCAACGACCTGAGGATTAATACTACGCTTTATTGGATCAAGGGCGTGTTTAAGATGCGCCTAGTCCCTTAACACTCCTCCATGCTTGTGTCTTGTTTTCTCAAAATTTGAAATGTCACTTTCATGTTGCATAGTAATGCCAATATCATCTAAGCCGTTCATCAAAGAATTCCTGCGAAATTCATCAAGTTTAAACTGGAATACAATATCTTCGTCCTGATCCCACGCTTTTAAATTCTTTAAATCAACGTTTAACTTGTAATTACTAGTGCTTCTAGATTTATTTATGATATCCACGACGATATTATCGGGCGCTATTATTGGCAATATTCCATTCTGAAAACAGTTATTGTAAAAAATATCTGCAAAAGAGGGGGCAATAATGCATCTGAATCCATAATCCATTAATGCCCATGGAGCGTGTTCTCTAGACGAGCCAGATCCAAAATTTGAACCTGCCGCTAATATAGATGCTCCTTTATATCGATTTTTGTTCAATTCAAATTCAGGATTCAGCGATCCATCTTCTTTAAATCGCCAATCATTGAACAAAAATTGTCCATAGCCAGTTCTTTCAATTCTTTTGAGGAATTGTTTTGGTATTATTTGGTCTGTATCGACGTTAGCTCGGTCCATAGGTGCAACCAAACCTGTATGTTTTATAAATGGTTCCATGTTAACTTCACCAGAGTCTCTTTTTTATTTGGGTTCTTAATTACCAATCACGAATATCTACAAATTTTCCCTCTATAGCAGCGGCAGCGGCCATCTGGGGGCTAACGAGGTGTGTTCTGCCACCCTTACCCTGCCTTCCTTCAAAATTTCTATTGCTAGTGGAGGCGCATCTTTCTTTGGGCTGCAAAATATCCGGATTCATCCCTAAACACATAGAGCATCCCGCTACCCTCCAATCAAATCCGGCCTCAATTAATATACGATCTAGTCCTTCGTTTTCGGCTTGTTCTTTTACAGCAACTGATCCAGGCACAACCATAGCATAAACTTGATCATTAACTTTTTTACCTTTAGCCACCGTGGCAGCAGCCCTTATATCTTCAATTCGCGCATTAGTACAAGAGCCAATAAAAACTCGATCTATTGAAACATCAGTGATTGGGATATCTGGCTTTAAATCCATATATCTCAGTGCTCGTTCCCAAGATTCCTTTTCAGTTTCATCAATCGCATTATTGGGGTTAGGTATTTTGTCTGTCACCGGGATAACCATGCCCGGATTGGTGCCCCATGTAATAAAAGGTTCGAGGTCTTTGGCCTCTATAGTAACCCTCGCATCATAAACACTGCCAGGGTCCGATCTTAGTCTGCTCCACTGTTCAGTAGCATTCTGGAATTCTGAATCTTTAGGAGCATGTGATCTGCCTCTAATGTAATCAAACGTGGTCTGGTCTGGTGCTACCATCCCAGCCCTAGCTCCAGCTTCTATTGACATGTTACAAACCGTCATTCTGCCTTCCATCGATAAATCTGTAATAGCTTGCCCTGTATACTCAATTACGTGTCCGGCAGCACCAGCTACTCCTATTCTCCCTATTATCCCTAAAATAATATCTTTCGCTGACACTCCCGTCGGTGCTTGACCATCTATATTAATTTCCATTGTTAAGGGTTTTTTCTGCCTTAATGTTTGAGTTGCCAAAACATGTTCTACCTCGGACGTACCAATTCCTAAGGCAAAAGCTCCAAAAGCTCCATGTGTAGAAGTGTGGCTATCACCACACACAATGATTTTGCCAGGCTGAGTACGTCCTTGCTCTGGTGCAATAATATGCACAATTCCTTGTAAAGGACTAAACCTATCGTAAAGCTCTACGCCAAATTCATCACAATTTTTTTCAAGGGCATCTAGCTGTTGTTTTGCTATTGGGTCTTTTACTGGCAATGACAGATCCCATGTTGGGGTATTATGATCCATAACAGCCACTGTCAGGTCCGTACGCCTTACGCTTCTATCTGCTATTCTCAAGCCGTCGAATGCTTGTGGCGATGTAACTTCATGCACTAGGTGTAAGTCTACATAAAGTAAAGCAGGCTCTCCCGCTTGCTCCCTAACTACATGTGATTGCCAAATTTTTTCAAATAACGTTCTCGGTTGATCGTATTCCATTATTTGTATTTTCCTTGATTAAATATGAATTTGCTCAATAGATAAAATATTCTTGATTAGCCTATCTTATCTTGCAGCTTAATACTAAGTTTTTCAATCATGTCGTCTACAATTTCATCTAAGCCATATTTATGATTCCATCCCCATTCTGTTTTTGCAACATCATCGATAAGCTCATCAGGCCATGAATCCGCAATCGCTTGTCTCATAGGATCTATTGCATATTCCATTTCAAAATGTGGCAATCTTTTTGTTATAGCTGTCGCAAGTTCAGCCGGTGTAAAACTGATTGCTGCCACATTGAAATCAGCCCTGTGCTGCAATTTACTTCCATCAGCCTCAGATAATAAGATTAATGAGTTCACTGCATCTGGCATATACATCATTGGTAACTTAGTGTCGTCCCTCAAATAGCATACATATTTGCCAGAGATCAACGCACCGTAAAAAATTGCTACTGCATAATCCGTGGTGCCTGCTGTAGGCTCCACTTTCCAGCTCAGAACTCCCGGCAACCGCACGCCTCTAACATCGAGCCCAGTCATAGAGTAGTAATAATTACCTAACAATTCTCCTAAAACTTTTGATATTCCGTATATCGTATTTGGTCGTTGCAAAGTATCGTTTGGAGCTACCGCAGGAGTATCTAAACCAAAAGCTCCGATTGAACTGGGAATAATAACTTTGTCCACCCCGTACTTCACTGAATTTTCAAGGATAGTATAAAGAGCTTCAAAATTTACTTTATAGGCAAGTTGCCTGTCTTGTTCAGCTAATGCAGATAAAACAGATGCCAAATGAAATATAGTGTCAGGCTGAGTTGACTCAATAATGTCCTCGACTTGCTTTTTATCAGTAACATCTAGTTCAACCGAGGGACCAGTCAGGTCAACTTCATCGAGTAAATGGCTTTCATGAACACTCGCAATTACATTATCTGAGCCATGTTTTTCTCGCAGCACCGGTATAAGCTCAGATCCTATCTGGCCAGATGCTCCAGTAACCAATATTTTATTCACTCAAATAACCTCTAAAAAGCTAAATCAATTGATTTAACAAACAATATACATTTAAGGCCACAATTTCTATGCAGTAGTTTTAGAAGCTTCCGTGCCAGTAATGTCCAACATGCGATTTAAAGCATGCATATACGCTTTAGCGCTGGCGACTATAATGTCTGTATCCGATCCTCTTCCAACATATGTGCTTCCATCATGTTCGATTCGAATTGTTACGCTTCCTTGGGCATCTATGCCCTCTGTAATAGCATTAACTCGATATTCTGTCAGTGTGTTTGGAACTTTTACTATACGATTAATTGCTTGATAAACCGCATCGACTGGACCAGTTCCTGTTGCAGCATCCGTAATTTTTGTGCCGTCCTGCATGGTTAGAGAAACTGTCGCAGTAGGAACGTCATGGTTTCCCGAACTAACTTGCACGTGCTCCAAAATATAACTTTGTAGCTCTGTGTCCATTCTTCTTTGCCCAGCCATTAAAGACTCCAAATCCATATCGGTGACTTCACGCTTGCGATCAGCCAAGTCTTTAAATTGTTCAAAAACTCCGTCAAGCTCTGTCTTACTCATATGATATCCAAGATCTTCTAATCTTGACCTTAACCCGGCTCGGCCACTTAATTTACCTAAAACCAATTCATTGGATGGCCACCCAACTAATTGAGGATCCATTATTTCAAATGTGGTTCTTTCTTTTAATACGCCATCTTGGTGTATGCCAGATGCATGTCGAAAAGCATTTGCGCCTACGACCGCTTTATTTGCTTGTACGGGGAAGCCAGTAATATCTGAGACCATTCGAGATGTTCGATAAATGTGTTCAGTGGTAATATTTGTAGATACGCTTAGCAGGTCTTTACGGGTTTCAATTGCCATTATTACCTCTTCTAAAGAAGCATTACCGGCCCTTTCACCCAAACCATTAATACATCCTTCCACTTGGCGAGCGCCAGCCTGTATAGCAGCAACGCTGTTGGCAGCAGCAAGCCCAAGATCATTATGGCAGTGCACAGATATTATGGCTTTACCGATATTGGGAACTGAATTAATTATATCTTTAATCCGCGAACCAAATTCAGATGGGATTGAATAACCAACAGTATCAGGAATATTAACTGTTGTTGCGCCAGCTGCAATTACAGCTTCTAGTAGCTGATAAAGGTATTCCGGGGCGGTCCTAGATGCGTCCATTGGAGAAAACTCAACATCATCACAGTAACTCTTTGCTCTTTCAACAGAAGCAACAGCCAAGTCTAACACTTCTTCTGGATTTTTCCTCAGCTGATGCATTATTTGGAGATCTGAGCTAGAAATAAATGTATGGATTCTTGGATTCTCAGCACCCTTTATTGCTTGCCATGCCGCATCAATATCTCCAAAATTACATCTAGATAGTGATGCAATTATTGGCGCTCGAACTTCTCTAGATATAGCTTGAACTGCCTCAAAATCTCCTGGAGAACTTGCTGCAAAGCCGGCTTCTATAATATCAACGCCTAATAATTCTAGTTGCTTTGCGATTTGTAGTTTTTCAGCCGTTGTTAATCCAGCTCCGGCTGATTGTTCGCCATCTCTAAGGGTAGTGTCAAATATTTTTACCGTTTCCATAGTCTTTTTAGATGCCATGTACACATCTCCAAAATTTATAACTAATTTTACTTTTAATCAGAGTCATCCAAAAATGACATCATACCTCTCAGCTCTTTTCCTACTTTTTCGATTGGATGGCCTGCATTTTCTTTCCGCAATCGATTGAATGTTGGCCTTCCTTCATCATTTTCAGTTATCCACTCTCTAGCAAATGTCCCATCTTTGATTTGTGAGAGAACATCACGCATGTTAGCTTTCACGTTTTCGTCGATTACCTTAGGTCCTCTAGTGTAATCTCCAAATTCAGCCGTATCGCTTACAGAGTAACGCATATATTCCATGCCGCCTTTATAGAAAAGGTCTACGATGAGTTTAAGCTCATGCATTACTTCAAAGTAAGCTGATTCAGGAGCATATCCACCATCTTCAGTTAAAACTTCAAACGCTGCTTTTACCAAGGCAGAAACGCCGCCACATAAAACCGCCTGTTCTCCAAATAAATCCGTCTCAGTTTCTTCCTCAAATGTTGTTCCTAAAACTCCTGCTCTACTACAACCAATTCCTTTGGCATATGCAAGTCCCAGGTCATGGGCTCTGCCGGACGCGTCTTGATGAATAGCCAATAACCCTGGAACCCCAGATCCTTTTGTAAACACTTCTCGCATTCGATGGCCTGGTGCCTTAGGAGCAACCATTGAAACGTCAACGGTATTAGGCGGAATAATTGTTTTGTAATGAATATTAAACCCATGGGCAAACATTAAAGTTTTACCTGGAAGCAAGTTAGGCTCTATTGAGTTTTTATAAACATCAGGCTGTGTAGTATCCGGACACAACACCATAATGACATCAGATTGCTTTGCCGCTTCCGAAACCGAAGCAACTTCTAGTCCATCCTCTTTTGCTTTAGCTCTGCTATTACTACCCTCATGTAATCCTACGATAACATTTACACCAGAATCGTGCAGATTTAACGCATGTGCATGCCCTTGGCTTCCGTAGCCCACTATTGCGATTGTTTTGCCGTCAAATAGCGTGCTGTCCGCATCACTATCATAGTACATTTTTGCCATTATTCTTTTGGTTCTCCTTTTATTTCTGTAAGCCTCTGTTCATTGCAATTGTCCCAGTTCGCATAACTTCTAAAATGCCAAATGGCTCTAAAAGCTTTTGTAGAGAGTTTACTTTATGTTCATTCCCCGTGACTTCTACAATTGTTACATCGTTTGCCACATCAACTATATGAGCCCTAAAAATATCCACAATCTGCATGATTTCACTTCGAGTCTGTGAATTTGTTTTTACTCTAATTAAAGCTAATTCTCGCTCTACAATGTTTTGCTCAGATATATCATTAACTTTTATTACCTCTACAAGTTTATAAAGGTGCTTTGTAACTTGTTCAACGGTTTTATCATCACCTTCAACCACAAAAGTCATTCTGGATTTATTTGCCAATTCACATTGACCAACAACTAGAGAGGCAATATTAAAACCACGCCGCCTAAACATCCCAGATATACGAGCTAATACTCCAGGTTTATCTTCAACTAGTGCAGTGACTATTCTGTGTTTTACATCGATGTTTAAGGTCATTTTCTTACCTTCTCAGGCCGTGGACCCTCCATAATATCAGCAACGCTCATTCCAGACGGTATAAACGGATAGACATTTTCCTCTTGCTCTACAATGAAATCTACTAGTGCGGGACCATCATAATCCATTGCTTTAGCTATTCCTGCAGCAACGTCATTTCTTTCAGAAACTCGAACTCCTAATAAGCCGAATGCCTCTGCCAATTTAACAAAGTCTGGATTAGCTGAGTATTGGGTAGCCACATAACTCTTATCATAGAAGGACTCCTGCCATTGTCGCACCATGCCTAGAACTCCATTATTGATTATGGCCAATTTAACCGGCACTCTGTTTTCTGCAAGCGTGGCCAATTCACACATAGTCATCTGGAACCCCCCATCACCACAAATAGACCAAACCATTTTGTCCGGCCTGCCTATTTGTGCACCCAATGCAGCAGGAACTTCAAATCCCATAGCGCCAGATCCTCCTGAAGACACCAGCGTGCGCGGCTCTTTAAACCTATAGTATTGTGCAGCCCACATCTGATGCTGGCCAACCCCGGTAACAACTATTGCCTCTCCGTTAGTTGCTTTGTAAAGTTCATTAATAACGAACTGCGGTATTAATTTATTGGTATCATTAACTCCAGTTAAAGGGTGTTCAGTTTTTAGTGTTTCTACACGCTTTATCCAATCTACACGCGAAGTTTCTTCTACCAAAGGTATAAGTTCCCGCAAAACATGTTTCGCGTCACCAACAATAGGAACATCTGCGTCTATATTTTTACCGATTTCCGATGGATCTATATCTATATGTACGATCTTAGCATTCGGGGCAAATTTACTAATATCGCCAGTAATTCGATCGTCAAACCGCATACCAACAGCTATTAGAAGGTCAGATTCATCTATTGCTAGGCTTGAATAAGCCATCCCGTGCATACCTGGCCAACCAGCATAGAGAAAATGGTCTTCCGGAAATGAGCTTATTCCAAGTAATGTCGCTATTACAGGAGTTTGTGCTTTTTCAGCCAGGTTTACAAGCTCATCATATGCATGAGACAAGATCACGCCGTGACCCGCAAGAATCACCGGGCGTGCTGCACCATTAATTAACTTGGCGGCACGGCGAATCATGCTGGCATTACCTTCATTGGTTGGTTTATATCCTTGCATACTTAGCTCAGCAGGATATTCAAATTCGGCCAT
>VFGV01000005.1 GCA_009392275.1 SAR202 cluster bacterium
TGCCATTTGCTAGTTTAATTAAGCCAAACTTTTCCCTAGCTTGGTTCATGTCAGCAACGATAGTCCATTCACCTGTGGATGGATCCCAAATCTCAGTAAGATAAGTACTAGTTCTTTGACTTGCAGCGCCACCTGCGAGTAGTACAGTGCCATCGTCTAATTCAACAGCGCTTGTCACAGACCTTATATCGCTCATGCGCCCGGATAATGTCCATTTATCTGCAGCAGGATCATATACTTCTGTCGTATCTGTAGCGCTAACTCCTGATCTTTCACCAACTCCTCTACCACCGATTGAAAGCAGCCTACCATCGGAAAGCGCGACCAATTCGAAATCCTGCCTTTTTTCAATCATCGATGTAAGCAAGTTACCTTTATTGCCATTTACTGAAGATGATTTGTTAGAAGATTCTGAACTACCTGACTCTTTTGTTGCCCCACTATCTCCACATGCAAACACAAACAAAATTCCAGTTACTATCATAAAAATTATAGTTAATTGAGCAAATCGCGACATTGGCTACAGTTTAACATTTAAAACAAAGCAATAGGATTTATAGGCGAACTGGTTACTTCCATGACAAATAATGGGTTAATCATAACCATAAACTCGTATCTATTTTTTTCATGGCATTAACTCTCAGACTTCATATTTTTGATCAATTCATTTTTCATACCAAATAACAATCTAACCCATTTAATTCTCTTAACAATTTCGTATGCAAGGAAGCTTACAGCGTATGTACAAGCCAATACAATAATAAGCTTGAAAGAGGCCGTAATAGATAAAGGGAAGATAAGGCTACAAAAGAAAAATTGTATTGGCATATGAACGATATAAACCGGATATACAGCCGAGCTCATATAACTTAATAACTTGGATGGCTTATTTAGGAATGTGGCTCCAAGACCTAAGGCTGCTAGCATCCAATTTGCTGATTCAAAACCAGTTAACAAGTTAACAACTACCCTAGATGATATCAATTCAGAATCGTAGTTATAAACTCTAAATCCATACAGACATGCCGCTAAAAGTAAAGTTGCCCACTTTACCTCTTGTACTGCGTTCCAGAACTCTTGCTTAAGAGAAACCAGTACAAAACCGTTAAAGAAACACACTAGACCTAGCAAAAGGCCGTGAAGCGAGAATGCAAATGCAGGGAATATCTCAGGATTAACTACAACTGACTCTAAGGCTATCAGTGATGCAAATAATGGAATGATTCTAAAAGGCTTTGATATTACTTTTTTTAAACATATGTAGAATTTGTTTTCTGGATTTTTTTTTAAAAAATTAAATACATAAATAAATATCAAAACATAAAAAAAGATATTTGCTAAGAACCACAAGTGGCCGGGATGTGAACCATAGAATTGGTCCTTTCCGTAATATTGATTAAATATGTAAATATAAATCGGAACAACACAAAGTGTTCCAAAAACCAATGGCAATACAATTCGTAGCGCGCGATCCGAGAGTAATGCTGCCCACTCACGACGTTCCATTGCAAATCTAAGGCCCATACCTGAAACAAGGAACAATATAGGTATACGCCATATATTTATCAAATTCATTGCAAAATGCCAAAAGGGTTCTAAAGATTCTTTATTCTCGATAAAAAATATATCAGTTGCCCATGGCTGAAATGAAACAGCGGTGTGGTACAAAATCAATAACATCAAGGCAATTACTCGTATCGAGTCTACATCGTATCTTCTATGTGAAAAATCGTTTTTCAATCTAATCAAAAACCTCTTGCCTAAGTTGAACATTCAATAGGAGGCAGCACTGGAATCAATCCAGTGACCTCTGCGATGTCAAATTACAGACCGTCGTCATTTTAATCACTTCAATTATAAATTATGGGTTCTAAAATCGTATGAACTTATTTTTCAGTTAAAGAATATTAGACATTAATAATATTAAAACCGAGAAAAATATAAAAATTATTTTTATATTTTTTTATATATATCCTAATATTATTCTTTAGATTAAATATACTTGTAGATTTCATATAAATTAATATTAATATTTATATTACTCTCATATTTAATTGGTTTTTATTTCATTTTTGTTTCAAATTAAACTAATTTTATGTACAAATCTTGTAGTTAACTTGAATAACGCCGGAACAGGTATTGAATTTAGAGGCCTTAATACCTTGTTTCTATTTGTTTCAAGTGAGTTAATAATTGACGCTGTTTAATGTTAAAGACTAAGGAACTAAGAGAGTTATTATATGGATGAACTAGTGGATAGATTCGAGTTAGCCCGCAATCGTGTTGATAGCTTCTTCATGGATTTAATGAATGGAACTAATCAAGAATTTGTAGATGAAGCATTTAAAGTTTTGGATTTAAATAAAGCTGACGTCGAAAATAAATTAATACGCATCAACGAGGAAGTTAATCCATTCAATCCTGAACAAATGGGGCATAATGCGAGTAAAAAAATCATATACAAAGCAATACTAACTATGATGTGGGAAGATAAAATGGCAGATAACACAAGTGATTAGGTTAATAACAGCAATAAAGTATCACTGTCTTATCTTTATATAATATATGCATACAAAGGAGATTAAAATTGGCGAACTGGAGTGAAATCAATATGCTGAAAAGCATAAAAAACCCATCAAGCGAAGCATATGAAATCAAACTTCATGCTCCTGAGATTACATTCATCGGTGCCTCAGAGCAACCTGATTTCGCAACAGCAGATATTTTGTTTTATCCAAATAGTAAAGTTGTGGAATTAAAATCATTAAAACAATATTTTTATCAATTTAGAGATAAACACATTTCTTATGAACGAATCATAAATACAGTTTATGATGATTTAATGGAAAAATATTCTCCAAAACGTATCCGAATAGTTATGAAGTTTAATGTTAGAGGAGGAATAACTAGTCAACTGACAATAGATTCAGACTGGGGTGTTCGTGGCGGTAAAGAGGAATTTAAGGATTGGCTATAATTAACATCTTGCTTAAATAACTTAAAACACCCGAATTTAAGTGCAAAATTCAATGGTGGGCGGTACTGGAGTCGAACCAGTGACCTCTGCGATGTCAACGCAGCGCTCTGGGCCTCTGAGCTAACCGCCCGCAGCTATACTGAATTAACAAACCAAGCATTACTTAGTTAGCGACGAATTTAAGATTCGTCAGGTTTAGAGTCAGATTCAGTCACTTCAAATGGATTTTCCATTGAGTCTGTAGAGGTCATTGCTCCAGCTAGAGAAAATTCCTCATCCTCTAATGATTCCATTTCACTAGGATCAGGTAATCCTAATTTTTCTCTACCTTCCTCTGATTGATCTAGCCTTGCCGGTATTAGTCGACCAATTATGACGTTCTCTTTCAATCCACGTAGATGGTCCACTTCACCATTCATTGATGATTCAGTAAGCACCCTAGTAGTTTCTTGGAATGAGGCTGCTGCCAGGAAGCTTTCCATATTCAATGAAGCCCTTGTAATGCCTAAAAGCACCGGACTAGCTGAAGCTGGTTCCCCACCCTGAGCAATCACTTCCGAATTGACGTCCTCGTATTTGCGTCTATCTATTAACTCTCCAGGCAATAAATCAGTATCACCCAAGTGATCAATTCTTACCTTGTTCAACATCTGACCACCAATTAACTCGATATGTTTATCATGGATTTTCACGCCTTGCGAACGATAAACAGACTGAACTTCATCGACAAGATACTGTTGAACAGCCTCTCTTCCCTGAATCCTTAAAATCTGTTGAGGGTTTTTAGGTCCAGATGTCAAAGCCTGTCCGGCGACAACCTTGTCCCCTGTTTGAACAATGACATTAGCTGTGGCAAGAACTATATATTCCCTTTGGTCTTCATCAGTCCAAGTAATAGTTACTGATTCTGGTTTCGCCTTGGTACCAACTATTTTTAGTTTTCCAGAGACCCTGGCAATAACATCCGATTTCTCCAAGGCATTATTTTCAACATCTGCTGCTTTCTTAGTCTTTTTGGGAGTAGCTATGCTCGATCCAATAGCAACTTGCTTACCATTTGAAATTAGCAGTTTATGGTTTGGACTAATATCATATTCATCTACGTACTCTTCTCGGTTTGTTACCCTGACAATTCGTCCATCAGCATCCTCGATTACTTCAACTTCGCCATCAATCTCAGAAAGAACTGCTTCTCCCTTTGGTGCTCGAGCTTCAAATAATTCTTCAACTCTAGGCAAACCGCTTGTAATGTCTGCTCCAGCAATTCCTCCAGTATGGAAAGTCCTCATAGTTAACTGAGTTCCAGGTTCTCCAATACTTTGAGCCGCTATAATTCCTACTGCCTCGCCTCGCATTACCAACTCACCAGTTCCCAATTGAACTCCGTAACATATCCTGCAAATTCCTGGCCTCGAATCACAAGTGAGCGGCGACCTTACCAAAACTTGATTCACATTAGATTGGCTAATTTTCTCAACCGCTTGTTCATCTAATAGTACGCTTCCTTCGAGAATCACCTCCCCGGTAGTCGGGTCAGCTACGGGCATAGCAGTATATCTAGTTAACAAGCTGTCTGAAAATGCACTAGCTAATGTAGCATTTGGATCTTCTTGTATCCAAATGCCCGCTTCAGTAGCGCAATCTTCATCGGAAACTGTTATTTCCTGAGACACATCAATCAGTCTTCTGGTTAGATACCCCGAGTCGGCTGTTCTTAACGCAGTATCAGCTAATCCTTTTCTCGCGCCATGTGTAGATATGAAGTATTCCAATACAGACAATCCTTCACGGAAATTTGATTTAATTGGCCTGTCAATAATTCTGCCCTTCGGATCAGACATTAGGCCTCTCATTCCTGCCATCTGTTTAATCTGTGCTATGTTACCCTTGGCGCCAGATTGTGCCATCCAATATATTCCACCATAATTGCCCAAATTGTTTTGAATAACTTTCGTTAACTCATCGTTCGCAGCAGTCCATATTTGGACAGTATTCGTATATCTTTCCTGCTGTGTAATGAGACCATTCAAATATTGCTTTTCAAGCAAAGCTACCTGTTTTTCAGCATTTTGAATGATTGCAGTTTTATCTTCCGATAAAGCAATATCGCTTATTGCGATTGTAGTACCGGATTTTGAAGCATAATGAAATCCTAAATCTTTGACCGAATCCAATAGCTTTGCTGCTTCCTCATTACCAAGTTGTGAATAAGCAATCGCTGCCAAGTCTTTAAGTCCAGATTTATCCATTTCAAAGTTCCAATAACCTAATTCATCTGGAATCACATTATTGATTAATATTCGTCCGGCCGTGGTATCAATAAATTTGTTACCTTCGCCGGGTGTTTCAACATCATTACTGGTTGCATCGGTACGAACGGTCAATCCTGCTGGAACTCGAACTTTTATTGGAGCTCTTACTTCCAACAATCGCATTTCGAAAGCTAACCTTGCTTCATCTAAGCTACCATAAGTTGTCCCTGCTCCCTTTGCTGAATCATCCGAGGAGGTTAAATAATAACAACCAAGAACAATATCGAGTGTCGGCGCAACCATCGGCTCACCAGAACTTGGAGACAACATATTGTTCGTACTTAACATGAGTTGGTTAGCTTCAGTAACAGCCTCTTTAGACAATGGCACGTGAACAGCCATCTGATCTCCATCAAAATCAGCGTTGAACGCAGCACATACCAGAGGATGTACTCTTATAGCACTTCCTTCAATTAATACAGGTTTAAATGCCTGGATACCTAGCCTATGAAGAGTTGGTGCTCTGTTCAATAATACGGGACGATCCTTTATAACATTCTCCAGAATGTCCCAAACCTCTGGTCGCACCCTTTCAGCCATTCGTTTTGCACTTTTGATATTGTGTGCGTAGCCTTTAACAACAAGCTGGTTCATTACAAATGGCTTGAATAATTCCAAAGCCATTTTCCTAGGGATTCCACACTCATGAAGCTTTAGAGTCGGTCCAACGATAATCACAGATCTTCCGCTGTAGTCCACTCTCTTACCTAGGAGGTTCTGCCTGAACCTGCCTTGTTTACCTCGTAGAAGGTCTGAAAGACTCTTTAATTTATGATTATGGCTTCCAGAAACAGCACGACCTCTTCTACCATTATCAACTAAAGCATCTACAGCTTCCTGCAACATTCGTTTTTCGTTTCTAATAATAATTTCAGGTGCTTGTAGCTCTATAAGCCTTTTCAGCCGATTGTTTCTATTTATAACTCTACGGTATAAATCATTTAAATCACTTGTTGCGAATCTACCGCCATCTAACTGAACCATTGGCCTCAACTCTGGTGGTAAAACAGGCAAAACTGACCAAATCATCCATTCTGGATTATTCCCACTTTTCCTAAATGCTTCAACAATTCTTAAACTTTTGATCAACTTTTTACGTCTCTGACCAGAAGTGCTTCTTATATCCTTTTGTAAAACATCTCTTTTAGCATCAAGATCTAGCGATCCTAAAACTTCCAATATTGACTCAGCACCCATTCCAGCTTTAAACAATTCACTATGCTTAAAACGCAAGTCACGGTATTTACTTTCAGTTAATAATTGACCAACACTAAGATCTTCTAATTCATCTATATTGTCAGATATTTCAAGTTCCGAATCCAACTTATCTTTTTCTAATTGAGTATATATAGCCAATAATTCAGGAGGCATATTCTCGTCAGAAGTAAATTCATCAGACTCCTGATTCTCCTGCACCTTTACTTCCTCTTCCACAACACCTTCAACTTCTTTGCTCTCTTTACCGTCACTCACGGGTTCCCCTGAAATCTTTAGCTGCTCAATCCTGGCTTTAGCAACCTCATCAAGTTGTAATAGTCTTTCTTCTAATTGTAATTTCAGAGCGTCAATCTTTGATTGACGAACATCTTCGTCAACTTCCATAACAAGGTACTGTGCAAAATAAAGCACTCTCTCCAAATTCCTAGGACTTATATCGAGCAATAAACCTAATCTACTGGGAGTTGCCTTGGAGAACCATATATGTGCCACAGGTGCTGCAAGGCCAATATGCCCCATACGTTCTCTACGAACTTTTGACCGAGCTACTTCCACCCCACACCGGTCACAGATAACACCTTTATATCGAATCTTTTTGTATTTACCGCAGTAACACTCCCAATCTTTAGTAGGGCCAAATATGCGTTCACAAAACAATCCATCTTTCTCGGGCCTAAGTGTTCTATAATTGATCGTCTCTGGCTTAGAAACTTCTCCATAAGACCAAGTCCTAATCTGCTCAGGAGATGCTATAGCTATACGTATAGCATTAAACTCGTTCTGCGGTTGTTGCGCCATGGCCATAACCTATTTTCTCCTCACCTAAATTTAGTATTTATTATCGTTACAGTAATTAAATTTATTTGTTCTGTTAATTACTAATTTATTTATCTGTTGTATCCTCAGCTGATTCAGCATCATCACCGGTGTTCTGCTCAATTTCTTCATCATCAGCATTTATAACTTCTTCAGATATATTTTCATCCGTATCAACCTCTAGTTTCGTCGCTTCGGATTCTTCTAACAAAGATGTGCCATCTTCAGTATTTTCCTCATCCTCTTCAGACTCATCAGCCTGTACTTCGGGCAATGATTCTGTCATTGACTCTAAGGCTAAATTGAAATCATCTATTGAGAATTCACTTTCATCTAATTGAATCTCTCCACTATCCTCTCTCAACAGTTCAACAGACAAGCCTAAACTTTGCAATTCTTTTAATAAGACATGGAATGACTCTGGTATGCCTGGTTGAATTACATCCTCGCCTTTAACTATTGATTCATAGGTCTTAACCCTGCCAACAACATCATCTGATTTCACAGTTAACATTTCCTGCAAATTAAATGCTGCGCTATAGGCTTCCAACGCCCAGACTTCCATTTCTCCGAATCTCTGGCCTCCAAATTGTGCCTTGCCGCCTAAAGGCTGTTGGGTAATTAGTGAGTATGGACCAGTTGACCTGGCATGAATCTTATCCTCTATTAGATGTATAAGTTTCATCATGTAAATATAACCTGTTGTGACTGGTTGATCAAAAGGCTCACCGGTCAAACCATCATATAAAACTGATTTGCCCATAGTTGGAGCAGATATCTGTTTTTCACGGCTTAATCTCATTACCTCAGCATCAATTT
This sequence comes from SAR202 cluster bacterium, assembly GCA_009392275.1. Taxonomy (GTDB): domain Bacteria; phylum Chloroflexota; class Dehalococcoidia; order Lucifugimonadales; family UBA2962; genus UBA2962. The sequence goes on from VFGV01000005.1 coordinate 8,143, forward strand.
CCTCAGATGACATACTTGTGGCGTCTATTCCGACTTCTTCTTTCATCCAAATTTCTAAACAAGCTTTTTTCGCAGCACCAGCTACGGCATTTTGACCAACATTAGATCCTATTACCTCTTTAAAATCATAGCCATTATCTTCGAGCCATTTTGATAGATGGCCAGCATCTACTTTTTTGGAAAGCTGCCCATCTGAAGTATCATATTTAACTGCACCTGATCTGGAAGTTAACCAAGCCTGAGCAAGTGCATCTTCAACAGAGGTGTCAAGTGCTCCTTCAAACACAGGCGTCACAGCCTTGAATCCCAATGCATTAGCTGCCCATCCCAAGTGTGTCTCCATAACTTGCCCTAAATTCATTCGTGAAGGGACTCCGATTGGGTTTAAGATGATGTCCACTGGGGTGCCATCAGGCAAAAACGGCATATCTGATTCAGGTAATATTCGTGCTACTACACCTTTATTACCATGTCGGCCTGCCATTTTATCGCCTTCCGAAATTTTTCTTGTCTGAGCAATCCATAATCTTACTAATTTATTTACACCTGGCGGCAAATCGTCCCCATTGGCTCTGCTTAAAACACGTACATCTATCACCTTTCCTCGTTGGCCATGTGGAACCCTAAGAGATGTGTCTTTAACATCTCTGGCTTTCTCTCCAAATATAGCTCTAAGCAACTTTTCTTCGGCACTTAATTCCGTTTCACCTTTAGGAGTAATTTTGCCAACCAAAATATCACCTGGACCTATCTCTGCACCTATACGTATGACTCCATCTTCATCCAGATCCCTCAAGTTATCTTCACCCACATTAGGAATATCATGAGTGATCTCTTCTGCACCTAATTTTGTGTCTCTAGCCTCGCATTCATGTTTTTCTATATGGATTGAAGTGAATCGATCATCTTTAACTAATCTTTCACTCAATATAATCGCATCTTCAAAGTTATAGCCTTCCCAGCTCATAAAAGCGACCAAAACATTTTGTCCTAAAGCTAATTCACCCCCACCGGTAGAAGAACTGTCGCATAAGATATCACCGGCTTTAACATAATCACCCCTATTTACGATAGGCCGCTGATTAATACAAGTGCCTTGATTTGATCGTAGGAATTTTCTTAATTTAAAGCTATTTTCTGTACCTTCTGAATCTACAATCGTAATACGATCTGCAGTGGACTCAACTACTAATCCATCAATTGGTGAAACTAATAGTTGGCCACTATCTTTGGCCACTCTACCTTCCATACCCGTAGATACTAAAGGCGGCTGCGGCTTAACTAATGGAACCGCTTGGCGCTGCATGTTAGACCCCATTAACGCTCTATTTGCATCATCATGCTCTAGAAATGGAATCAATGACGTAGACACGCTAACCAATTGAACAGGAGACACGTCCATAAAACCAACATCTTCTGGAGGTTCCATTCCAACACCTTCGCCTAACCGTATTTCAACTCGGTCATCAATAAATTGTCCATTGTGATCGATAGGAGAGTTAGCCTGAGCTATTTTGACAGACTCTTCTTCATCTGCTGATAAATACCTTACATCTGCATCATCAAGAGAAACATAAGGCTTAACCTTTAAATCAAAGTCCTTTAGTGCCTGTATACGCTTAATTACCCTCTTACTAATCACATTGCCGGATCTAAGTATTGTTTTACCATCTGTTCCAACAATATCTTCAAAGGTTTGCCTACCTAATAATGATTCATCTTTATTGGAAATTGTCTTTTTTACTACCCTATAAGGAGTTTCAATAAAACCAAACTCATTGGTGCGAGCATAAGTTGCTAGCGAACCAAGTAAGCCAATATTTGGGCCTTCTGGAGTCTCAATGGGGCATATTCTCCCATAATGTGAATGATGAACGTCTCTTACATCAAAACCTGCCCTTTCTCTTGATAACCCACCCGGTCCCAAAGCAGAAAGTCGTCGTTTGTGTGTTAATTCAGCTAATGGATTAGTTTGATCCATGAATTGAGACAGCTGAGATCCGCCAAAAAACTCTCTAACTGAGGCAACAATTGGGCGAATATTAATCAGCGCTGCAGGAGTTGTAGTTGACGGATCCATTTCCGTGGTCATTCTCTCTTTTATCACTCTTTCCATTCGCAATAGACCAACTCTGACTTGATTCTGGATGAGCTCTCCAACGGCCCTTACCCTTCTATTACCCAGATGATCTATATCATCAGCTTCTTGTAAGCCGTTATTGATTTCGATCATTGTTTTCAACAAGCCAATAATGTCCTCAGGGAATAACGTTCTTTCTTCACTGAATGATCCATCATGCAATTTTCTATTTAGCTTATATCTCCCGACTCTACCCAGGTCATACCTTCTCGGATTGAAGAATAGATTATTCAAAAGATTTTTAGCATTATCAACAGACGGTGGCTCTCCTGGCCTAAGCCTCCTGTAAAACTCAACCAAAGCCTCATCTTGAGATGAAATTGGAGTGTCACGGTCAATCGTTGACTGAATAAAGCTTCTATCAGGATCGTTATCTACATCTTCAAACAATGAAATTATTTCTTTATCATCCATAAAACCCATTGCTTTAAGAAGCATTGTTACTGGCGTTTTACGCTTACGATCAACCTTTACAGAAATTAAATTCCTAACTGAAGTATCAAACTCCATCCACGCTCCTCTGTAAGGAATCAATTTCGCAGATGTCAAAAGACGTCCCGAATTAGGATCGGTCAAAGTGGTGAAATATACGCCGGGTGAACGCACTAATTGGCTCACAACCACCCGCTCAGCTCCATTTATTATAAATGTACCGCTACTGGTCATCATTGGTATGTCGCCAACAAAAAGCGTTTGCTCTTTCTTTTCCCCTTGAGCGGGACCTTCGGCCTTAACATATAATTGAACTGTTACATATAGCGGTGCCGAAAATGTAATCTCATTTTCCCTACAATATTCCTCGGAATGCTTCGGTTCATCGAAATAATGTCCCTGAAAAGTAAGCTCAAACCTGCCCCCTGGAAGATCCTCAATTGGCGATACTTCATCAAAAAGATCCGCCAAACCTTGGGTTTTAAACCATTCAAAGGAATCTATTTGGACCTGAATAAGATGAGGAACCCTTAAAGCAGAAGGTGACCTGGAGTATGACCTCTTGTGAACACCATTACCTTTACCATTATGCGAACTTTCCAAACTAGTATAAACGGAGGACGTTGAAGTCATACAATCCCACTCTCCTGAGTATTAATAAATGTTATTTGATAGATCTATAAATTTGTGCGCATTTCGGCCCATGAGAGTGAAAAACTGACGCGCAAAGAGGTGAAACTAATACATTAAATTTTTGACAAAAAAGGTTGAAGGACATAGTTAGGCCAAGATTTAATTGTATGCTTAATAACACCCAGAGTCAACAGTTAAACAATTCTATAGTACCACTAAGTAGATATTTCACTCAGTACAGAAAAGAGTTTTACCCATTTTTGTGGTTTCATAAAAAACTAAATCGCCAATTTTTAATCCTAATGAGGAAGCCTGTCCTGAATTTAGTTCCAAAACTGACCCAGTAAGCTCCGGCGCTGGGTATATTTCCAGTTGATTGAGAGATGATGGTGGAGGAATACCGGCATCTATTTTGATAATTCTGCAATCCTTGCCTATCCATATGATGTCAATAGCAAACAACATTCCCTTCATCCAAAAACCGCTAGGACTGGATTCCGAATAATAAAATAGCATTCCAGATCCGTTACGCAGAGATTTTCGCCCAGATAAACCTTTGGATTTTTCTTCTGGCGTAAATGCGACCTCAGCTAAAATTATGGTTTCACCCAGCTTGAGATTTGTGGTATCCATGCCAGATATATCGTGGTCGTTTTCCATCAGATTGCAATTGATAGTAATCATTAAACTCAAGGCAACCACCAGTGATAAAGTCCATATAGATGTCATAGGATAGATGTCATAGGTTCGTTAAACTTCACTTCTCGTTTTTACACAAAATATAGGTGAATAACTCTCCGATTTAGGATAGAATACCTCTGCTGACTGACCATAGCAACATTACACTGTATAAATTGTATAAATTTCGTTTTTATTTGCTTAAGGTTTTCTGGTTAAGCCTTTCCATCCCAAAAACAATTCCAAGGATTATTTGATATTTTGAGTAAAATCACTATAAAAACATCTGCAACATCTGCCAATATGGGGCCTGGCTTTGATTGTATGGCTATCGCTTTAGACATCTGGAATACGACCTCAATTGACACTGATACCAAAGAAACAACATACAAGGTAGTTGGAGAAGGTTCAGAATATCCCGATGATATGTACGCAAAGTTAGTACATCGATCTTTTAAACTGGTTTACGAAGAAATTGGCATTGAATCGCCAAGCATTAAAATATCCTGTAACAATGACATACCTGCAGGAAAAGGACTAGGCAGTAGCGCAGCAGCAATTTTGGCTGGACTTATGGCTGGCAATACTATCTCTAATGCCAACTTGAATTCGGATAAAATTCTCGAATTGGCGGTGCAAATAGAAGGACATCCAGATAACCTAGTGGCTGCAATGAATGGAGGTTGCCAAATTGTTGTAGCCAACGATTCAACCTTCACTAGTGCAGCAATACCAATTTCAGATGAACTTAGAGCTGTAATATATGTCCCAGAGAAAAAAATGCCTACAAAGGAATCCAGAGATTTGCTAAAAGATCAAATAAGTCGCCGCGATGCTGTGTTCAATATAAGCCGAGTTGGATTATTAGTTAGAAGCTTAATAACAGGTGAATTTGAAAATCTGAAAATTGCCACTGATGATAAATTACATCAACCAGTTCGAATTAATCAATTCTTCGGATTAAAAAACATACTTCAGGCAGCGAAAAATGCGGGTGCTTTGGGAGTATTCCTATCAGGTTCTGGGCCGTCAATTTTGGCTATAACAAAAGGAAAAGAATTAACGATTGGCTATGAAATGGCTGATGCAGCAGATAAATCAAGCATTGCTGGCGAAATAAAAATTTCTAAGCCCACCTTGATGGCATCTTACAACCAAACTAATTCCTAAAAATATGTATTATGTCGAAAATAATAGTACAAAAGTATGGAGGTAGTTCCCTCCATGATACAAACGCAATATTAGCTGTTGCTGAACGCATTTCAGCCTCTCATAGCGATGAAATCTCGATTGTAGCGGTTGTTTCCGCAATGGGTTCTACTACAGACGAACTCACAAGTTTGGCGTCCAAGATAAATAGAAATCCTGATCGAAGAGAATTGGATTTGCTACTATCTACAGGCGAACTTGTATCATGCACTCTTACCTCAATGGCACTACAGGCAATCGGTGCGCCGTCTAAAAGTTTATCTGGATGGCAAGCAGGGATCTATACAGATAACAGATATGGTCGTGCACAAATTAAAAACATCGACATATCTCCAATCCTAAATGAACTGAGTGTTGGCAATATTGTTATTATTGCAGGGTTCCAAGGCATCGACGGTGGAAGTGATATAACAACTTTGGGCAGGGGTGGATCAGATACTACCGCAGTAGCCATAGCAGCTGCCCTAGATGCTGACCGGTGTGAAATATACACCGATGTTGAAGGTATATACTCTGCAGACCCACGATTGGTGCCGACTGCTCAAAAATTAAGCCATATAAGTTACGAAGAGATGTTGGAGATGGCTTCTTATGGAGCTAAAATGCATCCAAGGTCAATAGAGTTAGCTATGACCTATAATGTACCTATATACGTTGCATCTAGTTTCAATAATAACGAAGGAACATTAATTCATACAGATTTATTTTCAGAAATGCCAGATATTAACGAACATCGAAAAAAAGTTACCAGTATTGCCACCACCATTGGCTATACTAAATTTACTTTGACTAAAGTGCCTAATCGCGCAGGTTTGGCATCACAAATATTTGAACCGCTTTCTGCAAAAAACATTAGCGTAGATGAAATATCAATGAATGCTGAACGTGGAAACACTACAGATTTAACTTTTACAGTGGATTCTGCAGACCGCAATAAAACTAATGATGTTTTGGAGCAACTAAAAACTGATTTGAATGCGGGCGGAATTATTATTTCTGATGACCTTGCTAAAATCAGTGTTATTGGGACAGGGATGAGAGAAGAGTCAGGATACGCTGCATTAATGTTTACAACATTAGCAAGTAGAAATATAAATATTGATTTAATTACTACCTCTGAAATAAGAATCACTTGCCTGATAGACACATCTGACCTGGAAGATGCAGCTAAATCACTACACGAAGCCTTTGAACTCGATTGAATCTTTTTGCCTTTCAATTATAATCCCTGTCTACAATGAACAAAACAGGATTAGTAAAACTTTAACAAATCTCACAAAATACCTTGATGATCAGGACTATAGTTGGGAAATAGTTGTCGCCAATGATGGTAGTGAGGACAATACGGCTGAACAGATAAAGCCATATTTAAAAGACATTAGAATCAAGTTAATAAACTTACCTCATAATGGGAAGGGTTCAGCAATTCAAACGGGAATGCTATCTGCTAAAGGAAACATAAGATTAATGTGCGACGCAGACATGGCAATGCCGGTTAAACACATATCAGATTTCATATATGAAATAAACGAAAAGAAACAAGATATAGTTATTGGTTCACGTCAAATATCTGGCTCCAGGCGTTTTAATGAGTCTCCTTTTAGACACCTAATGGGCAGAATATATAACCGTTGGATAAGGATATTTTTAATATCTGATTACCACGATACACAGTGCGGCTTTAAAGCGTTCACTGCATCCGCAGCAGACAAAATATTCCCTTTACAGCAATTAAACGGGTTTGGATTTGATGTAGAAATATTAGTGATAGCTGGTTTAAAAAAATATAAGTCAAAAGAGTTACCAATTGAGTGGCATCACGACCAGGAAAGTAAAGTTAATCCTTTACTAGATTCAATTTCAATGTTCATAGATACAATAAAAATAAAATTAGCCTTTTACAGGGGCAAATATAATCAATAAACGTAAATTACGAGAAAATTTGAATGCTTTTAAGTTTTTTTATTGAATTATTTGCTTTAACAAATTTATTCCTTTTATGAAAATGCATTAATATAAGTTAATGAGATGAATCATCAAAAACTTGACAAAATAACGGCGGTAATTCCAACTTACAATGAAGCCGATAACCTACCATCGGTAATAAGACAGTTATTTGCTCTAAAAATTCCATATCTCACAGTTATAGTTGTTGATGATAATTCTCCAGATAATACTGCCAAAGTGGCAAAGAATCTTCGTGAAGAATTTCATAAGAATATTGAAATTATTGTTCGACCCCAAAAATCAGGATTGGGAACTGCATATAAAGAAGGGTTTAAGCATGCCTTAGACAATGGAGCAGAATTTCTAATTCAACTTGATGCAGACTTATCGCATCCAATATCAGAAATACCTGCGATGCTTGAAAAGCTGAAAGAAGCTGACATAATTATTGGATCTAGGTACTCATCAAAGTTATTTGATTCAAATAAACAAAGCAACTGGCCATTACACCGTCGTTTATTAAGTTCCATTGGTAACTTAGCAATCCGACTCGTCTCTGGCATAGAAGTGCATGATGCAACTTCAGGGTTCAAGGCAATAAGAGGAACCGTTATACGTAACATAAAATTAGAAGAGTTCACATGCAGGGGTTTTGGGTTTCAAGCTGAAATGGCCTTTAAATGCCAACATAAAGGATACAAAACTATTGAGCATCCCATTCATTTTGTTAATAGAACTAAAGGCCAATCAAAGATGAGTGCATTTATAATTGCCGAATCTATATGGGTGTTATTATGCCTTCGCATTAGCCAAATAAAAAAATCAATTTTTCTTAATAAAAACCTCAGAAATCACAAGTTTTACGATTAATTTTTGTACAAAAACTAGTTTTATTCTAAGACTTGTCCGGATATTATGCCGTCAAATCGCTAGTTATAAAACTTTATAAGAGATTTCACGGGGTAAATATTAATGAGTATTTCACAAGCTGAAATAGCCATGGGCATTGCATTAGAGAAAAAGGCCAGGCAAGCTGCCGAATTAGCCATGAAAGGAAAATGGGATGAGGCCGTTGAGCTAAATCGGGAGATTCTTTCAGACCATCCTGACAACGTTGACGCCCTTAATCGACTGGGTAAATCTTTATTGGAAACAGGTCTCATAACAGATGCCATAGAAGCCTTCAGAAGTGCCTTAAACCTATCTCCCAACAACCCGATCGCAACGAAAAATCTAACTAAATTAACCGGAAAGCATTCTTACAAAACAGGCAAAGACGTTAAGCATAAGACTGTTTCATGGCCCAAATCAGCCAATGAAGAATATGGAAAGGTCGCTTTAGTAGATTTGGTAAATCAAGTAAACAAGGATACCTTAGAAGAAGTTGAAGATGGTGAGGAAATACAGTTAGCCATCATGGATAAAATCGTTAAAGCGATAAGGATTAATGGCGAAAGACTTGGGCAAGTTGAACCAAAACTTGGAGCAAGAATTTCGAAACTCATAAAAGCAGGCAATAAATATAAAGCGTTTATAAGAAAAATTGATGGTAACAGGATCAAATTGTTAATACGGGAAATATATCAGCACCCTTCTCAGATTCGTGTGGTTTCATTTCCAAATATCAATTCACATGATAACCGCGAGAGTCAACTTTATGAAACATTACAAATATCACAGAAGGGTAATACAGATTTCAATTTTGATTTAAATGAAGAATGGTATGAGGATGATCCTGAAAACAGCACAGATCAACAGCTATACCCTCAAGTAAGTAAAATTCTTAATGCACCTAATCAGCTCATCGAAGATTATTAAGACTGCTCATCATCTGCCAAAGGCCTCGGGCGAAAATAAATTCCCCACTTCTGCATGGCCTCTTGTATTTTAGGATCCTCTAATTCAATGAGTTGTTTAAAGAATCCAGACAAGGCATGTACATGCCTCAAATCTTCTGTGCAGACCCAACTAGACTCAGATGGGACCACATAGATTAAGCCGTTCTGATGAACGCATTGCACTTCTATCTTGGTTAACTCTGCTTCGGACTTAATTTTTAAACCAAACTCTGTCATTAGAAAACGTCCACTCCTAACTAAGTATTCACTAGAACATAATAAAACGAAGATATCTTGATATACACTAAAATAATAGGGGAAAAACAAAAATATAATAGGGGAAAACTTGAATTATAAGCCTGAATTTACAGATAAAGACATCAGTTTGTACAAATTCATCAGTGGTCCATATGATAATAATGGGTACCTTCTAATATGCAATCATACAAAAAAAAGCGTTATCGTCGATGCTCCTGGAAATCCCGTTGATTTAATACGCGCTGCTCAAGAAACGAATACGGATATGATGCTTATTACCCACAACCACTGGGATCACCTTTTGGGTTATAAAGAAATTACCAGTAAATTAAATCTATCAGTTGGAATTGGTATTAATGATTCAGATGGCATGAAGCCCGCAATACCAGATTTTCAAATTTCCGACGGACAAACCTTACCAATTGGAGAAATTTCTCTAACAGCGATACATACTCCTGGTCATACTGAAGGTTCAACTTGTTTTTTAATCAATAACATCTTGTTTACTGGAGACACTTTGTTTCCAGGCGGACCAGGAAAATCTAAAGATCCTGCTGCTTTTAAAACCATTATAGATAGTATATCTACCAAACTTTTACCTCTCGCACCATCAGTGGTTTTTTACCCAGGGCATGGTTTACAAGGCACGATTGCAAAGGCACAGGAAGACTATTCTATATTTAGAAAAAACCCTCAATCAAATGAAATATTCGGAGATATAGAGTGGTTAAACTGATCAAAGGTTAGAAATCACCAACACAGAGAGCTGATATCAGTGTCAGGCAATCAGCACTTTCAGATAAAATATTGGTTCGACAGATCATACAGTAAGGCTAAAATGCTCAATCGAATAGACAAAACTTTCAATTCAATACAAAATAGCAGTAAGTTCGCTTTGGCTCCGTTCATAACGATCGGATACCCAGATATTGATTCCTCTGTTGAAATGGCGTTGGCCGCCTTAAATTCAGGAGGAGACATTCTTGAACTTGGAGTGCCTTTTAGTGACCCCCTAGCTGATGGACCAACAATTCAGATGACTAGCTCTCATGCTTTAGAAAGCGGTGTAAATCTCAAAATATGCCTCGAAACAATCGAGCGTATCCGACAAAAAAACAATGAAGCACCTTTAATTTTAATGGGATACATCAATCCATTTTTAAAATACGGTTTACTAAAATTCGTCAAAGATGCTGTATCTGTTGGGGTGGATGGTTTAATAATTCCGGATTTGCCCGCAGAAGAATCCACTGAATTTAATGCTTTATGCCAAGAACAAAATCTTTTCTTGATACCATTACTTGCTCCGACTAGTACTGATTCCAGAATTAGGTTGGCTTGCAAAGGAGCCAACGGATTCATATACTGTGTGAGTTTGACCGGTGTTACAGGTGCCCGTAGCGAAGTATCATCAGGATTAGAAGATTTAATTAAACGCATTAGAATTTATTCTGATCTTCCCGTTTTAGTTGGATTTGGCATTTCGACCAAATCTCACGTTGCTAAAATTTCAAAATTTGCCAACGGAGCAGTATTTGCAAGCGCAATGCTAGACCAAGTGTCTGAAGGACAGAAGGAAAATGCTGGCATAATTGTATCTGAGTTTGTTAATAATTTACGTTCTGGAATAAAAGGATAATGACTGTTAGAGGAGTTAGAGGAGCAACCACAGCTGACGATAATAGTCGTTCAGCAATTTTGAAAGCGACGTCAGAATTGCTAAATGAAATTGTCGATAAAAACGATATATCAGTGGACGACATTGCTTCTGTTTTTTTTACCACCACCGCTGATTTAAATGCTGAATTTCCCGCAGCTGCAGCTCGAAACATAGGTTGGGAAAATGTAGCCTTAATGTGCGGCCATGAAATGTCGGTCCCCGATGCTCAGAACCGATGCATACGAGTCATGCTATTAATTAACACAGAGAAATCTGCCAAGGATATTAAGAACGTGTACCTAAAAGACGCTATTGGTCTCCGAGACAGACCAACTAATTAAGTAACAAGGAGATTAAATTTTGATTGTAGTAATGTCACAAGGAGCTAGTTCAGATGAACTAGAAAATGTTAAAGAACACCTGTCAAAACGTGGCCTAAAAGTACACATGTCTGAAGGGATTGAAAGGACTGTTGTAGGAGTAATCGGACAGATATATCCGGAATTACAAAGTGAGCTCGAATTGATGGACGGAGTAGGAGAAGTAGTGAGAATATCAAAGCCATACAAATTGGCAAGTAAAGAATTCAAATCAGATGATACTGTAATAAGTATCGGAGAGGCTGGAGTGAAAATTGGTGGCGGCGAATTCGTTGTTTTTGGCGGCCCATGCGCGATTGAAAGTGAAGAGCAAGTAATGGAAACCGCTAGAGCAGTGAAGAAAAGTGGAGCAACAGTGTTGAGAGGTGGAGCTTTTAAACCGAGAACTTCTCCATATAGCTTTAGAGGCATGGCAGAGGATGGGTTGAAGTTAATGGATTTAGCAAGGAAAGAAACTGGATTACCTTTGATTACAGAGGTGATGTCTGAGCGCGATGTTGACCTAGTTGCACAATATACAGATGTTTTGCAAGTAGGAGCAAGAAATATGCAAAATTTCGCATTGCTGGATGAAGTTGGTAGAACAACAAAACCGGTAATGGTAAAACGCGGTTTCTCAGCGACATATGAGGACTGGCTATTAGCTGCAGAATATGTAATGGCTGGAGGAAACAAATCGGTGATTCTATGTGAAAGAGGTATAAGAACGTTTGAAACGTTTACCCGAAATACTATGGATTTGAATGCAATTCCGGTAATTAAACAATTGAGCCATTTACCAATTGTTTCTGACCCGAGTCATGGCACAGGTAAATGGGACTATGTCACACCTTTAGCATGTGCCTCAGTGGCAGCGGGTGCAGATGGTTTAATTATAGAAGTTCATCCGCGACCTGAAACTGCTTGGTCTGATGGTGCTCAATCATTGACCTTAGAAAACTTTGATGCTCTTATGTCTAAGGTTAGGGCTATTAGATCAGCAATGTCAGATCAACCTTAAGTTAGAATCAAAATGCGACCAATCGAGTCCCTTCGCATAACAGAATCTTGTAATAAATCTAATTTAGGTTCTGCAATAACGATTGGAGTTTTTGACGGCCTGCATCGTGGCCATATCCAACTCATTAATACACTGAAAGATGTGTCTAAAGACATGCTCTCAGTGGTAGTAACTTTTAGCAAACATCCTTTATCAATATTAGATTCTAACTTTGCTCCAAAATATTTGTGCAGTGTAGACGACAGGTTGTTTATGCTGAACGAAACAGGAGTCGATCAAGTTATACCGCTTAATTTCGATGAGGAAATCGCATCTTTATCAGCTGAAACTTTTGTTCAATTGCTTTGTAATTACTTAAAATTAAAGCTTTTAATTGTAGGGCCTGGATTTGCCCTTGGCCGAAAACGAGAAGGCGACGTACCTGCACTAAAAGTGCTCGGTGAAAAATATGGTTTTACTGTTATAGATGTTAATCCTTTAACAGAAAGTTCGAGTTTAATAACTAGCACCTCAATCAGAGAAGCACTAAAGCACGGTTCCGTAGTCAAAGCCGCAAAGTTACTCGGACGCAATTTCACTCTAAAAGGCCAAGTGGTTAAAGGCGAGGGTATTGGTCATACTCTTGGATTCCCAACCGCAAACATATTGAGCGAAAATAATATAGTTATTCCTGGAAACGGCATATACGCAACTTGGTCGCATTTCAATGATGGAACATCAATTCATAAATTAAAAAGTGCTACTAGTATCGGAGTGCGACCAACTTTTGGAAAACAGGATAGAACTGTTGAATCTTACGTACTAGACTATGAGGGAGATTTATATGGTAAATCAATGACTCTTGAGTTTGTAGAGAGAATTAGGGATGAAATCCAGTATGATTCAGTTAACCAATTAACCGATCAAATGAAACTAGATGTTCGCGACACAAGAAAAATACTGGATAATTAACTGAAGGGATTTCGAGATGGCCACAACAGACAAAATTAATATAGCACTGACCCGAGGTGTTTCTGAAGTAATAGTTGAAAGCGAACTTAACACATTACTATCGACGCAAACTAAATTGCGATTGAAAATGGGCTTTGACCCAAGTGCTCCTGACATACACCTTGGGCACGTTGTTGGCCTTCGTAAACTTAGAGAATTCCAGCAATTAGGCCACACAGTAGTCTTAATTGTTGGAGATTGGACTGCTCAAATTGGCGATCCAAGCGGAAGATCATCGGTAAGAAAAATGTTAAGTGCATCCCAAGTAGAAGAAAATGCAGCAACTTATCTAAAACAATTTTTTAAAATCGTCGATAAAGAAAAAACAGAAGTACGTTGGCAAAGCGAATGGTTTGGCGATTTTGATTTAGCTAATGTAATCAAACTAACTAGTATGTTTACAGTTGCACAATTTTTGGCTCGAGATGATTTTTCAAAAAGGTTCAAAGAACAAAAACCTATTGCAATTACTGAATTCATGTACCCTTTGCTGCAAGCATATGATTCTGTAGCAATAAATTCTGATGTTGAGTTTGGTGGTACAGATCAGAAATTCAATTTGCTAGTCGGTAGAGACATGCAAGAAATGATGGACCAAAAACCGCAACACTGTTTATTAGTACCCATTCTAGTTGGCACAGACGGTGTCAATAAGATGAGCAAGAGCTTAAATAACTCAATAGATGTTTCTGAATCTCCAAATAATATGTTTGGTCAATTAATGTCGATAAACGATGATCTTATATACCCTTATTTTGAGTTATTGACTGATATTTCGGAAAAAGAATTGAAACAAGTAAAAGCAGCAATATCGGATACTGATGTTAACCCAATGGACTTGAAAAAAAACCTCGCCTCAAAAATAGTTGCCTATATGCACAGTGAAAAAGATGCGGATAACGCCGCCATCCATTTCAAAAACACTGTACAATCAAAAGAAGTCCCAGTTGATATACCTGAATTCAGGCTGTCAGATCGCACAACCTTGGAAGGCCAGCGTTTAAGTTCACTCATAGTTGAGTGTGGATTGTCAAAAAGTGGCGGAGAGGCAAAAAGATTAATTGCTCAAAATGCCGTTACTCTTGATGGCACAGTGATAGAAAGCAATCTGCTTATCAGCGATATTGACTCAGGCATATTGAAAGTCGGAAAGCGTCAAATAATACGGTTAACAAAATAAATGAGCACAAGTAAACCAACAAATCTAAGAATACCTGGACCTACTCCTGTCACTCCTGAAATTTTAAAGGAAATGTCTCGCTTGATGATTAATCATAGGGGAGAAGAGTTCCGGCATTTAATAGAAAGTGTAACTAAACGATTAAAAGTGATTTATGAAACAAATCAAGATCTGCATATACTAACTGCCTCAGGTACGGGCGCAATGGAAACAGCGATAGTCAACACCCTATCGCCTGGAGACAATGTACTAGCAATCACAGTAGGTGCATTTGGTGATAGGTTTGCCAAAATAGCAGAAATATATGGTGCAGATGTCACGGTACTAAGATCAGCACTGGGAGAATCAGCAGACCCTGACAAAGTAATGTCAGAGCTCAATAATAATCCCAATATAAAAGCGGTTTTGGTAACTCATAATGAAACCTCTACTGGTGTTACTAATGACGTCGAGTCGATTGCCAAGATTGTCAAGCAGGATTTTGGAAAACTACTTTTAGTCGATGGTGTAAGCAGCGTCGGTTCAGTTCCTTTAAAGACCGATGATTGGAAATGTGATGCTGTAGCATCCGCATCTCAAAAAGGGTGGATGGCTCCACCGGGATTGGCTTTCCTGAGCTTTAGTTTAGAGTCATGGAAAGCTAACGCGTCATCAACTATGCCAAAATTTTATTTTGATTTAAGAGAATATAAAAAATATATGGAAATAGGCCAGCCACCCTGGACTCCAAATTTATCATTGTTTTTCGCGCTCGATAAAGCTCTAGATTTAATGTTGACTGAAGGCATGCATAATGTACATGCCAGGCACGTAAAAACTGCTCAGAAATTTAGAGATGGCGTACAAGAATTGGGACTGGAATTATTAGCCAAAACAGAAAGTGCTTCAAACACGATAACTTCAGTAATATTACCGGAAGGTATAGATGCTAAAGAATTTTTATATATCGCAAGAACTGAGCATAATGTTGAACTAGCTGGCGGGCAACAGGCCCTAGCAAACAAAATTTTTAGAATCGGCCATCTAGGTTTAGTTACAGATGATGAGATAACTGAAACTATAAGTGCAATTAAACACTCGTTAGAAAAGCTTAAGTAACATATCAATCAATGTCTATTTTATGCAGACGAAGGTGATGGGGTTGGAGCTTTGCCTGATTCAGGTGAATCATCATCTAAGATTTTAATCAGTTGATCACCTTCAATAGTCTCATTTTGAATCAAATATTTGGCTAACTTATCTAACTTGTCACGATTAGAATTGATGATGCGTGAGGCATTTTTATACGCATTGTCCACCAATTCAAGTACTTCATCATCAATTGCTGCCGCAACTCCTTCAGAATAATCTCTTTGTTCTGAAATCTCTTTACCCAAGAAAACCATTTCCTCTCGTTTACCAAAAGTTCTAGGTCCAAGTTTTTCACTCATGCCATACCTTGTAACCATTGAACGAGCAATATTGGTGGCCTGTTCGAGATCATTACTAGCTCCTGTTGTAACTTCTCCAAAGACAATCTCCTCAGCTGCCCTTCCTCCCATAGCTGCTCCAATGCGATCCTTAAACTGTGCCTTACTCCAAAGACTTCTATCCTCTTCAGGTAAAAATCTAGTATAACCGCCCATCTGCCCTCTAGATACTATTGTTACTTTGAAAACCGGGTCAGCATTAGCAAGCATATGTCCTACGATTGCATGTCCTGATTCATGATATGCAACGATTTCTTTCTCACGAGCACTTATAACCTTACTCTTTCTAGCAGGACCCCCGATAACTCTATCAATAGATTCAGCAAACTCAGCAAATCCAATCTTCTTTTTATTTAACCTTGCTGCCAATAATGCAGCTTCGTTTGCAAGATTAGCTAAATCTGCACCGGAAAAGCCTGGCGTTTGTTTTGCGATTACTTGCATTTCTACATCATCATCTAAGGGCTTTCCTTTAGAATGAACTTCAAGTATTTGAACACGACCCTTTACATCTGGATTATCCAAAGTAACTCGCCTATCAAAACGTCCCGGTCTCAATAACGCAGGATCCAAAATATCGGGTCTGTTTGTAGCCGCAACAACGATAACATTTGTCCCGCTATCAAATCCATCCATCTCAACTAAAATTTGATTCAAAGTCTGTTCTCTCTCATCATGACCGCCACCTAACCCGGCTCCTCTATGACGGCCCACTGCATCAATCTCATCAATAAACACTATACATGGAGAGTTTCGCTTTGCCTGTTCAAATAAATCTCTAACCCTAGAAGCCCCAACACCCACAAACATTTCCACAAATTCAGAACCACTTATAGAAAAAAATGGTACTCCGGCTTCTCCAGCAACTGCTTTCGCCATCAATGTTTTGCCTGTACCTGGGGGACCAATGAGCAAAACACCTTTTGGGATCTTTGCACCCATAGCTAAGAATCTTTCTGGGAATTTCAAAAACTCAACAACTTCTTGCAATTCTTGTTTTGCTTCTTCCACCCCAGCAACGTCATCAAAAGTAACATTTGATGATTCCCCAGTTCCCATTCTCGCTTTACTTCGACCGAAGCTAAACGTTTGATTTGTGCTGCCTTGGGCTTGCCTGATCATGAATAAAAGAATCGCCCCAAAGATAATCAAGGGTAAAAAGTTTAGGATAAGACCAAAGAAATTGCTAAGACCACTCGATCCTTTTACAGTTATATCCGTTCGTGAAACTAGAGGGTCTATTTCTGCAGCTTCCAGCAATTCAACAATACTTGAGCCTTGCTCTTTTCTAGACTCGAATGTTTCACCAGAATTGGAAAGTATAGTTAATTTATCACCGCCAACCTCTATAGACTCTAATTCTCCGCTTCCAGCCATACGAATAACTTCCGAGATGCTAATCTCTTTGTTTCCGCCTATGGAACCAGAGAAAAAAGTAAAGAAGATGGCAATTATTGCCACCAAGATTAATAAGTATATGAAACCGTTACGCATTTTTAGGGAACTCGCCTTAATACTCGCAGACCGATTTTTAAAAGGGTAGGAGGGAAAACGGCCATCAAATTTAGTTATAACTTCAATTTATTGCTACAACACTTTTATAATACATTAAACGGTCGGGTTAGGTAAAGGTTAGTTAGAGATTGATATAATTTCACTCAACCTATCTAATCAACTAAAAACTAATATTTAATTTTAAAGCTATATGATTTCAATCAATTATAAAAAACATATTTTAAGTAATGGCCTAGAAGTCCTGTTACACAAAGATTCTTCAGTTCCATTCGTTGCAGTCAACATTTGGTACCACGTTGGAAGTAAAAATGAAAAACCTGGCAAAACCGGATTTGCGCATCTTTTCGAACATGTAATGTTCGAGGGTTCAAAAAATCATAACAAGAGTTATTTTGAACCATTGGAAAAGATAGGTGCGTCTATTAACGGATCTACAAATGCCGATAGGACAAATTATTGGGTTAATCTTCCTTCTAATTATCTTGAACTAGCTCTTTGGCTTGAATCGGATCGTATGGGATTCCTCTTGGATGCATTAGATCAGACCCGATTTGATATACAACGAGAGGTCGTTAAAAATGAACGCAGACAAAGCTACGAAAATCGTCCATATGGAAAAGCTTATTTAATGCTACAACCAGAAGTTTTCCCAGCTCCTCACCCATACAACTGGCCGACAATTGGTAGTCAAGAAGACCTGGATAACGCAAGTCTCGAAGATGTACAGAACTTTTTCCGGAAATTCTACGTCCCCTCTAATGCAAGCTTATCGATAGCAGGCGACATAGATTTCGATTCAGCTATTAATCTTGTGGAGAAAACATTTGGAAACTTGGCTCCTGGCACACCAATTAGTCGCATGCATAACATGAATTCACCCTTGTCTGGGACTACCTCTTTAGTGACCGCTGATAACGTTCAGTTGGAACGAATATACTACACTTGGCCTACAACCTCCGCATTCGATAAACATGAACCATCACTGGATTTGCTTGCAATCATACTTGGACAGGGTAAAAGCTCAAGGTTACACAGAAAATTAGTACATGACACGGAGATCGCCAAAGATGTATCTGTAGCTTCGTATGCTCAAGAAATCTCGGGGGAATTTATCATTCAAGCCACTACCTCACCAAACAAAACCACTGATGAAATTGCAACATCACTAATGAACGAAATCAATATAATAGCGAATACCATTCCAGAGGAATCAGAAATGGAATTTGCGCTTAACCAGATAAGATCGCAATTTGTAAGAGGCCTGGAAAAGTTAGGTGGGTTTGGTGGTGTTGCAGATCAATTAAATTACTTTAACGTTATCGGAAATAACCCTGACCTGATAAGTGATCATATAAATAAATATGAATCCGTAACTGCAAAAGATGTTTCAAATGCCGCGCAACAGTTTCTCGGTGACACAAAAGTTGAACTTAGGGTCATACCTATTAAGAATTTAAAAGAAGCTGAATCTTCATTCAACCGATCCGAAATGCCTTTACCAACAAAGGAATCTTCATTTATTGCGCCAACTCCGAGCAGATTAGAACTACAAAATGGTTTACAAATATTGAGTATTCAAAGATTAAAACTACCCATGGTTGCTTTTGGTTTATACCTACCGTTTGGATCTGTAGATGACCCTAAAGGCTTGCCTGGTTTAGTTAACTATACAGTTTCAATGCTACAAGAAGGAACTTCAAAACATACAAGTAAAGAAATCGCTGAAATACTTGAGCACAAAGGAGCCAACATATCAGTTCATGTCAGAGAAAATGGAACGATCATCTGGGCTGAATGTCTGCAAAGTTCACTAGATACAATATTTGAAATATTTTCAGAAATAATATTAGATCCTGCGTTTCCAAAAGATGATATGGAGCGCATTAGAAGACAAAAACTAACTGACCTGTCCCGGATTAGTGACGACGCAAATGCTATTGCAGCACGAGCAGCTAAAAGCCTGCTTTACGGCCTAGACAGCCCTCTGGGTCATCCGATATATGGCGATGAAAAATCTATATCAAAAGTTAGTAGAGAAGATTTAATGGCATGTCATAAATCTTTATTCGGGCCTAAAGGGTCTGTATTGTTGACTGCGGGAGATTTCGACACAGATTATATGGTAACCATAACAAAAGATTTATTTGGTAGCTGGAGATCCAAATCAACTAAACCTGCAAACAAAAATTTGCATTCGGTTAATAGAAACAACAAAGGGAAAATCTACCTCATAAATAAAGCCGGAGCTCCTCAATCCGTTATTATGGTAGGAAAGGCCATGGTAGAAAGATCAGATCCCGATTTCTTACCTTTAACAATTTTTAATCAAATTATAGGTGGTGAATTCTCGTCAAGGCTAAATTCAAATTTAAGGCAGGATAAAGGCTATAGTTATGGATACATGTCATCAATCAAATGGCTTAATGGCCCTTCTCCATTTTTCGCTGGAGGAGCTGTACAAACTGAAGTCACTCGAGAAGCCATAATTGAGACTTTTAATGAACTTTCAGACATACGTGATAAAAAACCCATAACGGAAATAGAGTTTAATGACGCCATTAACAACATATTGAGGGGATTGCCGTCTAACTTCGAAACGATCAATCAGCTGATCGATCAAATGTCTAATATTGCTTTGTATCAATTACCAGATGATTATTATGCTTCATATCCATCAGAACTTTTGAAAGTAAAAATTAAAGATGTTCAACGAGTAGCGTATGAATATATGGATCAGGGGCCAGATTTAATTTTGATAATTGGAGACATGTCTCAATTAGATTCAAAATTAAATAACCTTGGATATGAAATAGTACATGCAGATAGCGAAGGTAGGCCCTTATAATATCAATTCTTACACAGTTAAAACATGCAAGATAACCACTTAAAACTTAAAGATAAAATTGTACTAATTACAAATGCTGCAAGCGAATCAGGAACCCATACCGCCTTGTATTGTGCTACACAAGGAGCTTCTTTAACATTAAACTTTTCTAATAAAACCGATGAGTCTTTAAAATCAAAAATACTTTCGATAACCAAACGGGTTTCATTTACAAATTTTGATGTTTCAATTTATGCAGATGGTGAGAGTTTGGTTTCTGAAACAATTGATAAGTATGGAAAATTGGATTCTTTAATTAACACTCCTGATAGTGGTATTACTGCATCTATTGAAGATATTAAACCTGATGAATTCTACGATTCTGTTCGTCATGACTTAAAATCAACCTTTGTAATGACAAAATTCGCATGTAAAGTGATGCGAACTCAGAGATTTGGGAATATTACAAATATGATCTCAGATGCAGGGTTAGGCATAGAAAATCTTATAAGTAGCTCTGCCACTTCAGAAGGAATAATTGGAATGACCAGAACTGTATCCCGGGATATGGCGAAGTACGGCGTAATATGCAATGCAATATGTGTTAGTGACTTTGTATCCGCTTCGGTCTTAGCGGCCAGCTTCTCTCTTAATGCAATGCAGTCAATTAGCGGTCGTACATTTGGAACCAAAGATGGTTCAATATTTATATACCAAGAACCGAGACCTATAGATACGATTTCTAAATGGGGTGGATTTGAATTAGAGGAATTACATTCAATAATTCCAAAAACAATCGATAAAACATTAAGCGGTACTGAAATATGAGACTCAAAGGAAAAATAGCACTTGTCACAGGAGCCGGTGGTGGAATTGGTAGTGGAGTGGCTGAGTTAATGGCAAAACAAGGTGCAAGTGTGATTGTAAATGATGCTGGTAGTAATCTTGACGGAACGGGAACATCTCGGAAATCAGCCGATTTAGTGGTGGAAAAAATAAACAAAACTGGTGGAGTTGCAATCCCGAATTACGAATCTATAGATAACTACAGTGCATGTAATCAAATTATTAAATCTGCTTTGAATGAATTCGGTAAGCTGGACATAATTTGTCATACAGCAGGAATACTAAGAGATAGAATGATTTTTAACATGACAGAAGACGAATGGGATCGGGTTATACAAGTCCATCTGCACGGTGCATTTAACATTATAAAAAATGCCTTACCTCACATGATTAGTCAAAAATATGGTCGCATCGTTCTGCTAGCTTCTATATCTGGTTTAAGATCAACTGGACAAGCCAATTATGCCTCGGCAAAAGAAGCAATGGTTGGTATTGCAAGATCCAGTTCTCTAGAGTTAAAAAAATATGGAATAACAGTTAATGCGGTGTATCCTGGAGGTTATACAAGGATGGTTGCAAGCATACCTGACTCATCAAAAGACGTCAGACAGGATATGACCGGAGCAGCAAAACTTCTTGGCAATGCAATGCCGGAAGAATCTTTAGACCCATATAATAATGCAGCAAAAATTGTTTACTTATGCACCAAAAATGCCAGTAATATATCTGGGCAAGTAATTGAGACACAAGGTTGGGACATGTCTCTATACTCCAGTAGAATTCCAACAAGACATATATATTCTGATAAACAATGGACCTTAAATGAACTTGAGAATTTAGTGCCTCGTGCTTTAGGAAAACCCGAACCTGACCTAACCGTCAAACTAAAGTAAAACTGAAACATTACCGCTGAATTTATTGAAAATATAATATATATCCATTGTCCTGGTAATTAACGATGTGTATCGTAACTATGTAGATCGTTATTCAATATACAAAAGGTAGATGAATTAATATGAATTGGCTAGATATTGTTTTTATTTTGGTGTCAATAGCAGCGATCTTTTATGGATTTAAGACTGGGCTGTTTAGTGCGGTGTTTATTTTCGCCGGAATAGTAATTGGCTGGCAAATCGCTGGTCACTACTCAGACAATATCGGTTCAGCTCTGTCCAGCTCAATATCAAGCGACAGAACGGTATCAGTTATATCTTACGTAGTTATCATGATGTTCGCTGTCGTGATAGCAAAACTAGCTTCAAACCTTATTAAGCCACTAATATCACTAGCAAGTTTTGGAATCTCATCTCTTATAGATAAACTAGGAGGACTAGTCGTTGGGGTTGTGTTAGCCGGGTTTATCTGTGGTGCAATTATTATGGGTATGACTAGAGTCGCTTACAGTTTCGAAATCCCAGATTTTGCCGGAGATTCAGCTCTAGAAATTTTAAAACTTGACTCTTTCGATGCTAACGAGTCGTTGAATAGCCTTTTAAGAGGTTCAAGTTTTGTGAGAACTTTCGTGAAAGTAGTGGAAAATATACCAGCAGACGCCATAGGATTTGTACCTGATGATTATGACATCTCAGTAAAGATGTTAAGTGAGAAAATAGAGTAAATTAAACTACAATAACTAACATAAAATTTGAATGATGCTGAACAATCCAGTCTTAATATTGAATCAAAATTATCAGCCGCTAAATATTTGTAACACAAAAAGAGCACTTGTATTATTGGACCTTGGTAAAGCAGAGTTAATGCAGGACGCAGTCGGTCATATCAACACAGTTTCTAAAGCATTTAAACTACCATCAATAATAAGACTATATCGCATGGTTAAAATTCCCATAGATGTTAGAAGGCTTTCTAGAATTGGAGTATTTGTTAGGGACAATCACACCTGCCAGTATTGCGGAACTTACTCAAAAACATTGACTTTAGATCATGTTATACCTAGATCTAAAGGTGGACAGCATGAATGGAACAATGTGGTTTCAGCATGTAGTAGTTGCAACCATAAAAAGGCAGGAAGAAATCCTTCAGAAGCAAAAATGAACCTCATTAGAGAGCCCTATGCTCCTAGGCCTAATCCGTTCTATCTAGTTGAAAGAGGTGCTATTTTGTCAGAATGGAAACCATTTATACCTTGGCTAGTCTCCCAAACAAGCGATTAGTCTTAATAATTTTTACTCGTGTTACGGAATTCAGTATTACTAGTTTTGCATGCTTATTAGGTTAAACTTGGCATACTCAACATCAATTGCTCAAACGTCAAAGAGGGATTAAAGTTTTTCTGCAGCTTTACCATTGTACTGTTCAATATACGTAAAGTTTGAGCACATTTTGTAGATCCATAGCGATCTGCAAAATATGAAATCTTATCAACACGAGACTGATTTATTATAGAGTTATTAATACCATAACTTGATATTAAAACATCTCTCCACCACTCTTGCCACAAAGTTAGAATTGCTATTAAGGCATCTCGGTCTTTTAGATAACGTTTAGATAAAGAGCCACCATAAATAAAACGAGCATATGAATCAGCCTCTGCTAAAAACTCAACCTCATCAAGCGCGTCTGATCTCCATTTTTTGTAATCCTCATCGTTTAACATTTTGACAGCTATTCCTGGTTTTCCATCACAAGTTTTTGAAAGCTCTTCTGCGGCAGTATCTTCTAACTGAAAATTCTGAATTAATCCTTTTTGTAATTCGAGCCTATTAACTTTTTTCAAGGATATTAGTTGAGTTCTGGAAACAAGAGTCGGTAGAATTTTCTCAGGTACGGAAGATATCAAAATTATTACTACCTGCTCAGGCGGTTCTTCTAAGGTTTTAAGTAATGCATTTGATGCTTCTTCGCTCATGCGGTGGCTTTGCTCAATAATGTAAACTCTATATTTACCTTCATATGGCTTTAAATAACACTCTCTAATAATTTTTCTCACTTGATCTATAGTGATCACAGTTCTCTTATTTCCATCACCATGTAAATATCCGTCAACGTCAATTGAGATAGTTTCGCAATCAGAATGGACTCTCCTAGAAATACGATTACACTGAGAGCAAGTGCCACAGGGTGTTTGAGATGCGGTTTCACAATTTAGAGCTGATGCAATATAAAGAGCAACACATTTTTTACCAACACTATCGGGTCCTGATATCAAATAAGCATGCGAATTTTGACCGTTAGAAATGGCTGTAGATAATCTATCGAGGATCTTTTGATGACCAATTACAGTACTTGAATCAACCATATAAGCCCGAATCAGCAGCAATTTTATTCAAATTCATCACATCTCATTAAATCAGTATATGTTTCTCTTCTACGAATAACTTTAGATTTTCCATCAGACACCATTACCACCGCTGGCCTAGGGTTTAAGTTGTAATTACTGGACATGGACATACCGTATGCACCTGATGCAGGTAAAACAATAAGATCACCACTATCACATACCGGTAAATCTGCACTCGACGCTAAAATATCACCAGTCTCACAGTATTTCCCAACTACTCTCACCTCTTCTGTATGCTTTTCATTCAGCTTATTTGCAACTATTACCTCATATTGTGAATCATAAAGAGCAGGCCTAATGTTATCTCCCATCCCACCATCTACTGAAATGTATTTTCGTAATCCTGGTATTTCTTTTATTGCCCCTACTTTATAAATAGCAATACCTGCTCTTGCTACAATAGAGCGCCCTGGCTCAACCAAAAGACGTGGACTTGGAATATCAAATTCTTCGCAGCTCTCTGTCAAAGCCTTAACTATTGTTTCAGCATATTCGCCTATCTCTGGTGGTGACTTTTCATAAGTATATCCAACAGCGAATCCACCTCCTGGGCTAAAGTCACGCATATTAAATCCGTTTTTTATTAACGGATTTAAAAATTCAATCACACCCCTAATAGCTAAATCATATGGTTCCATTTCGAAAATTGGAGACCCCAAATGAAAATGAATGCCAGTCAAATCAAGGTTCTCACAAGTCAGAACATATTCAATTGCTTTTCTTGCATCGCCGGTTTCTATCGAAAATCCAAACTTTGTGTCGAGAATGCCTGTAGTAGTTTTTTTATGAGTATGCCCATCTATGCCTGGAGACAAACGAAGCATTATTTTTTGAACTTTATTACTATTAGATGCTAACTCATTGATCATATCTATTTCATAGAAACTATCGGCAACAAACTGGCCAACACCATAATCAATCGCTTCATAGACTTCGCTATGGCTTTTATTGTTACCGTGGAAAAATATATCGTCTGCTGGGAAATCTACCGATGCAGCGACTGCTAATTCACCACCTGAAACAATATCTATACCTAATCCGTGTTCTATGGATAACTTTGCAATACTTGGATTCATGTATGCTTTTGAAGCATATAAAATCCTGCTGTTTGAATACCTTTCTGTGAATTCTTTGGTAAACAATTCTGCCATTGACCGAATTGTCGATTCATCATACACATACAAAGGAGTCCCATGTTTCTCTGATAGCTCCACTAGATCACATCCGCCCACAATTAAGTGGCCATCAGAGTTAATTTCTGAATTCATGGGTAATATGTTTAATAATTTTGATTCCATAACTACTCCAATTGATATACAAAACTTAAGTTAATTTATTGATTGACAGATCTATCTGAGCTAACTCTATCCAATTTCCATCAACATCTTGTGCATAACTTAAAATTTTACCTGGTTCAGTTTCTGCTGGGTCATTCCATTTAATTCCACCAAACTCGACAAGTCTGTCTAAGGTAGCATATATATCTTCAACTATTAAAGCTATATGTGAAGCTCCAGTGACATTTCTTTCGTGTGATTGGGCATCATCACTGCTTGGAACAATGTATTGTAATAATTCAACGATGGTGCCATCAGCAATCTCCAATAAGGCTCCTTCCATTTCTACAGGTTCATATGCCACTACACGGGCGGCGGCTCCTCCCTTACTGTGAAACTTCCTTATTAGTTTCATTCCCAGACCATCTACATAGAATCTAACGGATCGATCTAAATCTTTTACAACGAATCCAGTATGCCAATGTCCTAATATCAATTTAATCTCCTAAATTTATATTTTTATTAATCCGGTATGAAGATATATTACTAATATTGTCACTGCAACGATATCCGCATCTACATTCATTTGAAAAATCCGGTATACTCGCTGAACCTTTAAAAGTTTAGCTCTAAAACTATATAAAAATATTCTAATGAAAAAGATGAGAGCCGCGCACGCAATAAAGCTAAAAACCATAATTTGTGAAGAGACCATAATCCCTGAACTAACTGAAAACATGGTTCTTGTTAAAACCAAGTTAGCTTCAATATGTGGAAGTGATTTACATGTAGTAAATATGGGTTATACCGCATACGCATCAGATTTCCCCTTACCTTATGGAGCACCTGGCCATGAAGGTGTAGGAGTCGTAGCGGACAGCAGATCCCCACTTTTTAATATTGGAGAAACTGTATTAACGGTTCCTAATATATATTCATCTAAAACTTTCGCTGACTATCAAGTTATTGACCCCAAGTATCTGGTGAAGTTACCTCAAAACGGTAATGCAAACAAACTTATGATGGCTCAACAACTAGCGACTGTTGAATATTCTTGCAAATATATTGATGACATCAAAGGAAAAACGATCGTTGTAATTGGCCAAGGCTCAGCAGGATTATTTCACAATTTTATTTTGAAAAGGTATGGAGCAAAAAAAATCATTGCCATTGAGCCTATTGATCACAGACGAAAAATAGCTAAGGATTTTGGAGCCGATGTAACAGTCGATTTCACAGGTCAAAAAGCGACAAATGCAGTCTTAGATATAACAAATGGCACAGGAGCGGACATCGTAATTGAAGCAGTTGGAAACACAGAAACGTTAAACCAAGCAATGACAATCTGTAAGCCAAAGGGCAGGGTTCAAAGTTTCGGTTTACCTACTACTCTTAAGCCTATACCTTTCGACTGGAATACCTTTTTCTCAAAAAGATTAACTATAAATTCAAATTTTGGAAGTCAGGATGAAAAAGATTTGACTTCAGTAAAAAAATCCATAGACCTTATTTACAAAAATGAAATCGACATGGATAAAATACTGTCTCACAAATACTCTATTGAAGAAATACAGTATGCTTTTGATTTTGCAGAAAAAAGAACAGATGGCATGGTTAAGATAACTATAACTTTTTAGAAATTGCCTCACCAGTAAAATCAATTATGTTTGTTATTACCCTATGTTTTGAAGCAATTCTGCAACCTTACTACTTATTTCCTTGCCATCAGCTCTACCTCGAGTTTGCGAAATTATTTTACCCATTACTTTCCCCATATCCTGGGGGCCTGATGCTCCTAGTTCAGTAATTGTTTCTTCGATGATTTGCATTACTTCAGTCTCTGACAGCGGTTCTGGCAAATATAAAACTATAATATCTAATTCAGCTTGCTCTTTATCAACTAAATCCTCTCTTTTTGCGGATTTATATGCCTCAATTGATTCTCGCCTCTGCTGAGCTTGCTTGTTAATAACTTGTAATACGTCATCTTCTCCCAGTTCTTTTTGCTGTGCTATTTCTTCATTCCGCAATGCTGAGAGCATCAATCGTATTGTGGCCCTTCTAGTCACCTCGCCATTTCTCATAGCGTCTTTAAGGTCGTCATTTAACTGATTTTTTAATGTCATTTATATCAATTCCCATATTACATTTTTTAAAATTATTGATTTTGCTTATATATTTGTCTATCCAGCGAACGTTCACTGAGTCTCAGGCGGTCGGCCAAAATCCTTATAGTATTTAGGATGCCAGTCGGCACCATACCAAGAAATCGTTTTTAAAGGTTTTATTTTTATAAATACTCTACCAATATTTTTAGTCGCATTATAATATTCGTTACCTTTGTCTTCACCCATATATCTAATTGCCATAGATACCCAATCACCAAACCAATTATCATCTACTATCTCGGCTGTAGCTGTAATAATGACCCTAGCGTAAGGAGCAACAGAAGTGTCCACACACGCGCCCACCTTAGCTTCTAACCGTATATTATCAACCCATTTGTTTTGTTTCCTGCCTAAAATATTGAATGACCCTTGAACATAATCAAACCAAACTGGAGTAACATATGGGTGGCCATCGGGGTCAATCGTTGAAAGTCTCATTATATTTGCATTTTCTGTCAGAAAAGTGGTTAGTTCAGTGTCGGTAAAATACGGCATATCTGTATCCTCAGTTGAAATTATTGTATAGTTTCTTAAAATACCAATATTGTACAGAGTTTTATGACAATCACACGGATATCAAATGTCACCCCATGAATTTTCCGCTGCCCAAGCAGCGAGCCACATCAGAAAAGGCAAACTCAGTTGTGCTGATTTGGCTAAAGATTTAATTAAACGCTCAGAACAACTAAACCCAGAATTAAACCTATGGGCTGAATTGGACCCAGAAAGAGTGATTGAGGATGCTATAAAAAAGGATCAGCAACTGCAAACACACAATCCTGATGGCCCTTTGCACGGTATTCCTTTAGGGATAAAGGACATATTTAATACCAAGGGAATTAAGACGTCACATGGCTCTCCAATATATAAGAGTTCTGTTCCGAAGTTCGATGCCACATCGGTATCTCTTCTTAAAGCCGCGGGTGCAATAATTATGGGAAAGACTATTACCACTGAATTCGCCTGCGGCGATCCACCTCCAACCTTAAACCCATGGAATAAATCTAGAACTCCGGGAGGTTCGAGTACAGGATCGGCTGTTGGGGTAGCCTCTAACATCTTCCCTGTTGCTATGGGATCACAGACAGCCGGGTCAGTTCTTCGACCAGCAGCATACAACGGAGTTGTTGGAACAAAGCCAACAATGGGTAGAATCAGCAGATACGGCGTTCATCCAGTTTCATGGTCTGTCGATACCATGGGGTTTTTCTCACGCAACGTGGAGGATGCTGCTTTAATGTTATCAATATTGGCAAAACCAGATTCTAAAGATCAATATTCTTCATATATTTCTTCAAAAGATCTTGATTTTGACCAACATTGTGCATCTAAACCAAAGTCGATTGGAATACTACAATCCTTTTTCTTAGAAGATTGTGATACTGAAATTAAATCACATGTATCAAATTTAACAAACTTGATATCAAACGAGGGTGTAAACCTTAAGGAATTGAATTTACCTTTCGACATGGACTTGATACATGCGGCACATCGGATGGTGATGAATGTTAACGGAGCTTCTGTTCATGAACAGGGTTTTGACAAAAACCCGCAGAATTATGGACCAGATGTGAGAAGAATGATCGAAATTGGCAAGTTAACCCCATCGACTACATATATTAAAGGTGAAAAAGTGCGACAAGTCTATAGGCGCGCATTATTAAAATTAATTGAACCTTATGATGTAGTAATAACAAGTACTACTAAAGAGGCTGGAGCCCCAGGCACTTCCACTACTGGCGATCCAAGATGGCAAGCAGCAATTACTACTGCTGGTTTGCCAGCTATCAGCTTGCCTTACAGTGTTACAGCAGACGGGTTGCCGCTAGGAATTCAAATTATTGGCAAACCATTTTCGGATAAAAAACTTTTATCGATAGCCGCTTGGATTGAAGAACTTGTTGGATTTAAGTTAAAACCTTCCGTTTAGCAACTAACTCAACAATAGCGTTAAAATAGCATCTGGAATGGTACCAATTTCTATGCATGAGCATGATATAATTAAACGCATAGATCTCAAATATGAAAAGATCTAATTCATGGACAATTCGTCCCGAGAAACCCGTTATTGAATATCACACAACAAGAGGAAGTCGCACGTCAAACTAAACTCGAAATCGAGTTAGACGATAATGACATTGAACCCTATTTGAATCGTTCGTATCAAAGGGTAGTTCAACGTGTGAACATACCTGGATTCAGAAAAGGGAAAGCACCTCGTTCTATAGTTGAAAAACAATTTGGAAAACTATACCTAATAAACGAAATTGCAGAATATATGGTTTCAGATGTCACATCAAAAGTAATTGAAGAAAAAAAACTGGAACTTGGAGGACTACCTCGAATAAGCCTTTTAAGCCTAGATCCCATTAAATTTGAGGCTACAGTGCCTTTAAAACCTGAAATAGAACTTGGTGACTATACTAAAGTAAATGTAAAAATCCCTGCAGTTAAAGTGAAGGCTAGTGACGTTAACGAGCAAATTGAACGTCTACGAGAAAGTCAATCTTCTTGGGAACCTGTTACACGTAAAGCCAAAATTGAAGACATTGTGACGATCGATTTTACAGCCGATGTAGAAGGCAATATATTCATCGACAAAAAAGATTCCATAATAATATTAGATGATCAACGCGACACGATAGTACCCGGATTTTGTAACGAGATAGTCGGACTAGGCAAAGGGAAAAGTAAAAAGTTTCAAATTATTCTTCCGGATGACTATAAATCCGAATCGGATGACATCAAAGTAGGTGGCAAAGAAGCTTCATTTGATGTCACAGTTACTGAAATAAAGGAACGATTGTTACCGGAAGCTAATGACGAATTCGCCAAGTCAGTTGGCAATGGGTACCCAGATCTGAAGGATTTAAAAAAATCAATAAAAGAAGAATTGCAGCAAGAATTGAATCGAAAATATGAGTCGGATTTCCAAAATGCAGCTGTAAGTGAATTAGTTTCAAAATCGAAAATCACACTGCCTCCATTACTGATTGAACACGAACTAGACCACATCATGGAAGAGCGACAACAGTCTTTGAACAGAATGAACGTAGAATTAAAAGACTTTTTAAGTTATTCAGGTAAAACAGAAGAGGAATTTAAAGAAGAATTGCGCCAGTCATCTATCGAACGATTAGAGCGTACATATATTTTGCAAAGCTTTATGGATAAAGAGAAAATAGAGATTGATGATAAACAGGTAAAAGAAAGGTTGGATCAGTTGAAAGCCTCAATAAACCCAGCCGAGGTCAGAAAATCAGGCATAAAACCTAAAGAACTGCAACAGCGAATTCAAGAGGCGGAAGATAGAATAAGAGGTGATGTTCAGTTTGAAGAAGCTGTCAAAAAACTATCAGCTATAGCCAAGACCAATATTAAATCAGAGAAAAAAGTGATTAAAAAGTCGCCTAGCAAAACGACTAAAACTGCTAAAACTGCGAGGAAAGGCAAAAAAAATGAGTGAAGACATAGCTTACCCAGAATCGATGATACCTATGGTAATCGAAACCGGAGCAAGAGGGGAAAGAGCATTTGATATATATTCATTACTCCTTAAAGAAAGAATTATTTTCTTAGGAACTCCAATAAACGATCAGGTTGCAAATACTATAACAGCACAATTGTTGTACTTAGATAGAGAAGATCCTGAGAGAGATATTAGTTTATATATTAATTCTCCTGGTGGAGTTATCCATGCTGGACTGGCCATTTACGACACGATGCATTTAATCAGACCTGACGTATCAACTATATGCGTCGGATTAGCTGCAAGTATGGCAACTGTTTTACTTACAGCGGGCACTCCTGGTAAAAGGTATGCTCTTCCTAATTCAACAATCCATATGCATCAGCCATTATCTGGTGCTCAAGGGCAAGCTTCAGACATAGATATAGCTGCACGAGAGATCCTAAGGTTGCAAGATAAAATGCGACAAATAATATCTCATCATTCTGGTCAGCCATATGACAAAGTAGCAAGGGACACCGATAGAGATTATTATTTAACCTCTGACAAAGCCCAAGAGTATGGGTTAATTGACAAGGTATTATCGTCTTCAGAGGAAAAAGATAAGAACAAGAAAGAAAAAAAATAATAAAGTATCCATCTACTAGATTGGTACGCAAGTAAAACTTAAAGAGACCTATGTATGACAACTCCAAATTATCAATGCTCATTTTGTGGTAAGGCTCAAGCTCAAGTCAAAAGACTTATAGCAGGTCCTGACAGGGTATTCATTTGTGATGAATGCGTGACTTTATGTGAACAAATAATCACGGAGGAGGGTCCTGGTAAAACAAATGAATCGTCTCCGGTTATTACAAAAAGCCTTAATCCAAAGCAGATATTTGAGCGACTGGAAGAATATGTAATTGGCCAAAGCACTGCGAAAAAGGTGTTGAGTGTTGCTGTATATAATCACTATAAACGCATAACTTCTAATCATGAAAATGAAGGCGTGGAAGTACAAAAATCTAATGTTTTGTTACTTGGACCGGCTGGATCTGGTAAAACCTTGCTTGCGCAAACATTGGCAAAAATACTTGATGTGCCATTTGCAATAGCTGATGCAACGTCATTAACCGAAGCAGGTTATGTGGGAGAAGATGTTGAGAATATATTGTTGAGACTAATTCAATCAGCTGATTATGATATAAATAAAGCACAACATGGAATCATATACATTGATGAAATCGATAAAATTGCAAGAAAAAGCCCAAATCCTTCTATAACAAGAGATGTGTCAGGAGAAGGTGTTCAACAGGCTCTTTTAAAAATCATTGAAGGAACGATCGCGAATGTGCCTCCCCAGGGTGGTAGAAAGCATCCGCATCAAGACTTTTTACAAATAAAGACTGATGATATTTTATTTATTTGCGGTGGAGCATTTGAAGGGTTAACTGAAATTATTAATCGAAGAGTTGCAAAAGGAAATATTACAATCGGATTCCGAGACGCTGAAAAAATGGATTCCGCATCCGATGAATCATTAATTGTAGATAATGTAAACTCAGAAGATCTTTTAGAATACGGCTTTATACCTGAGTTTGTTGGAAGGCTACCAGTAGTAGTGGGGTTAGAGGCACTGGATATAGATTCTTTAGTAAGAGTCTTAACTGAGCCAAAAAATGCTTTTGTTAAACAATATCAATGTCTATTTGCTATGGATAACGTGGATCTCGAGTTTACAGAAGAAGCACTTACTGCCACAGCAGAAATTGCTATTGAAAACAAAACTGGTGCCCGTGGATTAAGAACAATACTAGAAAAAACCCTACTGGACACGATGTATCATATTCCTGGTATATCTGGAATAACCAAATGTGTAGTTGAAGCTGATGCAATCAAAGGAATCTCATCGGTATCAATGACTAATGCAGATGGTAAATTGTTCCAGCAAAGCATGAATAATGAAATCGAACTTATCGACGAGCAAAAATCAGCGTAAATCACTTATTTAACGCGCAAAACTTTATCATCTCAACTCATTGATTTCTGTCAATAATTCAACTGATTTTTCTCTAGTTTCCGAATTTCCATTAACCAAAGCATAACCTATGTCATTTAAGGCAGCGTCAAAGTTGCCATACTGCACCATAATCAATGCCCTTAAAAAATACGCCCTACCTAAAAAGGCGTCGCCTAATGTTCCGGTTTCTATAGCTTTTTCGATATTGATTATTGCTCCAGGGTAATCACCATCTTTCAAAAGCTTTTCTGCTTTTATAACCTCTGTAGTAGTGTTGATTGGTAAAGTTGTATTTCCTAACCAAAATCCTCCTAAAATAACGGCAATAATAATTAATATAGACAAATACCTAGTAAAGCTATTTTTAAGTTTGTTTATTACGTAAAAACCCTCAAAACCCGGGTGTAAAAAACCACTTACAGGAGTTAAAAAGTATCCCAAAACAAATCCTGACGCAAAGCCTCCCATATGTGCCCAATTATCTATCCCTTCGGTTAAAAATCCAAAAATAAGATTCAATGCGGCTAAACCCAAAAGTCCATACAGATTCTTTCGTGCGTTAGGATCTTTATACATAGTTAAGAAAAAAGCGGATAACGCTCCTAGCACCCCAAAGATAGCTCCACTGGCACCCGCTGCAATAGCAATAGGATTGAAAATGTAAGATACTACAGCACCGCACAAACCAGCTAAAACATAGATTAATACAAACTTAGGTGACCCAAATAAAGTCTCAGCCATCCTGCCAAATATCCAAAGTCCAAGGCTATTAAAAACCAAATGAAAAATACCAACATGGATAAACATTGCCGTAACTAATCTCCAATATTGTCCTGCAGCCAAATACGGTCCATACATAGCCCCAAAATCTATCAAAACCTCAGAATTAGTGGAACCTCCAGCAAAACTCATTGCAATAAAAAATAATATGTTTGCAGACAAAAGTAAGTATGAAATCCATACTGTATTGCGTGTCCTACCGGGACCGCCAGCATAAATTTCTCTATTGTTTAGTATGTATAATATTCTTCTAATCATTTAATCATTAATGTATCTAACCAGACACTTCGTATTTTAATTACCTGCCAAGTTTAACAATTAACTAAGATGGTAAATAAACTACAAGCGAACTAAATAGCATAATATCTCTGAAACCCTGTTTCTACTTAATAAGTTTAGTCAATGTCGTTGCTACGTGTATCATTGGACTAACTTTATTCTCATATAAACGTGCACTACCCAATGATTCCAGTAGAGAGCGCGGCGTAATCGCTTCAGACAAGTTGATTGATAGTTCCGTATAACACCTACCCAATTCATAAGACGTATGTGAGTCTGTAACCGATGTAATTGGTTTGCCGTTTTCTAAAGCTAAAGTTTTTGCTTTATCATTAGCGGAATTTAGAGTATTCCTCGCATTGAATCCTTCAATAATATCAACGTCCATTATTATCTCTGAGAGAGCCGATTGAGAGATTACATTACGTCGGAATGTATCAAATGGATGAGGAACTGAGACTAACCCATTTTGTGATTTAATGATTTTCACAGTTTCCTTAGCTGTAAGTCCTTTCGGCACTAACTCATTTAAAAACAGTCCCGTTAATTCTCCATCAGCAGTTGTAACTTCTTCCCCAACAATTACTGGAAAAGGAGCTATGTCTTTAGCCTCTAAAGCGCCTTGAATAGCATTATGGTCAGTAATCGCAATAAGACCCAACCCCTTTACCACACAACGTCTGATTAAAGCATCTATTGAAAGTAGTGAATCCGGCGAGTATTTAGAATGAATATGGAAGTCTGACTTGATCAAAATAATTAAAACTTGTTTACTCAGCCTCACTGTTTGCATCGTACTCTAACTCAAGAGACTCTTGAGTTGCCGAGCTAACTTGTTGACCGTATTCATTGCGTATTTTTGTTATTTTCAATTCTGCAGCTGAAATTTTTTCAGTGCATTCACGAGCCAGTCTCAAACCTTTTTCATATAAATCAGTAGACTGTTCTAATGATAAACCACCAGCCTCAAGCTTTCTGACTGTCTCGTCTAATTTGGTGAGTAATTGTTCAAAAGACTCATTTGGATTTTC
Source organism: SAR202 cluster bacterium (assembly GCA_009392275.1). Classification (GTDB taxonomy): domain Bacteria; phylum Chloroflexota; class Dehalococcoidia; order Lucifugimonadales; family UBA2962; genus UBA2962. The sequence goes on from VFGV01000005.1 coordinate 43,449, forward strand.
GTTTTCAAGTTCATTATTCATTTTTGACCTCCAAAACAGAACTGACCGAAGCAATAAACGCACCTTGAGCTAAATGAATCCTCGTTTTATCATTCTCTGATAATACTGATGAATCAGTAATTAATTCATTTGTTTCATGATCTTGTACAACAGCATACCCGCGTTGCATTGTTCCGGCTGGACTCAAAGACGTTAATCTTTTTGCAAGCCCCTGAACATTAATATCAATATTTTTCCTTAAGGAATCTATCTCATTTGCAGATACCCTAAGCCAATCGTCTATCCTCATTCTTAAAGACACAAAATCAGGCAGCAAATCACTGATTCTTGCATTTTGTAATGAAACTAATTCTTTAGCCGATTTAGTTATTCGGTCTATTTCTATATTAAAGCGTTGGAAATTTATATTTATAGAATCAAGAATTTCAACTAGGTTTGGTGCAGCGATTTCTGCAGCTGCAGAAGGGGTGGGTGCTCTGACATCTGCAACCAAATCGACTATAGTTGTGTCCGTTTCATGTCCAATAGCGCTAATAACTGGATAATTTGAACTAAAAACAGCTCTAGCCAAATCTTCTTCATTAAAAACAGACAGGTCTTCCTTCGATCCTCCACCACGCGCTAAAATCACCACATCAATGCCCGTATGTATGTTCAATTTAGTAAACGAACTAACAATCTCTGGTACAGCAGAATCACCCTGTACAGAAGTAGGGAAAAGCACCAATTCTGCTAATGGATACCTCCGTTGAAAAACATCTACAATATCATGCCACACGGCGCCGCTTTCTGAAGTAACTACAGCTACTTTAACAGGAAACTTAGGTAATTCACGTTTCCTTGAAGGATCAAATAAACCCTCTTGATCTAATCTTGCACGTAGTTGTTCAAACTTTAGCTGAAGTTCACCTGTACCTTCCGGTTGTACTAAATCTACGACCAATTGAAGGTCACCTCTTTGAGGATAAACAGACACTTTACCATGAACTATTATGCTATCGCCTTCTCTTAACAACTCAGCTCCCATGCCCGAATATTTAAACATGGCACACCGCAAAGTAGAGTCTCCTTCTCTTAAACTAAAGTAACTATGGCCTGAACCGGGTCGTGCCAAATTTGATACTTCGCCAGTAACCCAAATGTCCATCAGATTGGAATCGTTTTCTAATAAATCACGAATATACCCGGTCAAATGTGATACTGGAAAAACTTGAGTGTCCATGAAACCCTATACTCTAGAAATATACTCTGCAGACCTAGTATCTACTTTTACAATATCTTCAACGTCGATAAATAAAGGAACATTAATAACTAACCCAGTTTCTAATGTTGCTGGCTTTGTTCCTCCCTGAGCAGTATCTCCTTTGAAAGATGGTCCAGTCTCTGTAATTTTCATATCAACAGTAATGGGTAATTCAACCGCAATCGGAACCTCATCATGAAGAATTATTTCCACTTCAATCTGTTCTACTAGATATTTAATATCGTCACCCAATTGAATAACACTAAGCGGGAATTGTTCAAAAGTTTTCTGGTCCATAAAATAATGTAATTCGTCTTCTCGGTATATATATTGACATGTTCTTCTTTCAACTGCAGCTGGCTTGAATTTCACATCAAAACCACTAAAGGATCTATCGACTACTCTACCGGTTTTTATTGACCTGAATCTAACTCGACTTGTAGGTGCACGTTGCTGCATTTTCGAACGCTCATATTCAACTACTACGTGAGGTTCCCCCTCAAGATCTATGGCCATACCCTTTTTTAGATCTCCATAACCAATCGTCATAGATGTACTCCCATTAAAATGCCATCTTTTTGGCTTTGTTTAATAACTCTACCCCAGTTTCTTTCATAACGACCACATCTTCAATCCTTACTCCACCCCATCCAGGTATATAAATTCCGGGTTCAATAGTAAAAACCATTCCAGGCTCGATAATATTTTTTGAATTAGCTGCAATCCACGGTTTTTCGTGCACTTCTAATCCAACACCGTGACCAAGGCTATGCCCAAATTGGTCTCCAAAACCAGCATCACTAATAACAGATCTAGCAAGATCGTCTATCTCTGCACCTGACATACCGGGCCTCGCTTCTGCCTCAGCATGTATCTGGGCCTTAAGCACCGTTTTGTATACGTGGACAAACTGATGATCAGGTTGATCGATAACAATTGTTCTAGTTAAATCACTACAATAATTTTGATATACACATCCCATATCTATAACTACTGAGTCACCCGATTTTATAATTGAAGAATCGGGTCTATGATGTGGCAACGCTCCATTTGCTCCCGCTGCAACAATGACATCAAATGACATCTTTTCTCCCCCCAGATTTCTCATTGCCTGTTCTAACAGCCATGACACTTCCTTTTCAGTCATTCCAGCTTCGATGGTGGGAGTTACAACGTCCATGGCTTGATCGGTAATAGAACAGACTTTTTTCAATATTTGGATCTCATCAATCGTCTTATACTGACGTAATTTACCTACAATATTTGACGTTGCAACCATTTCAATATTTTTATTTTTACCAACATTTATTTTATTAACTTCTGATAAAAGTGCCTGATGCATATTAAAGGTAACATCATCTGCTTCAAAGCCAATTCTCTTTACACCTGTACTCTCGATCACATCCCTTAACCAATCCAGCTTTGAGGAAGCGCGCTTTATGGTAAAGTCCTTTGCTTGAATTGAAGCTTGCTCTGTATATCGTGAATCAGTCACTAAAATTAGCTGTGAATCCGTGATAAACAAAAAACCTGCTGATCCACTAAATCCAGAAACGTACAGTCTGTTTTCGTACGTCGAAATTAAAAAGGCCTCAAGTCTTTCTTTAGCCATATCCTGACGCAGTTTTGTAAGTATTTGAGTCAACTTTATAGCTGTTTTCGGAGATGGCTAACTAGTCTTTCAAGCGCCATAATGTAACCATCTCCGCGATGTCCTTTGATTTGTTCAAATGATAGATCTGATATGAGAGAATGCCGTCGGAACTCCTCTCGTTCATGGATATCAGATAAATGTATCTCAATAAATGGTGTCTTCACATCTGACAAACAATCACGTAGTGATATTCCGTAATGAGTTAATGCTCCGGGGTTTATCAATATCCCAGACACATTCTCATAATTAGCCTGTATGAAATCTATTATGTCTCCTTCATGATTTGACTGAAAAAATTCAAGATTAACATCTAATTCAGCTGCTTTTGCAGACATGCGATGGGAAATTTGATCCAACGTTTCAGTTCCATACTGGTCAGCATCACGCTTGCCAAGCATATTCAGATTTGGCCCGTTTATTACTAATAGTTTCATTATTTAGACTGATCCTTAATTGCCCTTGGATGCGCTGACAAATAAATCTGCCTTGCCTCAGAGCTACTAACATGTGTATACAACTGAGTTGTCGATGGACTGGAATGGCCCAATAATTCCTGTACCACTCTTAAATCAGCTCCCCCATCTAAAAGGTGGGTTGCGAAAGAATGTCGAAGTGTATGAGTATGAACATCTTGTAAGCCAGCTAGTTTACTATAATAATTAACCTTTTTTTGAATAGTACGCTGATTAAGACGACCCCCAGTTCGATTCAAAAACAAAGCTTTAGCCTTTCCTGAAAGATCCAATTTTAGCCGTCCGTATTTAATATATCGCTCGATTGCATGTGTGGCAGGTTTACCAATTAACGCAATCCTTTGCTTAGATCCTTTACCAGTAACCACAAGCTCCTGATTACCAACATTAATATCACTAAGGTTAAGCTTCTGAACCTCACTAACTCGTAAACCTGCAGCATAAATTAATTCAAGCAAAGCTAAATCTCTTAAACCTATAGTAGATTTGTTATCAACAACTTCGAAGATTTTATTTACCTCTTCCTTAGACAAAAACTTAGGAAGCCTACGTGTATTGTTTAACACCCCTCTACGCGGTAATGGATCAGTTTTAATAATTCCATCTCGAACCAGCCATTTTAGAAAACTTCTTAAAGTGCTTAGTTTTCTAACCACACTAGACCTCACATAACCAATATCTACAAGCCAAGCAAGGTATTCCCTAAGGTTAGTCCGGTTAAGATCAGTTATCGAACTCAATCCTTGAACCTGCATAAAATCAAACAACGGCGCTAGGTCATTTCTGTAATTACGAATTGTGAAATTAGATAACCCGCGTTCAGTTTTCACATGATGTTCAAATGAATCTAACAATTGTGTCCATTTAGATTCATCATTTTTAAAAGAGATTGTCTGTTTACTTACAGAAGTCATGATTTTACTTTTCACAAGTATGTTGAACTAAATAAATTTAAACTACAACTTCGAGCTGTTCAGTCGTTTTTTCATCTTGTTTTACAGCACCTTTATATGGACATTTAACGCATCTTGCCCTGTTCTGTCCCCACATAACTAACAATCCGCTGCATTCGGGACATGGTTCCGATATAGGTTTACGACTAGTCGCAAAAGTACATTCAGGGTAACCAGAACACCCATAAAAAGTTTTATTAGCTCTACCCTTCCTCTGCTTCTCAACCAAATTATTAGCGCATTCTGGACAATTAATATCTAAAACTGAAACTAACGGACGAGCATTTTTACAGTCAGGAAATCCACTACATGACAGGAATCTACCATATCTACCAAGTTTAATTACCATGGGTCTTTCACATATTTCACAAACTTCATTAGATTCTTCATCAATTTCACTTCTCGGTACTCTTTCCACATCGATTTCTGACTTTTTTATCAAATTATGAAACGGTACATAGAATTCTTTTATAACTGGAACCCATTCTCGTTCACCGCTCGCAATCTCATCCAAATATGTTTCTAATTTTGCAGTGAATCCTACATTCATAGTATCGGTAAAGTGCTGAGTCAAAAGCGAATTCACAACTTTACCAAGCTTGGTGGATACGAAACGACTGTTAATTTTCTGCACATAATATCGATCTTGTATGGTTCCCATTACGGATGCGTAAGTGCTTGGACGTCCAATGCCTTTTTCTTCCAAAAGCTTGATAAGGGTGGCTTCTGTGTAAAGAGGTGGTGCCTCTGTGAAGTGCTGCTTCTTGGAAATACTTAAACAGTTTAAATGGTCTCCTTTTATTAAATCAGGAAGTCTAGTTTTATCAGGCAAGACGTCCTTTGTATCATCTTCGGATTCCATGTATACAGTTCTATAGCCATCGAATTTAAGAATTGTTCCCACCGATGTAAATGAATACTGTTTATCACTATTTTTGTTTGCAGATATTTCAACTTTTGTTTGGTCAAATAATGCATCCGGCATTTGACTACAAATCATTCTATTCCATATTAATTTATATAATCTAAATTGATCATTATTAAGATATTTTCTGATTTTTTCAGGAGTATGAAATATCGAAGTTGGCCTAATCGCTTCGTGTGCTTCTTGAGCTCCTTTGACTTTAGTTTTATAAAATCTGGGTTTTGCCAAATGGTATTTATCCCCATATTCATTTTTTATAAATTCTGTCGTTTCAATAATCGCAGATTTAGATACATTGGTTGAGTCAGTTCTCATATATGTGATTAAACCGACTGATCCTTCAGATCCCAGTTCAAGGCCTTCATAAAGTTGCTGAGCAACTCTCATAGTATTGGAAGCACTAAACCTGAATCTACGTGAGGCATCTTGTTGTAATGTGCTAGTTATGAACGGCGGAGGTGGCCTACGAATAGTTTGTTTCTTAGTAACATTTTTTACTTTAAATTCAGCATTGCCCAAATCACTTAAAACAGACTGGGCGTTTTTCTCATTATCCAACCCTAGATCTTTTTTAGAATCGTCTATAGCAGTTAATTTTGCTTCGAACGAGGTCTTGGCCGATTTATCTTTTGCCAAATTAGCCGTAATGGTCCAATACTCTTGAGGTACAAAGTTATTGTGTTCAGTTTCTCTTTCGATAACCAACTTAACAGCCGATGATTGAACTCTGCCTGCTGACAATCCTGGACGAACTTTTTTCCATAAAACTGGACTTAATTCGTAGCCAACTAATCTGTCTAAGATACGCCTTGCCTGTTGAGCTGCGACTAAGTTGTAATCTACTTCTCTGGGATTATCAAAAGCATGCTGTACCGCATCTTTGGTTATTTCGTGAAAAACTACCCTTTTGATTTTTGTTGGTTCGATTTTTGCAGCCGCTATCAAATGCCATGATATTGCCTCTCCCTCTCTATCTGGATCGGTTGCCAAATAGACATTGTCAGCTTTCTTAACAGCCGTCCTTAAATCATCAATAATCTTACGCCGATCAGGTATTAAAGCATATTTTGGGGTAAATGATAAATCATCGACTTTTACTCCCAAGGTTTTTCTAGGCAAATCTCTAATATGACCCATAGAGGCTTTAGCCACATAACTCTTGCCTAAAAAACGTCCCACAGTACGAGCTTTGGCCGGTGATTCAACTATTACTAAATTCTTAGACATATTTTTATATTCAGCTTAAATTCCGAAAATTATCCTCTCAGTTCTGTCACCCATAGTCCATAAATTTAGTGGCAAGATTTGGAAAAGGACACATTATTTCAGTCTAGCACAAGTTTAGTTTATAACTGATTAAAATAAATTAAACCAAAAGATCGACCCTTTTTGCGGAGTTTTTAAAATATAGGAAATCAAATAGATTTAATTATGGCGGAGAGGGCGGGATTCGAACCCGCGGTACCTTTTACAAGGTACACACGCTTTCCAGGCGTGCCTATTAAACCACTCTAGCACCTCTCCGTATAATAATTATAATTCTCCCTATTATTCGTGGGTCAGATCGCATGGCGGAGAGGGCGGGATTCGAACCCGCGATACGATTACCTCGCATACTAGTTTTCGAGACTAGCGCCTTAAGCCGCTCGGCCACCTCTCCGAGCAACACAGTAAACTCGAATAAATTGTAAAAGGGAAATTATAGCATCAGGCCATCAAGACGGCAGATTGAACAATCCTCTTTATCAACTATTACAGGATTTTTCTATTCATTATCAAGAACCCTAATTTTTAGTTCATCCAAATGGATGTCCTCTACTGGTCCAGGTGAACCAAATAAGGGATCAACCGCACTCTGTGTTTTAGGGAAGGCGATAGTATCTCTGATACTTTCCAGGCCTGCTAGCACCATGACTAATCTATCAATTCCTGGTGCTATGCCTCCATGAGGCGGTGCGCCATAATCGAATGATTCCAATAATTGCCCAAACCTCTCATTTATTTGTTCCAAGCTATATCCTAGTACCTTTAGTATTCTTTCTTGTAATTCCCTATCATGTACTCTAATACTACCACTGGCAATCTCTAAACCATTGCATACTAAATCATATGAATCTGCTATAACGGAACCTGGATCAGTTTCCAATTTAGCTGCTTGACCTTCTTTTGGCATAGTAAAAGCATGGTGAGCAGCTGTCCACTGTCCTTCGTTATCACCAGGTTCAAATAAAGGAAAATCAATGATAAAGGCAAATTCCAACTGATTTTGATCCACTAATTCTAGACTCAGGCCAAGCGAGCTTCGAAGTTGTCCTAATACAGTTTGCGTCAATTTTTTTTCACCCGAAACTATTAACAAAAGGTCATTCGCTGAAGATTTAGTAGCTAATACAACCTTTTTCAATTCTTCTTGAGTTATATATTTGGATATCGAAGATCTAGTGTTTTCCAAATCATGGTCTTCAGATGCAAGCTCTTCTGGTAAGCCGATCCAAACCAATCCTTGAGCACCTAATTGTCGAGCCTGTTCAACCAGCTTGTCCAGTTTTTTCCTAGACATGTTTCCTTGCCCAGGAACTACGATTCCTTGGACAACACCTCCGTCTTCAATGACCGTCCGGAAGACTTGAAAATCACTAGTAATGAAACATTTTGTAATATCAATAATTTCCAAACCAAACCGTAGGTCTGGTTTGTCTGTTCCATATCGATCCATAGATTCATGATAAGTAATTTTTGGAAAAGGCTTGTTGATCTTTTTGTCTGGAATTATAGACTCCACTAAATTAATCATTAATTCCTCTATCAAGCTCAGCACATCATCTCTATGAACGAAGCTCATCTCTAAGTCAAGTTGGGTGTGCTCTGGTTGTCTATCAGCTCTTAGGTCTTCATCTCTGAAGCATCTTGCTATTTGAAAATACTTTTCGAATCCTGATGCCATTAACAATTGCTTTAATTGTTGCGGAGACTGAGGCAAGGCATAGAACATTCCAGGATGAACACGACTTGGAACAATATAGTCTCGGGCGCCTTCTGGAGTACTTTTAATTAAAATTGGAGTTTCTATTTCGATAAAGTCATAATTATCAAGAAAATCCCGTATAAATTTAACCACCTTATGCCGCAAAATCAAAATCTCTTGCATAAATGGACGTCTTAAGTCCATGTACCTATATCTAAGCCGTATTGACTCATCAACATCTGATTCTTCATTAATATAAAAAGGCGGGGTTTTCGACCTCGACATAATTTCTATATCATTTGCCAAAATTTCTACGTCGCCGGTCGGCATATCAGGATTTACAGTGCCTTCGGGTCTGCTTGATACAACACCTTTAATTTTTAAAACCCATTCATTTCGAACGGATTCAGCAATATTGTGAGCCTGAGGGGCAGATTTAGGATCGAAAACCAACTGAATTAGACCAGATCGATCACGCAAATCTAAGAAAATAATATTACCGTGGTCCCTGCGCCGATGAACCCAGCCAGCCAAGATCACATCTTGACTCAAATGTGTTTTGCGAAGCGAGCCACAATCAATACTTTTATGCAATGTCTTTACTCATAGATATAGGTTAGGAAAATGTATATTTATTTTCGGTCAAGTTCAAGTAAAAACATGTATTAATACTGAAGCTATGTAATTTATTTTACGCCATTACCATTTTGGACTATACCGCCCAAGCTTACAAAAGTCTCTGAACTTTGCAATCCAGCAATGCAACCTAACTTATCTCTCAAAAACTTACCGAGATCATTTGGATTGCCCAAAGCTACCCAGCAAAATACATCGTATTGTCCGGTAACCTCCGATAACCATTTGACTTCATTGAATTGACTCAATTGATCGACAATATCTTCAATTTTATCAGCATCTGCCTTTATCCCTACTATTGCCTGTGAGTCCAGTCCCATTTTAGATAGGTTGGCAACTCCATTAACGTATAGGTAATTATCAGATATAAGCTTCTTCAGTCTACGGCGAATCGTTCCTTCACTAACTCCAATTATCTTCGCTATATATGCATTGGACGTACGCCCATCAAGTTCAAGAATTTCAATTATTTTAGAATCAATCTTATCTAATACCATTTAAGTTCCAAGTATACAAATTTAACTATGCCAAAATACATCTTTACTATTATATTGTGAATTAATTAACGAATGCATCCTGTTTAACTAAATCAGGTGAGTATTTTTTAAATTATCAGCTTAATTTCCTTCGCATCCAGGCTTTCCTATCGCGAATATCTCTGTCCCAAATTATACGACAACATAGAACTACAAAAATTGAGCCATTCTTGTTATCTATCTTTTCAAAATTGCCGGTCAACCTCTTCAACAACATCACTATACTCATGGCGATGCACAAGTATATATATTCTGAAGGTTGGTTAAATATCAAAGCTAATATAGGCAATAAAATCATTGCACACAATGTCCATGCACTCATATCTTTTGATAACACTTTTCCCATTCCACCCATCACTACTGTAAGCAATAGGATCTCCTTCCACATAAACAATCCGAAAACGACTCCTATAGTAGTAGCAACTCCTCTCCCACCCGTAAATTTCAGGAAAATACTCCAATTATGCCCCACAACCAAAGCAACACCTACTACAAACATCATCCAAGGATCCGGATATAAATATCGAATTAAAATGATGGTTGCAGTGCCTTTAGCGAATGAATCAAAAACACCAACTGCTAACCCCATTTTTTTCCCGGAAATTTGCATTATATTGGACGATCCGACATTACCTGAACCATAGCTTCTTATGTCAATACCATGAAAAAATCGTCCAGCAATATATGAAGTTGGAATAGAACCTATTATATATGCGATGAGTACCACGGCTATTTCAACAATCAATTTGAACCTTTAGCATCGTTAATTCATTTCAACCTGTTTTTCAATTCACTAAGAGTCTCAATTGGTGGCCCGATTGTGCCCGGTTGAGGTTCTCCTGGATTTCCTGAGTTATGGAAGTCACTCCCTCCACATTCGATCAAGTCGTTCTCTTTTGCAATTAAACTAAGTCTCTTAATCTGACTATCTGTGTAATCACCATAATAAACCTCAATTCCTGCTAAGCCTCTAGGTTTCAGCTCTGATATTAACCCGGGCAAGTTACTTATAGGATTTCGACCAGATTTTACTTTTGATCTCATCGGGTGCGCCAAAACTGGTAAAGCATTTGATTGCACAAGTAAATCAACTGCTTTACTAGGCGATATTGTGCTACTTGGGTAATAAGATGAGTGCGAGGATCCCAGATATAAATCAAATGCTTCCTTTGGATAATTCACATACCCAGCATCTACAAGCGCTTTTGCAATATGAGGTCGACCAATAACGGCATTACCTGCTAACTCAGTTACTTTTTCAAATTCAATTTCAAGCCCAATAAGCTGCAGCCTTTCAACTATTTTCTTACTGCGTAATAACCTGTTTTTCCTAGCCCTACGACAATATTCAGACAAACTGTTATCTTCTGGACGAGTGAATAAACCAAGAATGTGTACTTCTATTCCATTCCAATTACTACTAACTTCAATACCTGGAATAAGCTCAATACTACCAATTACTTCAGCTTGTCTGATTGCTTCATCAATACCATCAAGGGTGTCATGATCTGTAAGAGCAATAGCTTTTAACCCACTTTGAGCACATTTATTTACAAGATCACACGGACTTAATGTACCATCCGACGCGGTGCTGTGAAGATGCAGGTCTAAATTAAACATGAACATTGACACATATCTAAATTAATACATAACCACCATATAATTTAAGGTTTAACAAATTAAACCTTGTGTTAATGTATCAAAATCTTATTATCTTCGCAGCGTTATTGAGCTAACTCTATCGATCTGCTTTCTCTAATTACAGTCACTTTGATTTGGCCAGGATAAACTAATGTTTCTTCAATTTTTGCAGCTATCTTCCTGGCTAAATCAGATGCCATTAAATCATCCACATTATCTGGTTTTACTAAAACCCTAATTTCTCTTCCAGCTTGAATTGCGTAACATTTTTCCACTCCTTCAAAGCCGTCGGCCACTTCTTCTAGTGCCTTTATCCGCTCTATATAGTGTTCAAGAGTGTCGCTTCTAGCGCCAGGTCTCGCGGCACTAATCGCATCAGCCGCGGCAACAACGAATCCTTCCACAGATCTTGGTTCGTCATCATGGTGGTCAGCAATACAATCGCAAATCGCCTTAGAAACTTTGTATTTGGCTGCAACATCGGCTCCAATCTTTGCATGCCCGCCTTCGACTTCATGACTTAATGCTTTTCCTAAGTCATGTAATAGTCCTCCAGTCTTAGCTGTTTTGACGTTGGCACCTAATTCGGAAGCAATCATACCCGCTAAATTACCTACTTCAATACTATGAAGTAATACGTTTTCTCCATAACTATACCTGTATTTTAATTTACCAAGTAATTTAACTACTTCAGGGTGCAATCCACGAACGCCGGTTTCAAATACAGCATCCTCTCCACTCTTCCAAATATTAGACCAAATCTCTTTTTCAGACTTAGAGACAATATCTTCGATCCTAGCAGGATGAATCCTACCATCAGCAATTAATTTACTAACTGCCAATTTTGCAATTTCTCTCCTAACCGGATCGAAACAAGATAACGTCACCTGCTCTGGCGTATCATCTATGATCAAATCTACACCCGTAGCCTTCTCAATAGCTCTTATATTCCGTCCTTCTCGGCCAATCAAACGACCTTTCATATCGTCAGATGGTAATGAAACGGAAGCAATAGTCATTTCAGAAACAACATCAGAAGCAAGTCTATGAATCGCCTGGCCGATTATGCTTCGGGCCTTATCATCTGCCTCTTCTTTTATTCGCTCTTCATAATCTCGATATCTACGTGTAACTTCATGTTGAATTTCTTCCGAAGCTCTTTCCAGTAAAAGACTTTCAGCCTCCTGGTTGGTCATGCCAGATATATTTTCAAGTTCCTCAAGTTGCTTGTTTAGAACTTCATCTACTTCATTTCTGGCTAACTCCAACTCCTTTTCTTTTGAATGCCATGTCTTTTCACGTATTTCCAAATTATGATTTCGTCGATCAAGTTGTTCTTCTCTTTTACTTAATCTGCGCTCTGAGTCCTTTATCTCAGACCGCTGTTCACGCAGTTCGGATTCAGTAGCTGTTCGAATCCTAAGGCTTTCTTCCTTAGCCTCAATAATAATAGCTCTTTTACTCTCATGAGCTTCAGACTTTATAAGCTCAGCGTCCTCGTGCGCTTCTTGTAATCGTTTTCGATTAACGATTTTTTTCCAGTAAAATCCAACTAATGCTCCTGCTCCCAATCCAATCAAGACGGCGATGATAGTAATAACCGTGTTTAACACGTACATCACCTCCTTATTAACTTTTTAAATCAACCTAACAGTAATTTGGGTTGATGGAAGCTCAGAAACTTGAGTCGGATTCTATAGTTAGCCATAATTGATGTCAATTTTAAGAAGATCGTTCCTTAGCCGCATATTAGACTCTCAAAACAAATTTAAATGGCCACCAACTTATTAAAAGTTAATACATAAATCTCGAGGTCTTGTAAAAAAATTAGTTGATACCAAAATTCTTTGTTTCGTTACTTTCTTTTTTTAATTGACCCTCTATAATGAGAGCCCGTAGAATAGTAGAAAATGAGACCTTATAATCAATCAATTATAATTTTCCGCTAATGAGGTTTGGCTCTAACATTTAGTACACATGAGACATATTACGTTCTGCCCGAGCCAATCTAATGAATCCTAGTATAAATAAAAATGATATGACTATTGATTCTGGTATTCATGAAGAATGCGGGGTTGTGGGTGTATATTCACCTGATGAATCAGCTACACGTATCGCATTTTTTGGCCTATTCGCACTACAGCACCGAGGTCAAGAAAGCGCAGGTTTTGCTTCATGGGATGGTAAAACAATTAAAGTTAAAACCGCGATGGGCCTTATTTCGCAAGGCATAACCGAAGACCAAATATCTCTGCTTCCCGGCTTTTCAGCAATTGGTCACACACGATACTCAACAACTGGAAGCAGTCATTCCAAAAATGCACAGCCAATTTTGTCAAAAGGTCCCAATGGAGAGATTGCTCTTGCACATAATGGCAATGTGGTTAACTCCATAGAGCTTCGTAGAGAACTTATAGAATGGGGATGTAATTTTGAAACCTCAAATGATTCAGAAATAATCGCGCACATGCTAAGTTATCTACCTGGTTCAGACTGGGGGCAAAGATGCTCTTCCTTGATGAGACGTTTAAGTGGAGCATATTCATTAACAGTATTAACCAATGAAGGAATTCTGGCTATAAGAGATCCGTTAGGTGTAAGGCCATTATGTGTTGGATCTCTTGGAAAGGGATGGGTCATCGCTTCAGAAACTTGTGCACTAGATCATGTTGGAGCTGAATTCGTTCGCGAAATAATGCCTGGCGAAGCGATAATGGTAAATTCAAAAGGTATCAATACAATCTACCAAAAACCCAGTAATGGTCGAACTGCATCCTGTATTTTCGAAAATATCTATTTTGCTAGGCCTGACAGCAACTTAGGCGGAAAACTTGTCTACACTCAAAGGATGGAGATGGGAGCAGAATTATCACGTAAATATCCTGTCGATGCGGATCTAGTTATAGGCATTCCGGATAGCGCAACTGCTGCAGCTGTCGGTTATTCTAAAGCTTCTGGAATACCATATGCAGAGGGAGTAATCAAAAACCGCTACGCAGGACGCACATTTATTCTGCCTGACCAAAGACTTAGAGAGCTTGGGGTGAGAAGAAAACTCAATCCATTGCCGGACATTATTAACAATAAAAGACTTGTTGTCGTTGATGATTCCATTGTTAGGGGTACTACAACTCCTCATGTTGTTAATCTCCTAAAAAAGAGCGGCGCCAAAGAAATCCATCTAAGAATATGTGCCCCACCAATAAAATGGCCTTGCCATCTAGGTGTTGACTTAGCTTCAAAGCGGGAACTCATTGCTGCTAATAAATCGGTCGATGAAATCAAAGAGTACATTGGAGCTGACTCTCTAGGTTATCTAGACATTGAGAGTTTACTAAGGTCAGTTAATATTTCGAAGGAGAATGTTTGCCTTGGTTGTTTTAATGGCAATCATCCAATACCAGTACAGCTTGAAATGGACAAGCTAGCTCTCGAATTTTAAATATAAATACGAATACAGGTTAATTTTGAGTAATTCATCGGTAGATAAATATAAACTTGCTGGAGTAGATCGCAACTCAGCTGAAAAACTAAAAAATTCCCTCGCCAGCATAGCAAAATCATCACATGGGCCAGAAGTTTTATCTGGTATAGGCGGGTTTGGAGGATTATATAAGCTAGCCAGTTATAAAAATCCTGTTTTGGTGTCAAGTACAGACGGCGTTGGCACAAAATTGCTTTTGGGAAAGTTGACAGGCAATTATAAAAACCTAGGTATTGATCTAGTAAATGCATGTCTAAACGATGTAATCGTTAGCGGGGCAGATCCTCTATTCTTTTTGGATTATATTGCAATCGGCAAAATAGATCAGGTTATTATCAATCAGTTAGTATCAGGAATGAGCCTCGCTTGTGAATCTGCTGGATGTGCTCTAATTGGTGGCGAAACGGCTGAAATGCCTGGAATATACAGGGAAGAAGATTTTGATATGGCTGGATTCGCAGTAGGTGCTGTAGAAGAAGATGAATTACTGAATCCAGATGAAATTAATGTAGGTGACTCTCTCGTTGGAATACCATCAAGTGGAATACACACAAACGGTTTTTCATTAATTAGAAAAGTGTTTAATATTGAAAACAACCATGCCATCTTAACCAAATATTCTGACACTTTAGGTCGTACACTAGCAGAAGAAATATCTGAACCACATCGTTCATACGTAAAAGAAACCAGCATTATGAAAGGTAGGGTAAAGTCTCTGGCACACATAACTGGAGGTGGATTGATAGAAAATATGCCTAGATCTTTACCTCGTGGTATCGGTGCCAAATTCTATAAAGAATCTTGGAAGGTACCTGTTATATTTGATTTGATTCAATCAGAAGGAGATATCTCTCTCGATGAAATGAACCGTGTTTTCAATATGGGTATTGGCATGATCGCCATATGTGATTCGAAAAACGTGGATTACATACTTGAATCAATACCACATACATCTGTGATTGGAGAAACAATATCCAGCTCAGAATCAAAAATAATAATTTAACTATTTGGAAGACTATATGAGAGCTATATTAAGTGTATATGACAAAACCGGAGTAGTCGCATTAGGCAAAAAGCTATCGGACTCGGGAATGGATATCATAAGTACCGGCGGAACGTATAAACAATTAACAGACGCAAAAATCAAAGTGACTGCGGTGCAAAAAGTGACGGAATTTCCGGAAATACTTGATGGTCGTGTAAAAACCCTGCATCCGAAAATTTATGGCGGGCTTCTGGCGAGGCGCAGTAATAAAAATGATATTGCTCAAATATCTGATCATTCGATAGATACAATTGATCTAGTCGCAGTAAATCTATACCCTTTTTCAGATGCAATATCAAAGGCAAACTGTACTTTAGACAATGCATTAGAAAATATTGATATAGGTGGCCCGTCAATGTTACGAGCTGCTGCTAAAAATTTTAAAGATGTAATTGTGATTGTTGACCCAAACGACTATGAAAAAGTTGCGGATGATATTTCCCAAAATGGACTAAATAGTGTTGGATTCAATTATCGAAAGTATCTAGCACATAAAGCTTTTAAACACGTCTCGGAATATGATGCTATTATCAGTAACTATCTAAATGAAAACCCTATTAATAAAACAGAACACTTTTCAGTCAATCTTACTAAGGTTTCCACTCTTAGGTACGGTGAAAATCCCCATCAAGCGGCATCGCTATATAAAAGCCCTAAATCTTCCAAGGGGATTGCAAATGCAAATAAGCTACATGGTAAAGATCTTTCTTTCAACAACATATTAGATGCTGATGCTGCATGGAACATAGTATCCGACTTCGATAATACTGCGGTCGCCATAGTTAAACACAACAACCCGTGCGGACTATCTGTAAATGAAAATCAGGCCTCCGCATATAAGCTAGCATTTGAAGGGGATCCTGTGTCAGCCTATGGCGGAATTCTAGGTTTCAATCGTAAAGTTGAACTTGAAACAGTGGAACAATTTAAATCCGTATTCTATGAGGTAATAGTTGCTCCAGGATACGACGAAGCTGCTTTAGAGCTATTAAGGAAAAGAAAGAATTTAAGAATTTTAGAAATTGAGCAGGATAAGAATCCAGCTAGTCAAATAGAAATACGAAATATATCTGGTGGAGCTTTAATACAAGAAACGGATGCAAAACGAGTCGACCCTAACTCGTGGACAGTGGTTACTGAAAAAAAGCCAACTAAAAACCAACTTGACGATCTTGCCTTTGCTTGGACTGCAGTAAAACATGTAAAGTCAAATGCAATTGTTTTAGCTAAAAACAAACAGTTACTAGGTATGGGTTCCGGTCAGCCAAACCGCTTAAACTCGATCCACTTAGCTGTCCGCGCAGCAGGTAATTCTTCATCAGGCAGTGTCCTGGCATCAGACGCATTTTTTCCGTTTGCCGATAACATAGAAATGGCATCTAAAGCTGGGGTTGTAGCTTTAATACAACCTGGTGGATCTATCAGAGACGAAGATACAATTAAATCAGCAAATGAATTAGGATTGTCGATGATATTTACTCACGTGAGGCATTTCAACCATTAAATTCCGTCAACTCTATGATTAATTAAAATGAACCACTCAGTCGAATTCATATTACCCGTATTAAACGAAGAAAAGGTTCTTGCTCCATCTGTGTCTACTATTTATAACTTTCTGGATACACACTTTAAGGATTACAATTGGCAAATCACAATCGCCGATAATGGATCTACAGACAAAACAGCAGCTATATCAGAAGCTTTGTCGACCAAATTTGATCGAGTAGAACACCTGAGAATCGCTAAAAAAGGAAGAGGGAGAGCACTAAAGCAATGCTGGATATCTTCTGAATCAGATGTGGTTGCTTATATGGATATTGATTTATCGACTCAACTTGATGATATTAGACCTCTATTGGACTCCATCACAAAAAACAATTACGACCTGGCCATTGGGTCAAGGTTAATCAAAGGATCAGTCGTTGAGGGCAGATCAAGGAAAAGAGAATTTACATCGAGAACATACAACAAAATCATACAGTTGATATTTTCGGTTAATTTTAATGACGCACAATGTGGATTTAAAGCGATAAGTAGATCTGCCGCTAACCAAATTGTGCCATTAGTTCAAGATAATGGCTGGTTCTTTGACACAGAATTGCTAATTATTGCTGATCAATGTGAGTTCCGTATAAAAGAAATTCCGGTTAGATGGACAGATGATCCGGATACCCGAGTAAAGGTAATAAGTACAGCTATATATGACTTATGCGGTTTAGCGAGATTGAAATTTGGCGGACTCCAATTAGCCAAATCGAAATTAAAATAAACCCCTCAGTTAACGAAACCCAGATAGTCAATTAATATATTTTCATATTAATGCATCATTAGTTATGGATTGAAAACACATTACGCTTAAGTTTATACCGTAAATAGAATAGAATAGCCTATGTTAGAACAAATGATTATTTTATTAGCAAGAATCTTAGGTCGGAGTACAATATGGCTAATTCGGAATTTGACATAAAACGCCCCACTATGGTCGGCGATACAGCCGATAGCTCGTTACAAAAAACCGTTCAAATCTTACGTGGTGAAGGAATTAATCCTCTAGTAGTGATGGAATTTGCCTCTTCACATTCAGGTATTTTATCTGGTTTGAATGAGGTCAAGGTCCTACTGGAAAAAATCCTACCCGAAAACGGAAGTGAAGCTTGGGCGATTGAAGAAGGTGCTTCAGTTGATGCTGGAGAAGTGTCATTAAGAGTCAAGGCACCTTATGGATCTATTGGGCTTTATGAGACAGCTATATCTGGTATTTTATCTTCATCTTCAGGATGGGCCACAGCTGCGAAAGAATGCGTTGATGCGGCAAATGGCACTCCAGTTTACTCAATCGGAGCAAGAAGCGTACATCCGGATGTTGCAGCCAATATGGACTACGCATCTATAGTAGGTGGATGTATTTCATGTTCAACAATTCTTGGAGCCAGAATTTCCGGAGTAACGCCTATTTCAATAATGTCTCATCCATTATCGTTAATAATGGGAGATACAGTAAGGGCTTTACAAGCCTTTGACAAACACACTGCACAGGATGTTCCTAGGATAGCTCTAGTGGATACACATAGAGACGAATCAGAGGAAGCTATTGCAAGTGCGAGAGCATTAAAAGATAGATTGCGAGGAATAAGAATAGACACAACTAAAGAAAGAGGCGGTGTAACTATTGATCTAGTTAATGAAATTCGCGCCCGTCTAGACCTTGCTGGATTTCAACACGTAGATATTTCAATTTCGGGCGGCCTAACACCTACGAAAATCAAAGATTTTATTGAAGCAAACTCACCTATTCAAAGTTTCGGAGTTGGATCTTATATAGCAAACGCCGGGTCAAATACATTTAATGCTGAAATACATGAAATTGATGGCAGGCCTATGGCCAGACGCGGAAAGATTCCTGGTATAACATCAAATACGCGACTCAATAGAATTATTTAGTGTGAATTTCTGTTGCCGCAAATTTTAAAGCCTCACTGCCCTTATTAGGAACCTTAGCCCAGTCTGATATTCCACATCCCGCTACCCATATTATCCCTTTATCAGAGCAAATAACTGGCATCGAGTGGCGTAAAACTTTAGGGATTTTATGATCAATAAATATATCCTGTACTTTCTTTGTGCCCATCATTCCAAGCGGTTGCATTCGGTCTCCATTCTGCCAACCCCTAACCCATATATTGCCAGCAGCCAATTGCTTATCAACCTTTACTGTTTTATTATCTTTATTCAGAAAATCTGAGGCTAGAATTTTTTCAAAAGATGAATTAATAGTCCAACCAGGTATATTTGTAATCCCAGGAATTTTTATAATATATCTACCGTCTATATTTACTGGCGAAAAATGCTTTTTAAATGAAAGAATAGTAGTATCTTTGAATTTATAAGCTTCCATTCCGTTCGGCAGATTTACTTCTTTAGCTGTTCCACCGTCCATTAACTTAATAATTTCTTTAACATGGGCCTGTTTTATATTTTTCAAACCATCTCCAAAAGTTACTAAAGCTTGCATAATTAAGTTACTGGTTAACGCAGGATGCAAGGTCACAACATTGTTTTTTATCACAATTTTATCGTTTTCAAATATTACATATTGATCAATTACTTTATTGACAGATAAACGAATAAAATCATTAGCTTCTGCAGCAGTTGAAGCTAAGCGAACAAGAGACTCTTCAACATTAACGTTAAACTCTTTCAATGATGGTATAAGCTGGTGCCTTATCTTGTTTCTAGTAATACTCTGCAGATTATTAGATGAATCATATCTGGGCTGTAAATCATTATTTAAGCAATATTGTAGTGTTTGTTCTCTCGTTATTTTTAAAAGTGGCCTGAATATTGGAACTCTTGAACCATTAATAGACAAAAAAGACATGGTACTCATACCCGATATCCCCTTTAAGCCAGATCCTCTAATAGCATTAAAAATAACAGTCTCAGATTGATCTGTAAAAGTATGGCCGACAACAACAGCATCCACTGATTTCTCAAGCACTGTTTTCGCTAGAAACTCGTATCTCGCTTCCCTTGCCGCCTCTTCCAAAGACAATTTTCTAACTTCTTGTATGGATTTAACGTCGGCATTTCCAACTACAAATGGCACATTAAAATTATTACTTAAGTTAACCACAAATTCTGAGTCCAAATCAGAATCAATGCCTCGCAGGTTATGGTTTAAGTGAGCGACAACTAGGTCAAGAGATAAATCCTTTTTGAGCGAATTCATGATATGAATTAATGCTAAAGAGTCTTGACCTCCTGAAACAGCTATAAGCAAACGTGATTTTTCCAAGTTAAACTTTAAAATCGACTTATTAACAACGGATTTGATATCCAAAAGGTGATCTTGTGCCATTCAATTTATGCCTGTACTGGTATCTTTTGCACTAAAAGGTTTGATCAATCGTATAGATTCAACTTTGAATTTTCTCATTTCCAATACTTCCAATTTGATTTGATCAAACTCAAATTGTTCTCCTACAACTGGTATATGTCCCAGATAATCCAGTACAAACCCTGCTACCGTCTCAAAATCGCCGTGAGGCAAATCAATTCCAAATGCTTCTTTCGCTTCGTCTATATCCATACTTCCATCAACTTGGAATGTGAATTCATCAATAGCCTCGTAATCTTCCTCTGGTGCTTCACCTTCCTCTCCAACTGGACCGGCTAATTCTGTTAGTAACTTTTTTAAAGTCACAAGTCCAGCAACTCCACCGAACTCGTCTACAATAATAGCTATCTGACTGCCCGACATACGCATATCTTGAAATAATTCACTAATTTGCTTTGTCTCTGGAAAAAAATATGCAGGTCTTAGTTCTTTTGTAATCACATTTTTCAAATTTATGCCCTTACCAGAAATGGACTGAAGAATATCTTTAGACGAAATAATGCCTGTTATATTTTCAGTTTCATCTTTATACACGGGGAATCTAGTATGAGAGTTCTCAGCATAAACTTTTAAAAACATTTCCAATGTTGATTCTTGTTCCACAAACACAATTTCAGTTCTGGGTGTCATAACCTCTCGTGCTTGACGATCCCCAAATCTGAATACGTTTTCTAGTAGTTCAACTTCTTCTGGTTCAAAGGCGCCTTCTGCCTCTCCAATATCAATTAGTGTCCGTAGCTCTCCTTCAGTTATTGATGGAGAGTCACCTGCACCTTCTACCTGTCTAACCAATATTGTCCTACTTACGAACTGGATCGAAACAATGACTGGGAAAAAAGCCTTCTCTACAACTTTCAAAGGTCTAGCATAAACAAACGCAACTTTTTCGGAATTCCTGACAGCAAAAGCCTTAGGTATTACTTCACCAAAAACTAATAGCACTGCCGTGCCTAAAACAGTCGCGACGATGACGCCAACTAATTCGTCCGCGATGAAGTCCATTACCAACATCGTTACTAACGACGCAAAAAGAATATTCACCAAATTGTTACCCAGCAGTATCGTCGCTAATAGACGTTCTGGACTATTCAACATTTGCTGAATCCTTAGGGCTTTGGCATCACCAGTGCTAACCAAATGTTGAAGCCTTGGTGTATTTTGCAATGCTAAAAACGCCGATTCAGCGCTAGAGAAGAAAGCGGACAAACCTAAAGATATTAATATAAGTATGATGTACCAATATGGCACGTCCAACGGAGGACCCCTAAAACTTTAACTAATCACCTTTTTATTTAAAACTTGTTGGTGATGACACTATTTTACAACCTAATCACCATTCAAGGCTAATTTCTTTACTATCAATAAAGGAATCGCATGTTTTCTCAATGGCAGCTGATGCAAGGCTTGAAGAAAAACCCCTACGAGTTATTTTGCCATACAATTTGCGTTTAAATTGAATTAAATCATTTTTCGACACTGTATGCCCTAATTTCTCAGCCAATTTATGTGCATTTATATTATCATCCACGGAGTTCAATGCAATTTGGATTTCGCTTGTTGAAACTCCCTTTTGCACTAATTCTCTTCGAATCATAGATGAACTCAACAGCTTTTGCCTGACCCTAGACTCAGTCCACCAAATTGCGAACTTCTGATCATCTAACAACTCGCTTTCAAGAAGCGAAGAAACAGTAATTTCAACTGTATCTTTATCATATTTTTCCATTAATCTCTTTTGGATTTCGCTAACAGATCTAGGCCGGTAATTTAACAACCTAAATGCATCGGATCTTGCAGAATTATTTGATGTTTCAGACATTGTAATTTGGTGTTGTCAAAATCGAGTTAATAAAATAATTTTGTTAATTTGTTATTGCACCGTTTTCTCTAATCATGCTCTCGATACTATTAGCTATTTCTTGGTTATCTCGTAAGAAAGTTTTTGAGTTCTCCCGACCTTGACCTAATCGAGTGTCCCCAAAAGAATAAAATGACCCATTCTTTTTAACTATTCCCATTTCATCGCCGATTTCAAGAAGATCGCCTTCCAAGCTAACTCCCTGATTAAACATAATATCGAATTCAGCTACTTTAAATGGAGGTGCAACTTTATTTTTCACTACTCTTGCTCTTACTCTATTACCTACGACGTCTGTACCGGACTTTATAGACTCCGCACGCCTTAAATCTATCCTCACTGACGAATAAAACTTTAGAGCGCGTCCACCAGGCGTAACTTCTGGGCTTCCCCAAATCACACCAACTTTCTCTCTAATTTGGTTAATAAATAAAACAGCTGTATTCGATTTGTTAATCGACCCTGTAAGTTTTCTTAGAGCCTGTGACATTATCCTAGCTTGCAAGCCAACATGGCTATCACCCATATCTCCTTCTATCTCTGCTTTAGGAACTAATGCTGCAACACTATCTATTACAACGATCTCAACCGCGCCGCTTCTGACTAAATATTCACATATTTCCAAAGCCTGCTCTGCTGAGTCAGGTTGCGAAACAAGTAAATCTTCAGTATTTACCCCACATTTCCCGGCATATAGAGGATCTAGAGCATGTTCCGCATCTATATAAGCTGCAGTGCCTCCATTTTTTTGAGCATTAGCCATGATATGGTATGCAACTGTTGATTTACCAGATGACTC
Organism: SAR202 cluster bacterium; assembly: GCA_009392275.1. Lineage (GTDB taxonomy): Bacteria > Chloroflexota > Dehalococcoidia > Lucifugimonadales > UBA2962 > UBA2962. The sequence goes on from VFGV01000005.1 coordinate 66,558, forward strand.
TGCTCCAAATATCTCAGTCACCCTGCCATATGGTATGCCGCCAATACCTAATGCCATATCTAAAGCAAGTGATCCAGTAGCAATGCTTTCGACTTTACCTTGCCCTTCAACGTCACCTAATCTTATTACAGCACCTTTTCCAAATTGCCTGTCAATCTGGCCAATAGCTAAGTCCAGTGATTTGGTTTTATCTTCACCCATTAAAGAATCCTTAAATGAATCTCGACTGAAATGTCGGTTAAATGATCGTAACACGTAAGCTCTCGGCTGTAAACACATTTGTTCTAATTTTGTACAAAAATATAATTGATATATAAGTGGCTCAAGGTAAATCAGGTTCAATATGTTGTGATTAACTTGCGCTATTGCACACTCCATGGTATGAATGCACCTCAGCATGAAGTATTTACTTAAATTTTAAGTAATTCACAAACATAGAAAATTAAAGGAGTATTCATGAGTAACAAAGGAAAAGGCATATGCCTAGTTCTAGGACCAGTAGTTGCTTTTATCGGATGGATTCTTTACCAAGCCACCTTTATTGGCAGTACTGAGAATGACGACATTGCTGGTTTGTTAAGCAATGCTGAGGGTGGAACAGTGATGGCAACTGTTGTGATTATATTAATCATAATTGGGCTACCAATGTTCGTTGCTGGTCTAAGAGGCACCAAAGGTCAAGCTGGCGGCACATTTGAAACACTTGGTATCGGATTCGTTACATTGGCAGTAATTGTTTTTGTGGCAACGATAGGATTATTAGGTACCCACGTGGAGATGGGCGATAAATTCGCTGAGTACATGGCTGGCACCCAATCGACTGATGCAGCAGTTGCCGCTAAATCCATGGATGCCGCATACGCTGCTCAAATATCCACTGGCGCAGTACAAGCATTTAATGTTGCGGCAAACAATATAGGATCTCTCCTATGGGGCGCAGGTTTCTTTCTTATAGGTGTTGCTTACACATTAAATTCAAGCTTTAAAAGTATAATTCCAGCGATTCCACTAGGACCGCTGGCAGCCATTATTGGAATATTAATAATAGTATCTGTACTTATTATCGACCCAACAGCAGGCAGCAATACTGCCGGTATAGTAGGAGGAATAAGTTTTGCAATATCAGTATTGTGGAGCGTTTTGGTTGGGGCAAAACTAGCTACTAGCTCAGACTAAACAATAATGAAAATATAGAAGAAGATAAAATCGCTTTCTATCTGCAATGTGCTTGGCTGGCTAAATAAGAAACCAGCCAAGCACATTCTTTTTAACCCGTTCCCATCTGGAACTTTTTTGCGTACTAAAAATCCGTTAAAATAATAATCATCAATTCGGAACTTTTTAAGAAACTTGTTTATATATGTCTAAACCAATAATAGGAATAACCGAGAGTGAGCCACAATATATGGCTCCATTTATCGACATCATAGAGAAATCAAATGGAAAACCATTTCCAATATACCCAGAGGACAAAATCGATATCGAATCTACTCTTGAAAAACTCGATGGCTTATTAATTGGAGGTGGTCCAGATATTCACCCATCTGAATATGGCGAATTAGTTGATGTAAACGCTAATGTATCCACGCAAGTTGAGCGAGATGCTGTAGAGCTGCCTCTTTTAAAAGCAGGTATGTCAGCAGACATGCCAATCTTGTGTGTATGCCGAGGCATGCAAGCATTAAATATTGTACTAGGCGGTAAATTAATTCAAGATCTTGGTGACAAGTACCCCGGCCATGGGTATAGCTTGAATGATACTGGTAATAAAACCACTTCCAAACACCGTATCTTCATAGCACCTGGAACAAAGCTGGCTTCAGTTGTGGGCTCAGGAGGAATTGTAAGAGTTAACAGCTGGCACCATCAAGGCCTCAGCTCGGCTCAGCAATCAAAACATTTACTTGCTTCTGCCTATTCGTTAGACGACGGGCTTATTGAGGCAGTTGAAAGCCCAAATCATTCATGGGTAATAGGAGTTCAGTTTCACCCGGAATTACGTGGAGAAATGCCTCCACATTTTGACAGATTATTCGAAGCACTTGTATTTAATTCAGGGTTAAAACAAAGGCCCAAAAAGTCTTAGCACATATATTCTGGCCTGTTTCCATACTTTATTAAAAATAAGTTTTGCTTTTTCTTATGTTACTGTTATAATCCAAGGTGCAAATGTATAGTAATCAACTTGGTAAAAAAACAGTTCATTTTGTGCTTTTAAAGACAGCTAGAAGTCTTACCTTGAAGTGTCAAAATTTGACTGCCTGTAGTTATGGTACGTAAACAATAAATCGATCAATGACTTCATGTGATTATTAAGCGGAGAAATGCATGGTTAGTAACCCACTTATCGGAAAAGTAAAACCAACCCAATTAACACAAGAAATGCGCTCGTCTTACCTAGACTACGCAATGAGTGTCATTGTTGCACGAGCACTACCAGATGTGAGGGATGGATTAAAGCCAGTTCAAAGGCGCATCTTATATGCCATGAATGAACTAAGTATGAGGCCAGGTTCTTCATACAAGAAAAGTGCTCGCTTAGTTGGAGAGGTTCTAGGTAAATATCATCCTCATGGAGATTCAGCAATATACGATGCTATGGTCAGAATGGCCCAGGATTTCTCAATGCGAATGACGCTAGTTGATGGACAGGGCAACTTTGGATCAGTCGATGGGGATCCGCCTGCAGCCATGCGTTACACAGAAGCTAGATTATCAAGAGTAGCGGAGGAAATGCTGGTAAATCTAGATGAGGAAACAGTTGATACTGCAGATAATTTTGACAATACTCTACAAGAGCCCACTGTATTGCCGGCAAGATTGCCTAATTTACTAATAAATGGTGCATCAGGCATTGCTGTTGGCATGGCTACCAATATTCCTCCCCATAACCCAGGTGAAGTTTGTTCGGCAATCATTCGTTTAATAGATAACCCAGAACTAACCATACCTGAATTAATGAGATCTGTTCGGGCGCCGGATTTTCCTACTTATGGAACAATTATGGGTAAAGAGGGGGCACTAAATGCATATACAACGGGCAAGGGCGGTGTTGTAGTTCGCGCTAAAGCAGAAATTGAAGCAGATAAACGAGGGAAACGACTTAGAATAGTCGTTACAGAGCTACCATATCAAGTAAATAAAGCAACTTTAATAGAAAAAATTGCTGCACTGAGTAAAACTAAAAGATTCGAGGCAATTACAGAAGTTAGAGACGAATCAGACCGCAAAGGCATGAGAATGGTATTCGAACTTCGCGGTGGTAGTCAGCCATTGGTTGTATTGAACAATTTGTACAAATACACACCAATGCAAAGTAGTTTCTCAGCAAACATGCTTGCGCTAGTCGATGGTAGACCAAAAGTATTAGATCTAAAGACTATTCTCGTCGAATTTATTAAATTTCGAAGACAAATCATTACTCGCAGATCAGAGTTTGAACTTCGAAAAGCTAAGGCTAGAGCGCATATATTAGAAGGTTTGAATTTAGCTCTAAACGATCTTGATGCAGTCATCGAATTAATACGGCAATCTGATAGTGCGGAAGCGGCTAAAAAGGGCTTAATGGAGCAGTTTTCGTTAACCGATATACAAGCCCAAGCCATTTTGGACATGCAGCTTCGCAGAATAGCGGCACTGGAAAGACAACGTATTGAAGAAGAATATAAACAAGTGCAGACAAGAATTGGTGAACTGGAATCTCTTTTAGGGGATCCAGCTAAAATCGATGCTGTGATAAAAGATGAGACCCAAGAACTAAAGAAAAAACATGGAGATAAAAGACGCACTAAAATAGAAGGGGCCGCGGAAGATCTAAGTCGTGAAGATTTAGAACCTCATGAATCGGTTGTTGTAACTCTCAGTCACAGCGGTTACATTAAACGCATACCCGCAACTACTTATAGAAACCAGCATCGAGGTGGAAAAGGAGTTGTAAGCATGAAAACCAAAGAGGATGATTTGATTCGCGACCTCTTGGTTTGTGATTCACACGACATATTACTATTTTTCACTGAGAAAGGAAGAGTTCTTCCTTTAAAAACATATGAGTTAAGGCCTGACACTAGTCGTAATACAAGAGGTACTCCTCTAATTAATGTTATTCCGTTAAAGTCTGACGACAAAGTGAATGCAGTCGTAGCAGTAAGCGATTTAGATGATGAGGATTCGTATTTAGTCATGGGAACAAGAGAGGGCGCAATAAAACGAGTTTCTTTAGCGTCTATAAATAGTCTTCATAGACGTCGGTCCGGTTTGAATATCATGAACTTAAAAGGAACTGATGAGTTAGTTACAGCAAGGTTAGCAAAAGAGGATGATGATGTAGTGATGATAAGCCAACAAGGGATGTCTATCCGATTTGGCTTAGCCGATGTTACTGCAAGGCAAAGAGCGGCTGGCGGAGTCAGAGGAATGGAAATACGTCCTAAAAAAGTTAAAGGTAATAAAAAGCCTGTAAAAGATTATATAGTTGGTATGAGTATTATAGATGCCGAAAGTGACAGTAAATTATTTGTGATAAGCAAAAAAGGGTTCGGTAAGCTTACTTCCTTAAAATACTATAGAAAGCAAGCTCGTGGAGGAAGAGGATTAAAAACATTTAGGATAACTGCCAGAACAGGTGTTGTAGCCGCAGCAGAAGTCGTAACTGACGACCTTGAGGTCTACGTAATTTCCAAGCAGGCAAAAGTGTTACGAACTAACTTATCTGAGATTTCTAGTATTGGTCGAATAACGCAAGGTGTAACTATATTTAAATTACCGTCTGGAGATTCGGTTACATCGATATCGGTATGTGCCGATATTGAGCCGCAACAGGCATTTGATATAGAAGCATTGAATTTACAAATTAGTGGTAATAGTAAATCCACTCAAAAGTGATTTAAGCGTCTAATTCAATTTAAAGCCCCACTTATTGTTGCACTGAAAATATGTTAGTCTCATTTTGTTATGTTTGAAAACCTCTCAAATAAGATAACGCACGCATTAAAGGTTCTTGGAAACAAGGGAAGAATAACAGAAAAGGACCTTGATGGCGCAATGCGAGAAATACGTTTAGCTCTATTAGAAGCAGATGTGAACTTTAAAGTTGTTAAAAGCCTCATATCTAAAATTCGAGAGCGTGCTATTGGGTCAGATATCCTTGAAAGTTTAAATGCTCATACTCAAATAGTTAAGATTACAAATGATGAGCTTACTTCAATATTAACTGGAGAGTCTCATTCACTACGTAAACGTTCAGATAATGCATGCATATTAATTGTGGGGCTGAACGGTGCAGGTAAAACTACAACCGCAGCTAAGTTAGCAAAAAGACTGAATGATTCTAATGAAAAGTCTTTCTTGGTACCAGCTGACCTGGCTCGACCAGCTGCAGTAAAACAGTTAATTAGTCTTTCTGAAAAAATGGGTCTTGAAGTTCACAAATCTGAACTTAATTCATCTCCTGTACAAGTATGCAAAAAGGCTCTCACACACAGTAATGAAATAAATGCCGCGTGGACGATTATAGATACGGCTGGACGACTTCAAGTCGATACCGAGCTTATGGAAGAACTGAAAAACATTAAAGATGAAGTTAAACCAGATGAAGTTTTACTAGTTGTCGACGCAATGACTGGGCAAGATTCAGTAAATGTTGCTAAATCATTTGATGAATACGTTGGCTTGACCGGTTTGATTCTTAGTAAATTAGATGGTGACGCTAGAGGAGGTGCGGCTCTATCAATAACTAAGGTAACAGGAGTGCCTATAAAATTTATTGGTACAGGCGAACACCCAGATGCACTAGAACCATTTCACCCCGACAGACTAGCGTCACGAATATTGGGAATGGGAGATATAGTTACACTCGCTGAAAAAGCACAGAAAAGCTTTGACGAAACGAAAACTTTAGAACTCGAAAAGAAAATGCGCCAATCAACATTTGATTTGGAGGATTTTTTAGGTCAATTAGATAGCTTGAAATCGATGGGACCTCTTAGTGACGTTTTAGGGATGATACCTGGAATGAATAAACTTAGCAGTAAGTTAGAAGATGCGAACTTAAATGAACGCAATCTATCTCAAATCCAGGCAATTATTCTATCAATGACAATTGATGAAAGACGTAATCCGCACCTCATTAAAGGCAGTAGAAAGAAGCGTATTGCCAAAGGTAGTGGTACTTCCCCTCAACAAGTTAATCAACTTTTAAATCAATTTAATCAAACTCGTAAATTAATGAAACAGATGAATTCTGGCCAGGGATTCAAGGCTATGCAGAGATTATTACGCTAAGACTTCCTGGAAATCCCTTTTAACACGCTTTCGACTATATCATTCTGGGTTAAATGGTATTTTTTCAATAATTGTTCTGGCTTTCCTGATTCAGCATAGCCTCTCAAACCCACCATTTCTAAAGGAGCAGGAGAATTTTGAGCTAATAAACTAGCTACCATACTGCCAAGACCCCCTTGAATAAGATGTTCTTCAGCTGTAACAATCAAACCAGTTCTACTAACAGAACTTAATATAGCTGCTTCATCTAATGGAGCCACAGTGGCCATATTTATAACCGTTGATGAAATACCTTTCTGATCAAGATCTGCTGCAGCCTTCAGGGATTCGTTAACCATTATTCCATAAGAAACAATTGTCACATCATCACCTTCTCGCATAACTTCCGCAGCACCGATCTTAAAATTATAATCTCGTGTATGAACTATTGGAGTAGCAGGTCTAGAAAGACGAATGTAAACTGGTCCATTCATGTCAAGCGCTGCTTTAATTGCATGCTCTGTTTCTGGCCCATCGGCTGGAACTATTACAGTAAATGACGGTAATGCTGACATTATTGCTATGTCTTCAATTGATTGTGCAGACACGCCGTCTTCAGCAGTGAGTAACCCGCTATGTGTAAGAATTAATTTAACGTTAAGCCTAGATTGAGACACACCGACTCTCAACTGATCAAATGGCCTCGCTGTTCCAAAAACAGCAAATGTACTGACTACGGGAATTTTTCCAGAAGCAGCTAGACCGGCCGCAACACTCACCATATTTTGTTCAGCAGGCCCGAAATCAAAAAATCTGTCTGGGAATTCTGCCTGAAACTTGTTCGCAAATGTTGATTTATTTAAATCACCCCCAACTACAACTAAGTCAGCATACTCATGTCCTAGCTTTACTAATAGATCGCCTGCCACTTCACGTGTAGAAGCTAAATTTGCCATAATATGTTCTATTCCCCTAATTCTTTTAACGCTTTAGATAGCTCATCTGGTGAAGGAGCTTTTCCATGAAAATCAACATTATTCTCCATAAAACTCACTCCCTTACCTTTCATGGTATTAGCTATTATCACTGAAGGACGACCTTTCGTTTGTTCTGCTTTATGAAACGCCGACAGCAACTCATCGATATTGTGTCCATCTACCTCTAATGAATTCCATCCAAAAGCCTTCCATTTATCTAAAAATGGCTCGAGGCTCATCACTTCATGGGTCCATCGGTCATTTTGAATTCTATTTCGGTCAACTATCGCAACAAGATTGTCTAATTCATGGTGCGACGCTGACATTGCTGCTTCCCATATCTGACCCTCATCACATTCTCCATCCCCAAGAAGAACGAAAGTACGAGAAGGCAGAGAACTTAATCGACTTGCTAAAGAGACACCTACTCCAAAAGATAACCCTTGACCCAAAGAACCTCCTGACATTTCAACACCCGGTGTTTTAATATGAGCATGCCCTTGAATTCTTGAGTCAATTTGCCGGAATGTATCCAGTTCTTTCACCTCAAAATATCCGGTTTCCGCTAAAACTGCATATAATCCAGGACAGGCATGGGCCTTACTAAGAATAAACCTATCTCTATCAATTAAATCAGGGTCTGATGGATTATGATTCATTACTTTTCCGTAAAGCACTGCAAGAATGTCAGTCTCAGATAATGATCCACCGGGATGCCCACTGTTAGCTTTTGCAACCATCTTCAGCACATTCACGCGCACTCTTCGAGCTAAATCTTTTATCTCAAGCACACTGCCGTCAGTTGACATAAACATCCTCTTTTAAAATAGTCATTTTTAATTCGCTAAAAAGTATAAGAACTTGGAGTATTATATGTGCAGTCGAAACAACTCGCCAGTTATAATTTTGTAAAGCTGGCTCCTTCTTGTGAAAAACCGATCTGTCACAATTAATAATGGTAATACATTGTGCTTTTTATGTGGACAAAATCTTAGGGAATATCTCTGCGTGTGAACAAAATCATTGCTGATATCAAGCATATAAATGCGACGACAATCAACACTATCAAGTTACCCCATGAAATTGATTCAGAGTTAACCAAAATTGATGGCTCGTAATAATGAAACACCGAGACATAACCTATCCAATCAATTGATGGCAAACTATCTGCCAAAAATTCAATGAAAAACATTAATACTGTCACTCCTGAGGATAAGGCTAGTGTTTTACCTCCTTCGCTCAAAAACGAAGATAATAAATATGATATTCCAGTCACCGCTAACGCCAATAAAAATACATTAAATTGAATCTTAAATACTAGATCATAATTAATGTTACTTACCCCAAATACTATAGAACCTAACCATGTTCCTAAAATTGCAAAACATAAGAGTAAAACCGTTCCAATCAAAGTTGTGGTAAATTTTGCCATGAAAAACTTTTCTCTTGAAACTGGTCTTGATAGGAGCAGAAATATAGTGCCTCTTTCTATCTCCTTTGCAATAGCACTTGAGGAAGAGGAGATAACAAAGCTCATGATTATTATTAAATAAATTGGTTCTCTAAAACCAACTGCCAAATAACCCATTTCCTCAGAAGCGTATTCTCCACTTGCTTTTATTAATGCACGGAATCCTTGGGGCATTGTTTCAATCATTTCAAAAAACATGTCTCCAAACGCATCAAATGTAGCTAGAAAAACAAATGAAAACAATAAAGCCGCAAAGCAAAGGGATGGTATTGAAACCTTACCTCCACGCAAAGTCGCAAAAAAAATAAATTTCATATGGATAAGCTCTCATGATCGGAATCTTTGTAATAATCTAAAAAGATATCCTCCAAGCTGGGTTCCTCTATGGACAAACTTTCTATTTCATAATTACTCAAAATTTTTATCAGAGGGTTTATGTCATGGTCGATTGAAAGTAAAATCTCGTTGTTTTTATTAGATATTATTGTTGATCCCTTTAAGTCAAATTTCAAAGGGAACCCACTTTTAAACTTAATCTTTGCAACTTGCCTTTTACGAGACTTAAGTTCCTTTATTTCTTCAATTACAATTAATTTTCCTTCTCGAATTATTGCAACTCTTTCACAAAGATTTTCGACCTCAGAAAGCACATGTGAAGAAAAAAATACGGTACCTCCATCATTACTAAATGATTTGAGCATGCCAAAAAGTGCCATTTGAGTAAGTGGATCTAATCCCTGAGTAGGCTCGTCCATAATTAGTAAATCCGGCTGATGTTGCATCGCTTGTATAATTGCTAGTTTTCTTTTCATTCCGTGAGAATACTGTCTGATTTTACGATTTAAGTCTTCATTGCTTAATTTCAATGAATCACATAGTGTCTTTAAATTTTTTTGATCTAAGCCGCCATGTAAAGAACCAAAGTAGTACAACAATTCCCTACCAGTACTACTATCGTAAAGAGATGATAAATCTGGAACAAAGCCGATCCTTTTATTAATACACACAGTTTGGCGCCAGCAATTCATGCCAAAAATATAAGCCGATCCAGATGATGGATTTAAAAATCCAGTAAGAATTCGAATCGCTGTTGTTTTCCCTGCTCCATTTGGGCCAAGGAATCCAAAAATCTCCCCGGCTTTTACACTAAGATTCATGTTTTCAAGAGCTACATGTGAACCATAGGTTTTGGTAACGGATTTAATTTCGATAGGTGTTCCTGAGCTCATCAAATAAATTCTATACGACTACTCAATGATCGGCATGGATAAAATCCAAAGACTTATTGCAGTATAAATCAACATAAGTAACAACATTGGATACTGGCTTCTAATAGCGTTATCATGAGATTTAAACATCTTTAAAGCAAATACGTGAGATATATAAACCGCAAGCACGTGACCGATGACAATAACTGATACCGAGAAAAACCACGCTGCTTTTGCATTTATAGCATTCAATTTAATCTGGTAACCCGTAGACCCGAATAAATTCCATCCTATCCCAAACGGATCAGATAATAATGGGATTATGGCCTGACCTGGTATCAATAATAATGATAAATAATGCGCAAAATGATAAGCCAGTGCTATTGGTAGTAGAGAAAATGCAAAAGTTGCACCAATAGAAATTAAATTTGGGTTTTCTCGAGAAAAGTACCTTATAGACAAACAAAATATAAAATATATTGAAATAAATATCGCCGGAACTACTATCAGACCCAAAGTATCAATTTGGGTATAAGAGAGGTGTGACAAACTTGTGTATATATCATTCCAAAATGGCGTTTCTTTAATACCATCAAATGTAACAGTAGAAAGTAAAATCAACACAAAGATCATTATTGAAACATGAGGTTTACTAGAAGTAAAAAAACCCCATCCAGGTGGTCTGACAAAAACTTTCCTGTGTGAGTAATCTATTTCAAAAACAGATAATTTAGAGAAAAACCTGAAGATAAGAGTAAATGGGTCTGCATTTTTCAGCCAAATTTGCTTACCAAAACATAACATTCCACCCCACTGCACTAGGCTATAAATTATTACTAATATGGCTAAATGACGTGGTATTGCAGCACCCCAGTAAACATTCTCTATCCAAGCAAAAACTGCAAAAATAATAACAACAGGCCACCCATGCAAATCAGATGGATATCTCAGAAATGGTTTAACTTCTCTGCCTCTTCGAAAAAGTTTACTTACTGTTTCAGCTATTTCAAATGTGATTTTCCATGGATTTATAAGAGGCCATACGTTACCAAAAACAGCCGAAACGAACCCAATGCCTACCCACCAAATTATCCATATAAATGTAGGAGTGAAATTATAAATTGGCTTATTAGATCCAAATAAGGCAGTCAGAATAATCAATGCCAACAGGAATACTGAGAAAGATTTTATAAGCCAAGTGGCAGAGCAAGTACCAATATATCCCATGGGCCATTTAGGCAATTTAACTTCATACCTAAAGTTTCCTGCGGAAGTTTCGCTTGTAACAAATACACCAACTAGTAAAAAGGATAACCCTACCGCGACGACGGCACCGATAATAAAGTACAAAAGAGGCATAGGAAGGTCATATCTTTCACCAAACCCATGTGCATGCGCCGTTGAAGTTATTGTAAAAAAGGCAACCAAACCGGAAGTTAAAATAAACAGTCTGGGTTTTTTATTCAAATTCACCTATTTAATTTGGGAAGACCTCGATGGAGCCTAATACTACCTCCATGTCTTCATGTTCATCTTTTTCATGTTCACCATGTTCACCATGTTCACCATGTTCACCATGTTCACCATGTTCATT
>VFGV01000006.1 GCA_009392275.1 SAR202 cluster bacterium
ATTTAATTGAGGCAGGCGCTGACCCTTCTCGCATTATCATGGGACATCTAGACACATTCCCAATGGAAATAGTTAAACAAGTAGCTGAAACAGGTGCATATCTGGAATATGATACGTTTGGGTGTGAACAAAGTTTATTAGAGAGTGATTCGCTACCTACGGATCCCAGAATGAATATGCCAACTGATGTGCAAAGAATGCAAAGATTAGAACAGTTAATTGAGTGGGGATTTGAAAACAAAATAGTAATTGCCCAAGATATTTGTTTTAAACACTGGTCGTCCAGTTACGGTGGTCAGGGGTATGCCCATATACTTGAGAGCATCGTTCCACGAATGCGAAAACGCGGATTTTCTAATCAGAATATTGACAACATATTAATAGAAAATCCAAAAAGAATATTAACTTTTAAATAGCCTATGCAAACAATTGTCAAAGGTATTAATAATTGCATAACAGATATTGAGGGTATCAAGGTGGGGCATTACACAGACCTGGATTCTGCTACAGGATGCACGGTTATTATGTGTGAGGATGGAGCAGTGGGAGGCGTTGCCACACTAGGGTCTTTCCCAGGTTCGAGAGAAACAACCATGCTTTCGACAACTTCAGTTGATTCTGTTGTTCACTCAATTCTACTTACGGGCGGATCAATTTTTGGCTTAGATGCTGCCACAGGCATTGTTAAATGGTTAGAAGAACATAAAAAAGGTCTCAGAATCGGTCGCATATTCATCCCAAGAGTTCCCGCAGCCGTAATTTTTGATTTAGGTTACGTTACCCAAAAAGTACGACCTTCTGCAAATAATGGATACACTGCATGTGAAAATGCCAACAATTATCCATCTTTACAAGGCACAGTCGGTGCTGGAACAGGCGGAACAGTTGGAAAGTTAACTAGTGTCGACAGGGCAATGAAAGGAGGTTTTGGAACGGCTTCAGTGGAACTTGGTGATGGGCTGATTGTAGGCGCAGCTATCGTCACCAACTCTGTAGGAGGAATATATGACCCAAATTCTAGCAAACCAATAGCCGGGCCTATAGCTGACGACGGTTCAATAATTGATTCTATGGAGTACATTACTTCTAATGACTACACACCACCTAACTGGATTTCCGGAACCAACACTACTATTGGGGTTGTAGCCACTAACGGAATCTTAACTACAGCTGAAGCTAATAAGTTAGCAATGGTTGCTCATGACGGATTAGCAATTTCTGTGAGGCCATCTCACATGCAATTTGATGGAGATACTTTATTCGCTATTGGCACAGGCACTTCAGAAACTCCGATTGAAATGTCAAGAATGTGTGCGGCAGTGGCACATTGTGTCGCAGAAGCAACTGTAAATAGCGTAATCGAAGCTACCAGCTTAGCAGGCATTTACGCGATCAGAGACCTGGAACAAAAAAGTCGTCACTTTTAAAACACTCTGTATTTTAAATAAGCGTCTAATGGATCCATTCCTTTAAGTATTGCCTTGCGAAGCTCTGTTTCAGTATTGACCAAGTATTCAGACCTCTCAACTACTTTCTCTACATCATTTGCTCTTATGATTATGATGCCGTCCATATCCCCTATCATGTAATCACCACTAAAGATTTCAACGCCATCAATTTCTATAGCCTCAGCCATTGATGTGACTTTCCATTTTCCGACTACATCAGACGGTGTCATATATTTACAGAACACTGGAAATTTCTGCTTTACAATTACTGAACAGTCACGACAGCCTCCATCGACCACATATCCTAAAACCCCTTTGAGCCTCAATGCTTCTACAGACAGTTCTCCCATATGAGCAATACTTGAGTCATTTGGCTGGCCAATCATAACCATTCCAGAAGGAGCATCACTCAACAGTTTTGTCCAACTCATCAAGCTTTCATCATCGCTTATAGAAGTATCCACAGTTCCCGAAAATGTCCAAACAGGACCTGCCAAAGTTAATGAGTTGTCTAATGGGCGAATTGTTTTAGAAAGTAAATTTGCTGTAAGACCTAATTCTCTCATTGCATCATAAACTGCGCCTGTATAACACTTTTGTAATCTGTTTGTTAAGTCTAAATTTTTTGAACCCATTTTTAACTCCTTATTTTTTAAAATCTATTTCTTTTCAAATTATTATCATTTTTGATATAGAATTCACAAATATGAAAATTACAAATATCGAAACATTTATTGTAGACGCTGGATGGCGACCTTGGATATTCGTCAAAGTAGAATCAGATAATGGATTAATTGGATATGGTGAATGCAGTGAAGCTCGAACCCCTTATGGTGTAGTTGGAACAATACGTGACATGTCAGACCTGTTGATAGGAACGGACCCAAATGCATACGAAATGAGATTTTGGGACATGGCTCGCAAGAACATTCAGGGGCCAGGAGGGGTTGCTGCTAAAGCGATGGCTGGAATTGAAAATGCAATTATTGACCTTAAGGCCAAAGCTTTAAATATATCAGTTGTCGAGTTATTTGGTGGGCCAACAAGAAATGAAACCCGCTTATACTGGTCGCACTGTGGCACGACACGAGCTCTTAATCACAACCTGTTGAAGGTTAAACCTATAAAGTCTTTATCAGATATATCTGACTTAGGTAAAGAAGTTGTTGAAAAAGGTTATACAGCACTCAAAACAAACATAATATTGCCCGGAGACCCTGCACAAACATATTTTCCAGGCTTTGCTAGCGGTCCAGGAACAACTGATCAAAACGTTTCAATTGAATTGTTGAATCATATAGTTGATTTAATTAGTACTTTTAGAAATTCAGTTGGCCCAAAAATCGATATTAATCTAGACCTTAACTTTAATTTTAAACCTGAAGCTGTAATGCGTATCGCTAAAGCTTTAGAGCCATTTAATCTTCTGTGGCTCGAAACAGATATTTATAATCCTGATGCGCTTAAACAAATAAAAGAGTCGACTGACACTAAAATATGCACCGGTGAAAATTTATTTTATATGAGAGAGTATCTGCCATATTTCTCTAAATATTGCGCTGATGTCTTTATGATAGACATACCATGGAATGGATTTGTTCAATCTAAAAAAATCGGTGATTTAGCGCAAGCTCACGACCTGAATATTGCCCCTCATAATTACTATAGCCATTTGTCTAGTTTTATAAGTGCAAGTTTATGTGCTGTCTTGCCAAACGTGAGAATTATGGAAATTGATGTAGATGATGTTCCATGGAAAGATGAATTGGTAACTGTTCAACCAGATATAGAATCCGGATATATGAAAACTCCTTCTGGACCGGGATGGGGTACTGAACTAAATGAAAAAGTTGCCAAAAAGTATGCTTGGACAGGAGGTCAATTTGGTGGTTACTAGAAGGATTAGACTCATTGGCTAGAATTCACGTTTTGGGAGCAGGAACACCCACACCAACACCTACAAGATTCGGGTCTTCTTTTGCACTGGAGTTGCCCAATGGGGAACAATTAATGGTTGATTGCGGCCCTTCTGCAACCCACAAATTAGTTAAAGTTGGGCTATGGCCAACAAACATTGACTATATGTTTTTTACACACCACCACTTTGACCATGACATAGATTATCCTTGTTTCTTATTATGTCGATGGGATCAAAGTATCGGCAAGGAAAACAAACTGAAAGTATTCGGTCCTCCTCCAACCGAAAAACTGACTTGTGAAATTATCGGATCTAATGGTGCTTTTGCACATGACTGGAAAGCGAGAATAGGAGCTCCTGGAAGCCAACAAGTATTCATGAATCGTGGCGGAACACTACCCAGGACCCCTCCTGAAGTAATAGCTAAAGACATTGGGCCGGGAAAAGTATATTCTGGTGAAGACTGGGAAGTTACGGCTGCTCCCGCGGTGCATGTGCAACCATTTTTGGATTCGCTGGCATACCGATTTGACACCAGTGAAGGTAGTATTGTGTTTACAGGCGACACCGAACCGTGCGACTCAGTACGAGACTTGGCCAGAAATGCAGATTTAATGCTATGCATGTGTTGGGATGAACAAGAAAGAATGGAGCAAATGGGCGAAGCCATAGGTCAATGTGGAACTACGGCTGCGGCCCAACTAGCGCAAGAAGCCGGTGTGAAAAAATTAGCCCTGGTTCACATAGGCCCTAACTTATCTGAGCCTAAAGCAGCACAACGGGCAATTAAAGAAACGAAAAATGTTTTCGATGGTGAAATAATTTTTACCGACGAACTGATGTCTTTTAATCTATAAAATCTTTCAGTCGGATCCCCGTCCAAATCGATCGAGGTCATATTCGATACCCACATATAATTCAGGGTATCTTAAACCTGTGAAACGTTCGGTGGAATCTCTAAGTCTTTCAGCAGGTGCCCACGCCATCCATGTTTTCCAGGTGTTTTCATAATTAAAGTTCCAAAAATAATACACCGCTGCTCTTACTCCATCCTCATACAAAGGTAAAGCGTGAACGATATCTGAACCCTCGTACCACTCATGGGTTTCTTTCAAGTAAGCATAATCTATTTGCATGTCTTGTAAAGTTTCAAATAAATCGGGCGCCATGGTCTCCAGTTTAGGTGAAATAGCAGTGTTAAAAGAAAAACTATCGGTAACATAAGCAGGTCCTGCATCAATTAATGCCCCAGAAGACACAGAAGATTTAAACCATGACTCAGTATCTGGGTTAGAGGCTGCTAATATGACTTCTAAAATACCGTCCTGTATTAATTTCTTAGCTTTTTCATCTGTAGTTTCAACGACTTCAACTGTATAGCCATATGCAGTTTCGGCCATATATTTAACAATAGCTATAAGCGTATCGCCGTATTCATCATCGAAGCTTGCCACTCTGATAACGATATCAGCTTTTGATCCATCAACTTCTCCGACAGTAGAACCTTTAGAATAACACTCGTCGGCTGCCCATAACAAAAGTAGAGCCACTACAGCCATTAAAACACCGGGAATAAGAATCTGTACCCATGGTTGTTTTTTAATATCGTCTAATTTCAATCCAACCCTCAAAGTTGCAACGCCTAAAAATAAAACACCTCTGTCAATAACAATTAAGTGAGAACGCCAGAGGAACACGCCCTAATCTTATCAAATTATATCTTATAAATTGTTATTTACTGGCGATTTTTTCCGATACGTTTTACTATTTACCATTAATTAAAACTCTGACTGGAGATTCACTATGTTAAAGACACCTACCGCCATAATGGTCGGCCCTAATAAAATGGAAATAGATCTGATGGACATTCCAGAACCTGGAGATAACCAGGTAATAGTAAAGCAAATAGCCACAGGCGTTTGCCTTTCACAGGTTCATCAACTGAAAACTATGTCACAAGATGTTTGCCCTCAACTGCTTGGACACGAAGGTATAGGTCAAGTAAGCCATGTGGGTAAAAACGTTACCCATCTAAAAGAAGGTGACTGGGCTATTACTACATGGGTACCGAGAGCAGGTTATCCAGGCCGTGATTATATCGATGGAATAGTGACCGGGGCTAAATACAAAGGTGAATTAGCAAAGGGCCCGCTAAGCACCTACTCAGAAGATTGCCTTGCGCCTGATCAACTTGTAGTAAAGATTGACTCCAAGTATGGAAAGCCAGAAAACAGCATAGTTGGATGTGCTATTTTGACAGGAGCAGGAGCAGTATTTCACACGGCTAAAGTAAGAGCAGAACAATCGGTAGTTGTGATCGGAGCAGGTGGTATTGGGCTATCTTCTATAAAAATGGCTTCACTAATGCAGGCATACCCAGTAATTGCCGTTGATATTAATGATGAGAAACTTGAATTTGCAAAAAAATGGGGAGCAACCCACACCATTAACTCAGCAAAAGAAGATCTAAATGCAAAAGTATGGGAAATCACAAAAACAGGAGCTGATTTCGCGTTTGATGCAGTAGGCCTTGTCGCCACTCATGAAGCAATATTACCTATGGTTAGAAGCGGCGGCCCTGGTGGAGAAAATGTGGGCGGAATGGCAGTTTTAATTGGATGGCCCCAGCCAGAATTTAAATTAAACGCTGAGCACTTTGTATATCATCAAAGACAATACAGAGGAAGTCATGGCGCGTCCATCCCTGATATCGATTTCCCCATGTATTTAAGACTCTCTGAGGAAGGTCTATTTCCTCTCGATAAATTAGTAACAACAAGTTATGCAATAGAAGATGCTCAAAAAGCTATAGATGATCTAGAGCATGGAAAAATAGCTGGAAGAGCGTTGTTAACATTCTAGGATGAAAATATGACAACCAAAGTACTAATTACTGGCATGAGTGGCCTGATAGGAGAACTAGTAAAAGAAAAACTAGAAAAACTTGGCTCATATGAACTGACTGCATTAAACCGGACTAACATTATTGGCGTAAAGACAATTCAAGCAGATATTTCTGATTTGAGTTCAATAAAAGACGCTTTTGTTGGTCAGGATATTGTTATTCATCTAGCTGCCGTATTAGTAAACGCAGACTGGTCACAATTAATGTCAGTTAATATTAACGGCACTTATAACGTTTTTGAAGCATCAAGACTTGCTGGGGTAAAAAGAGTAGTAAATGCCAGTAGTGGAGCTGCTATCAAAGGCGTTGTAAGAAACGGAGATGTATACAAAAACCTAGAAGACGGGAAATACGAAGATGTTCCCATTCCTTGGAAGATGATAACTCATAATGATTTTCATCCATACGGACTGTACGGCGTTTCAAAGATGGCAGGTGAAGGCCTGGCCAGACATTTTTCTGACGTGCATAAATTACCAATAATAAATTTGAGAATCGGCACTGTAAGGCCATCTGGAGTGCCCGAGGAAGATCAGGACTACTCTATATATTTAAGCCATCGTGATGTTGTGCAATCAATACTGCTAGCAATGAACGCCCCGGATGACATGTTATTTGAAACATTTTTGGTTACATCTGATAACAAGTGGGGATACAGAGATATTGAACACTTTAGACAGGTGCTCGGATTTACACCAGAAGATCGAGCAGAGGATTTTCGTAATAACACAAATCAACCAGTCAATAAACGCACTCCGACAGGGGGTTATTGGGTTAAAAACCAGGGACTATAACAGTTGCAAATACTCACATCAACAGCCCATTCATACGAGCTGATCACTGATTGGGGTATACCGCCAAAAAGACAATACTTTAAAGAAAGTGCAGCAGTAGCTGTAGATGCTAAAGATAATGTTTGGGTATTTAATATACCTACGAACGAATTGCTGATTTTTAATAACGATGGAAACTTACGGAAAATATGGCCCCACAAGTACGATAACATTCATGGAATAGATTTCGACGCATCCGGCAACGTATATCTCGTAAACCGAAACTACCATCAAATTTTAAAGTACACCAGTAATGGCGATTTAATCATGTCCTTAGGTGATACCAAAATGCCATCAGAAACTGGTTACAGTCTCGAAATCGGGCGTAGGACAAGTTGGAAACATCCTGTCCTAAATGCAGGAGGACCATTTAATGTTCCGAGCGGGGTGAGGATTGCAAGAAATGGCGACATATACATATCTGATGGATATGCCAATTGCCAAATACATCGTTTCTCATCATCGGGGCAACTTATCCAAAGTTGGGGCTCACCAGGAAAACTTGAAGCCGGTCAATTCCATTTGATACATGGCCTGTTTATCGACTCCAAAAATCGAATATTAGTCTGTGACCGAATGAATAATCGAATACAAATTTTCGATATGAATGGCAAATTCATAGGGTTTTACAACGGTTTATTAATGCCAAGCAAGATACATGAAACTCCAGACGGTCACTATGTCATAACCGAACATGTTGGCAGAATCTCAATCATTGATGATACAGGTAAATTCCTATGTAAATGGGGCAACGGAGATGGTGGAGTAAACAAATCGGCATCCGGTATGTTCCGAAAACCACACGGTTGTGCAGTGGACTCAAAAGGCAATATATATATTGGAAATGTCATTCCTGATGGTGACCAACCAGGATCAGGAGACAGAATAATTAAAATTGCGCAAATTTAAACAGAAAATAGAAGCTTTAATAATATTGGATAAGCCAGTATATTATAAGTAAGCTCTATAAAACTTTATGTGCCCAGGTGGCGGAATGGTAGACGCGGCAGACTTAAAATCTGCTTCCCGCAAGGGAGTGGGGGTTCGAGTCCCTTCCTGGGCATTCCACAATGAAAACTTAAAGTATACCGAGTGTCTCTATTACCAAATAAACCCTAAACTGAATTATTAAATTATGTACAATAAAATCCAAACTCAAGCCTGGATAGTTATTAGTCTTTGGCTTATAGCAACTATGTTTGGATTCATCATGGTGTTTACGCTTGGGTTATTATTACCATCGATTGCTGAAGAGTTGAATTTGTCTCCAGGAATGCAGGGTGTGCTAGGCTCATCAGCATTTTTAGGTCAGGCGATTTTAGCAATTCCGATGGCTTGGTGGACTTCAAGATTTAACCCAGTAGCGGTAATAACATCCACGATAGTTTTGGGAGCTTTATTACTAGTATTACAGGGCTGGTCTCCGAGTTTCGCTATCTTATTAGTTGGAAGATTTGCTTTTGGAATAGCTTTGGTAACTATGGAACCACCAGGAGCTAAACTGATTTATCAGTGGTTCCCAATGAATAAAATATTATTTGTTAATGCTATACAAAACGCTCTTTTTGGATTTTTAATGGCAATTGGCGTCTTAGTAACACCGATATTACTAGATGCTCTCGATGACTGGCGGGTGCTACTTTATTTGTCAGGAGCCGTATATGGGTTCATAGCTATAGTTTGGATGTTGCTAGGCAGACAAAATAATCAATCAGATAAAGAAACCAAGGCTGAAGAAGCTGCTCAAGATTTTAATCCAGCAACCCCATTAGCAAAAGTCCTGCTACATAGAGATCTTGTGTTGACTTGTGTAGGATTTTCTTCAGCCGCTGTTGTGTTTTCATCATTCAATACCTTTTTTCCAACATTAGCTGGCGATAAAGGTATATCGCTAGCGTGGAGCGGCATAATTTTAGCTATTAATTTTATAACTGGGGGGATTCTGGGGCTTATCATGTCTAGATACTTTGGGAAAATATCATATGCAAACCTTGTTATGATTTTCCTTATTGTGGTTATGGTAGTCAGTTACACTTTAATTACACTTACAGACAGTCGAGCATTATTAATCGTTTTAGTTGTTTTCACAGGTATATCTGGAGCATACTTCCCTATTCTTTACACAGAAGCATTTAAATTAAAAGGAGTAACAGTTAACCGTATTCCGGTGGCTGTCGCAGCTGTCATGGCTTCCTTTGGGTTAGGCCTGTTCATAGGACCAATAATTACAGGCTTCCTTGAAGAAACACTTGGTGATTTAGGTCTTGCCATGATTATTTCAGCACAATTTGGCGTTCTTCTATTGCCTGCTGGATTTTTCATTCGATTTACCAATGACACCAAGAATACTGAAAGTCCATCACATCAAACCAAATAAACAGATTACGCTAGTTGACTCAATAGACTTTGAAATATATTGTGTGAGTGCATCGGGTCACAATGTATCCTCGCAAAATTCTTATTGATTTGCATCGATCAATTGTGCCAAAGCATTACGTAAATTGAAGATCTCACATGGCAAATAAAATTTTAGAAAAACCTAATAGATCTGCTGTTTTTTCTTGGTGGCTGTATGATTTCTCCACCACTGCATTTTTCACCAGTACTATAGGGGTATTATTCCCTTTGTGGATAAGAGATGACATGGGCGGTAATGACGCTACAGTTACATACACTTGGGCTATAGCCATGCTAATTAATGCAATTCTCGGACCAGTATTTGGAGCTCTATCTGACAATGCAAAAAAAAGAATGCCACTTCTAACTGCTTTTTCTCTAATTGGTATCGGCACATCCTTCCTAATTGGCACATTCAATAGCATCTCATCTTCTTTGATCCTGTATGCAATCGGTTTAATTGCCTTGCACACAGCGGTTGTTATTTATAACTCACTAATTCCGGAAGTCAGTAATAAAAATAATCGTGGATTTATTACGGCGGTCGGGGTAGGAGTCGGATACGTAGGAGCATTAACCACAATACTGCTGGCTATATTCATAGTCGACGACACATGGGGGCTAGATATGGGGTATGTGTTTGGCTTCAGAATGACCGGAATAATCATGCTAATTACAGCATTACCACTGCTGTTACTACTAAAGGAAAAACCTAAAGTTGTTGAAAACCTTAGCTTAGGAAGCATAATAAAGTACGCTTTTACAGATCTTATAAATACAGCAATCGAAGCTGGCAAAATTCCGGGCCTATTAATGTTTTTCTCAGGGCGTTTTTGGTACTACTTAGCAATACAAACAGCATCAGTAATAGCAATACTTTTTGCAACAGACACTGTGGGGCTTACTACGACCGAAGCGATGTTAGTTTTAATTGTAGGAATATCGGTTGCAATACCATTTGCGCCTCTTTGGGGCAAACTAAACGACAAAATAGGTCCAATTAAATGTATGAATGTAGTTTTATTGGGCTGGGTGTTAAATATACTAGCAACTATAGCAATACCTGTATTAGGTCTATCGCCTAATATTTGGTGGGTAATCGGTATAACAAGTGGAATATTCACTGCTGGCATATGGTCTACGGATCGCCCATTACTTACTTATATAACAATTGAAAATGGTGGCAAATCAGAAGGTGACATAGGTAAATTTTTTGGATTGATGAGCGTCACTGGCCGCCTGTCAACAGTAGTGGGGCCATTTATATGGGGGTTATTAGTGGTTACTTTTGGTTGGGGACAAACAATTGGAGTTGTATTTCTTCTGATTTCAACAATAATCGCTCTTTTTTGTTTATACGGAGTCAAGATCGAACTGACTGACACGAAAAACAAAAGCTAGAAACAAAAAGTTACATTCGAATTTAGATATAAAATCGAGGAACCCTAGCACTTATTCCACAAAGCACTTCATAAGGAATTGTAGAGCTCCAATTACCCACATCCCATGCAGAAATTCCCAGATTACCGTCTTCTCCTATAATAACCACTACATCTCCTGATTTAACTCCAGATATATCCGTTACATCCACCAGAATACTATCCATAGCCACTGCTCCAACTATTGGAGCATATTTGCCATTTATTATTACCTGGCCACGATTTGACAACAATCTATTCAATCCATCAGCATAACCAACTGGCAACGTGGCAATAATTGAGTTCTTTTTAGTTTTAAAGGTTCGATTGTAGCCAAGAGCAGTATTTGGTGGAACTTTCTTTATAAACCCAACTTTTGTTTTAAACGACATTACTGGTTTAAGAGGCACAGGAGTTTTCAAATTTCCAGGTTTTATCCCATACACAGATAAACCAGCTCGCACCATATCAAACCAATTACCTTTATGCAGAAGGGCTCCAGCGCTATTGGCTACGTGTCTGACAACAGATTCGTCGTTCAATAAATTGTTATCAATAAGCACCTCCTGGAAAGTTGAAACTTGCTTTTTGGTGTAGGTTAAATCTGTCTCATCAGCGGAAGATAAATGTGAAAAAATTCCTGTCAACTCAACACCTTTATAACTTTTAGCCTTTTGCAAGAATTTGTGTATGTCATATGGGCCTATTCCAAGCCTTCCCATTCCTGTATCAACTTTCAGGTGATAAGAAAATTGTTTTCCTTTCTGTTCGGCAACTTTGGAAAAAGCTTTCAAAGTTGCCAAATCATATATTGTCGGCACAAGTGAGTATTCAAAAAAGATCTCTTCTTGACTTGGATAGCAACCTCCAAACACAAGTATATTTCCAGTGATGCCAGATTCCCGGAGTTTCTGGCCTTCTTCGGCAATAGCTACTCCAAAATCTTGAACACCCATATCTTGGAGACACCTGGCCACACGCTTATGTCCATGACCATATGCGTCCGCCTTGACAACTGCCATCACCTTAACTCCATCAGGCAAATGAGTTTTGATTGAGTTTAAATTAAACCTCAAAGCTTCTAGGTTAATTTCAACCCAAGTTGGGCGCAAACCATATAAATCAACTTCACTTCTTTTAACAACCATTGACCTAAACTTAACTTTCTTTTACTGCGGACAAACCAGAAATAAACTGAACATTTGGAAGTTTAGACAACTCATCTCCAGGAAGTTTTAATTTTGAAGAACGATCACCCGATCCAAGAATTATAAAATCTAATGTTTTTATATTTTGATCGACATATATAGGCATATCATTAGGTAAACCGAAAGGAGTCACTCCTCCTATCAGCATTCCGGTAATTTCTTTTGTCTCATCTGCGGATGCAAACGAGGCCCGTTTTACATCCATTAACTTGGTTACAACCTTATTTACATCTAAACGCGAATTCGCCTGTACTAAACAAGCCACATACTTTTTAGGGCCACGCTTAGAGGCAACAATAATTGTGTTACCGCTGTTTTCTAATGGGTACCCATATTTTTCACAAAATTCCGCTGTGTCAGCGTATTCTGGATCAATAAGTACTATTTCATGATTTATCTTATAGTTATTTAAAGCAGTTAAGGTCTGCTGATTAGATGTACTATTATCGGACATACTTCCCAATATTCCTTAAGTATCGTTCTTTCTATTATCTTATATTAATCCTTAGGAAGCACTTCACTTTTTCGAATTGTTTGACTAACTAAGCGATCAGGATTGGGCTCAGGTAGTCCGTTTGCAAATGGCAAAAAGGTATTTCTGTCAGTTAACTCATTGGATGGATCGCATAAATCCTGAACATAAAATCTAGAGGATGGAAATAAATCTCCAGGATATGTGAAATTGCTTAGAGTGGCCAATTCAATACATATTGCACCACCAAGTGCACTCTCTAACATGCCTCCCACCCATACCGGAACGCCCTGATTTTTGGCCATGTCATGAATTTGTTTTGAGTTAAAAAGCCCGCCTACTCTGCCTGGTTTAATATTTATATACTGACAAGCATTTATCTCTAACGCTTGCTCCGCTGCCTTAACACTATGGATAGTTTCATCTAAGCATATCGGAGTTTCAATTTCTCGTGCCAATGCAGCATGATCTACTATGTCATTCCAATGAAGAGGTTGTTCGATGAATGCAAGATTTAACTTATCAATCTCTTTAAAAAGTGACAGATCATCCAAAGTATAGCCTGAGTTGCAATCAATATGGAGTGTAATATCAGGAAAAGTTGAACGTACTGCCTTCAGCATCTCTAAATCCCATCCTGGAGCCGCCTTTAATTTAACCCTAGGAAACCCTTTGTCCACAGCTATCTGAATGTTTTGTATTAACTCATCAAATGAATCAAGAATACCAAAATCAGCACCCGGTATTACTTCTTTTGATTCTCCGCCAAGTAATCTATGCAAAGGTTCGGATGTGATCTTACTCTGAAGTGTCCAGTAACATATTTCAATAGCAGCTTTAGCAAAGCTATTGCCTTTAAAAATTGATAACTCCCTATCCATATCTTCAGGAGACTTATAATTTTTACCTACGATATGTGGTCCAAAAATCTCTGACACATGATAAAAAACAGATCCGGCACTTTCATTTAAATATGTCGGTGCATAGAATGGAGTTGACTCTGACCAAGCATATGAATCCCCGCTGTAAGCTTTAGTCAAAACAGAATGTATATCGTAATCCGCCCCATATGCCGTACGCCAAGGCTGAATTAACGGCATTGCGACATAGTAAACTTCTAATTTATCTATATTCATTTAATATCACCCATATTTTATGTATATTTTTAAAATAGTAATCGATCAGTGGATATGTGACTGCTCATAATGCATCCGAAGTAAGTCTACTCCAAAATCCTCATCAATATCTCGAATAACAGAATGAATATGATTCGCGTCATTTTGAACATTATCCTGTTCAATTAATAAACTATGCGGTCTCGTGCGCTGAATACGAAAATATCTGCCTTCATTCAAAGAAAAACCACCAGCCCAAGCAAATTTTAACCTTTCAAACCCTTCATCTTTAAAAGAATCCAGAATTGGCTTAGATAATTCAGGTCTTAACCGCTGAATATACTCATTTAATAATTTTAGGAATAATCCTTTCTGAGACTTATTCATATTAGTTACCTCAATACCATCATGCGGTAAAGTTGTGCCGCTACCATCAAGTAATAAAGGGCTATTTAACGTGTAAATATCCAAAGGAGCTAGTTCACTAACTAAAGCCTTAGATCGCTGCGCATTATCAAAAGAAGACATTAATTCTCTCGCCATTTCATCTGTATTCCACAAAACACCTGTACCTGCCCCATCATATCCGTCCGGAATGATTCCCGGGTTAGATCCCATGAAATTTGGAGTCGAAGCTATCAACCCACCATCTACTATTGTGAATGCACAAAACAAATGATGTCCATTTACGCTCCAGCTCCACGAATTAGAACCAGGGATTCCAAATATACGCAAGTAATAAAGATCTGGATCTCTTTCAAAAATTACGGCATTTCTATCAGCTTCAATCTCCTTTAACACAACTTCCAAAGCGGTAATATTTTTAGCTATCTCAGTTCCGACTACTGACAACCCTGTAGATAGTAAGGCAAACATTAAGTTTTTCTGTTTATCATCCAGGTTTTTTAACGGCAATCCGCGAAACTTTATTGGGGCATAATGCCAAAGAAGACGCTCATAATGTACTTCCGTATACAGGGCTAATAACTTCTGATCAATGGTTAAATTAGTGATCAATGTATTAGCTGCTTCTGTCATTTCAGCAGCAACGTCCGGTAAATATGGACTCGAATGAATATATTCCCTATCAAGTGTATTAGTCATAAAACTTCTCTGAGTTACACAACGATCCTTGAGAAAAATTCTGGCACCCCAGATACACCTAAATCCGAAACATCGACTCTATATAAGGCACCAGCATATTCACCATTCAATGCTTTATCCTCTCCTCCAGCAGAAGTAATATACATTTGATTGTAGTGTTCGCCGCCAAAAATTAAACTCGTTGTATTGCGCATTGGTATGTCTAACTTACTCTCTAAAACACCAGACGCAGTATATTTATATACTCCATAACCTCCAAAACGTGCAGACCAAATATTGCCATGAGAGTCTACAGTCATTCCGTCCGGCAAACCACCTTCTGGTGTCTGAACAAAAGTTTTGCGATTAGACAAATCACCAGTTTTTATGTCGTAATCAAATATATCGATTCGATATTCAGTTGAGTCGGTATAGTACATTTTCTTTTTATCTAATGTGAAACCCATACCATTAGATATTCCTATGCCATCAAGAATGGGTTTAAAAGTACCATCTAAATTAAACCGATATAGTCTTCCTTTGCCCGAAGAATCTTCTATTGTTCCAGCAAATACTCGTCCTACAGGATCCGCTATAACATCATTAAACTTCCTTCCCTGCTCTTCTTTAATTTCATCGATTAAATACCTAAACTTACCATTCTCTAATATAGCCATACCCGCAGGGTCCATAAAGCAAAGCAGGGATCCATCAGACTGAATTGTAAATCCACCTATTCCATTAGGTGCTTGATAATATAGTTCGTGTTTATCGCTAGCAGGGTCATACCTGTAAACCTGGGCATTTGGTATGTCTACCCAATATAGTTTTTTGTCTACAGGATTCCATAGTGGACCTTCACCACACTCATTAGCATAATCGGCTATTAATTCTGGGCTCACTTTGTCACTCCTTAATAAATATTTGCTTAAAAGTAAAAGCGGACCTTAAATGTTTTAAGGTCCGCTTTTTATATTCTTAATTTGATATTTATGATCACATTAACTTACAAATTAACCGATCTTTATATCAGTTCACTGTGCCGCAGCGCTAAGATTTGCTCCAGCAGTAAATCCCACTCTTTTATGAGCTGGAACTGTAATTAGCGAACCAGCCTGGCCTCCTCTAATTGGGCGAACCCTTCTGGCCTTAACTTGCCTAACTTCAAAAGACCCAAAACCTGTCAAAACAACACGATTATTAGCAGCAAGGGCTTCTTGGATACTATCAAGGACAGCATTAAGAGCAGACTCTCCTTGGGCCCTAGACCCTCCTAATTTAGAAGCGACCCTAGCCGTTAAATCACTCTTTCTCAATGTTGCCATTTACAACTCCCTCCTCATAAGAGATATGTTTACTACAGCCATTAGTAAACTTTTTAAACATAATGCAGAAGAAGAGTTTAAACAGCACCATATTATTTTACTGTCATGCACTCTATTCCCGTGCCACCGCACTGGAAGTCCCTCCGCGTATAGACCCGATAGTATGTTTTTATACGAATCATGTCAAGTCTTGAAATCCAATAAAGTTACATATCAACTATATTAAGAAAAAATTCATATGAAGCGTCAATTAATACCATATTTCTAGTATTTGTAATAGAACTTTTGTTCTGTTAATATATATCTTATTATAAAAGTTTATCTTAATAAATGAAGTTTGCATGTATATTAATAACCAACCTGGCCACAGCATGCGAGCACAGAAAAAACATAGATCTATACGGTAAACAATTATTAATATTTCATGAAGAGAATAATGTTAAAACTATTATTGAAAACTCACTGGATTCCCATATTTTATTGCCAAAACTCACACTAAAAGAAGCCTCGTATAAATATCCTCATGCAGTATTTATTCCATCTGACAAAATTTACTACAAGCAATTATTACACTCCATAGCTGATCAACTCCTGCTTATAAGTCCTCTAATAGAAATTGATTTCCAAATATCATCTAATCAAAATTGTATATATATGAATTTATCTGGATTAGAAAAAATATATAAACCCTACAAAACCCTTGAAGAGCACATATTAAACAGCATTCCAAAAGATATAGAAGTACGTATTGGAGTGTCAAATGAAAAATTTACTTCATATGTTGCAGCTGCAATTGCAAATCCAAGTAAAACTATGACAGTTAAAAAAAATAGCAAGGAATTCTTGAATGATTTATCTGTAGATTTTCTGCCAATAAACTCAATATTGAAAAAGAATCTTTATGAGCTTGGCATTAATACTCTAGGAAAGATCGCATCTTTCGAACTAAGTCATATGCAAGCTCAATTTGGAGTTACAGGAAAAGCTGTATGGGAGCTTGCAAATGGGATAGATAAAACAAATTTAAAACCTTATGTAAAAAAACATTCTGTAACTGAAAAACTTTTTTTTGAAAGGCCAATCTCGGCAATGAGCATATTAACATCGGGAGTAGAAGTAATAGTTAATCGTGCCTTCTTAAATCCTTATATGCACAATAGATATGTAAGATTGGCAACATTAAATATTAATATGACAAATAATTGCGTATGGTCAAAAACAATCGTATTTAAAGAATCAGTTAAAAGCACAAAAAAAGCTATGTTTGCAATTAAAACAGCAATAAACAATACTATCCTTCCTGGGGAAATAGAAGAAATAAGCATAACTTTCTCTGCAATATCTAATGAATCAGGGAAACAATATAGCATGCTTAAAAATGTTCGCAGTCAGGATCAATTACGCGAAAACATACTACAACTATCAAAACGATTAAGGGTTAAACCACCAATATACAAAATTAAGGAAGTAGAGCCATGGTCTCGAATACCAGAAAGAAGGCATGCTTTAGTAGACTTCGAAATATAAACCAGCCAAAATACATAAAAGTTAAAGTAAATCAAAATAATCAACCAATAAGTGTTTTAGTAGGAAATAATTGGAGAAAAATAACAAAAATCAATGATTACTGGGAAATTAATGATGAATGGTGGGGTGACTTTCCTATATCACGAAAATATTATTCTTTAACCATTGATAATGATATTAGAATCTCGCTATTTATAGACCTTACAAACATGTCATGGTATCAACAAAAAGCACATTTATAGAATTAACAGGAGATTTATATGCAAGCAGATGTTAATGGAACCAGTCTGTATTATGAAGTGATAGGCTCTGGGAATCCACTATTAATAATGCACGGTGGTTTAGGCTTTGACCATACTTATTTTCGACCTTGGATAGATCCACTTGCTAAAGATTCACAACTAATATTTTATGACCACAGAGGTAATGGGCGCTCAGACAGAACTAAACCCCTAGATAACGTATACCACTCAACATGGGCAGATGATGCTAACGAATTAAGAAAACATTTAGGAATAGAAAAAATGGTTTTAATGGGACACTCATACGGAGGCGTTCTAGCCCTACATTATGCATTACAGTACCCCGAAACTTTATCTGGCCTTATTCTAGCCACAACTTACCCAGCTTGGAATTATAAAGATACGGTTTTAGAAAAAGCTCGTAAACGTGGCACTTCTGAGCAAGTATCCGCTATAGAAAATAGATTTTTTGAACGAGTTAAAGATGACAACGATTTAGAAGAGTTAGCAGGGCTAATAGGCAACATGTATTTCCATGACCCCAACAACCCGATAGCAGCGGATTTTGGTATAAACGTACAATTTTCAGCAGACGGATATAACAGAGGATTTGTCGACATCCATGCCGAACATGATGTAATAGATAGATTATCTGAAATTACTACTCCTACATTGATCCTATGCGGTGCAGACGACTTCATAACTCCTTATGAACAAGGATCAGCAATACTCCATGCGGAAATATCTAATTCAAAGTTAATAATGTTTGAGAAAAGCGGTCATTGTATTTTTGCAGAAGAACAAGAAAAGTTTCTCAAAGTAGTAAACAGTTTTGTTTCCCAATTTTAAAGATCAAAATTTTCCAGTTAAAACGTAAAATAATATGAATGAATTGTCAGGAAAAGTGCAAACGGTTTTAGGGCCAATAAATCCACAAGAATTAGGGATAACAATGGCACATGAACATTTAGTTGTGGATGTCGAATGCAACTTTATTATGCCGGAAGAAGCGACTGCAAAAAGTATGATAGATGTGCAAGTATCGAAAGATAATATTCGTAATGCAACTAAATACTGGACCACAATGAAGGATAACACTCATCTATACAATGAACAAAAAACAATCGAAGAGGTATACAAATATCGCTTGGCTGGCGGAGACACAATCGTCGACGTAACAAGTATTGGAATAGGCAGAGACCCTCTAGCCTTGGCGAGGATATCAAGAGCAACTGAATTAAATATCATCATGGGTGGCAGTTATTATGTGCCACTTTCATACCCAGAAGATATGGATTCGAAAACTGAAGATAGTATTTATGAAAATATAGTCGAAGATATAATTTCAGGCGTTAAAAATACAGAAATTAAAACTGGAGTAATCGGTGAAATCGGCAATCATTTTCCCATGTCAAATAACGAAGCCAAGGTGTTAAGAGCCTCAGCAAGAGCGCAAATAACGACTGGCGCTCCTATATTGATTCACCCAGGTTTTCATAAAGATTCCCCTGCAGCTATTATGAAAACCTTAATAGATTCTGGGGCAAATCCTGAAAAAACTATAATTGGACATCTAGCAATCACATTTGACCTTAAAACAATCTTTGAGCTAGCTAAGTCAGGCTGCTATTTAGAATTTGACACCTTTGGAATCGAATGGACATCAATGTCAGCTGCACAATCAACAGGTGACACAGGATATACAGTGCCAAGTGATAACGAACGCCTAGACATGCTTGAATATCTGATCGATGCCGGTTATGAAGACCGCATACTATTGGCACAAGATAATTTCATCAAGATTCAAATGACAGAGTTTGGAGGAAAAGGCTATGCGCATTTATTAGAAAACGTGGTGCCTAGAATGAAATCAAGAAATTGGCCAGATAGCGTCATTGACAAGATGCTTATAAAAAACCCAAGCAAAGCATTTTGTTTTATGTAAAAAATTATGAAATTAAGCAAAAGTTTTGAAACGAGCATGGTTGGTAGTTTCCCTAGACCTCATCCGGTAAGGGATGTTTTCGCTTCGAATGCAGAAATAGACCCCATACAAATATCTACTCCAGGAAAAGTGAATGAAACATCGGTTAATTTTGTTAAAGGAATCGATAAAGACTACGAATTCGATCAAAAACGGTCTGGCAAAAAAGATTCACCTGATACAAATAAAGATCCACAATTAAACTATATGGACGGCCTTGTAAAATACGCTGTCCTTTTACAAGAAATTGCAGGTTTAGACGTAGTAACTGACGGAGAATGGAGAAGACAGGCATACACTCATGTCATTAATGACTTATGTAATGGATTTATCCAAGATCCGAGACCTGGAATTAGATTCGGTTTAATCGTTACAGAACCGATAAGTGCAAAACAACCAGGGATTTTGGCAAAAGATGCCAATTTCTTGATAAATAATAGTGATCGACTAACTAAAATATCCGTACCATCACCATATATATTGGGCGCCAGGTTATGGGACCCAGATTATTCGATCAAAGCATACCCAACTCGTGAAAAATTCATTGATGACTTAGTGCCCATATTGAATTATGAATTACAAGAGCTGGTTAAGTCTGGCATAGACATAATTCAAATCGACGAACCAGATATGGCAGTGTTGTTAGACCCGGCCAAAGAACCTATTTATGGCGATAGAGAGTATGACCTCAGATTAGGATCTAACAAAATAAATGAAATGATTCATGGAATAAAGAAAGTCCGGACAGCTATGCACATGTGCAGGTGGAATTCATTAAATAGAGGTTGGCATTGGGAAGGTGGATATGAACCGATTATAGATACATTGAAATCCATTAACGTTAATCAGTTTTTCATGGAATTCTCTATCCCTGTGGCCGGCAGCGTTTCAATCTTGAAAGAATTACCAGAAGATAAATTGATAGGGTTAGGTTGCCTCGACCCGCGTTCTGAAACAATTCCCTCATCAGGAGATATAGTACGACGAGTAGAAGAGGCTCTAAAATATGTAAGCCCAGATAGGATCGGATTAAATCCAGATTGTGGGTTTGCACCAGATATCAGACATAATATACCGCTAGATGAATGCTATGCGAAATTGGTAAACCAAGTAAATGCTGCCAGGATTTTAGAAAGCAAATATTCGTAGATTCACCGATTAGATATCCAATCCCCCACTTCTTTTAGAAACTTATTTTGTTCTTCAATAAACGGGAAATGGCCACTGTTTTCATAAACAATCAATTCTGAATTAGGCAAATTTTCATGCAAGCGTTTCGCGCCGTGCTCAACAGGAGTAATCCAATCGTGTGCTCCGCCTATTACGAGAGTATCCGTAAATAAATCCTTCAGCCGATCTAATGTCGACCAATTTGGCAAAAGATCTTCAAATGCCCTATTCCAAGCAACAGCTCTACAGATAACAGCTTCACTAATTTCATCGATCTTCTGTTTATCAAAGCCATCACAGAAATATAAAGACATTAAAGTTTTTGCGATACGAGTTAAATCCTCATCTGATTTAACTGGATATGGAAACTCATTTGTCCATACATCAATCTGCTCAGAAGTTCCGCGTGAATGAACGGTAGCTGACACTACATCGGGATAATCGAATTGAGGCAGTGTGGTAATTAAAACTAACCCTTTAAGCCTCTCAGGATATTTCAAGGCATATTCTTGCCCTAATACGCCTCCATAAGAATTACCAGCAAGTATAAAGGTTTCATCCCCCAAAAAGTTCCTTAAAGCATCGAGGTCGTCCACAAAAGTGTCATGAGTAACATCATCCATTGAAGTCAGTGCTTCAGATCGCCCATTCCCCCTGTGATCATAAAAGACTAACTTGAATTGCTCAGCCCATGGATCGAGCCACGGCCGGAAAGGGGTATGGTCGTAACCTAGCCCACCATGAAGCATATAAACTGGAGTGCCCGATCCTATTACAGAATAATATAATTTTGTGCCATTTATATCTGCGTACATTTTTTAACTATACTAATCAACATGAGTCATATTAAAACCCATTTTCATACCTTCGTTATCAAAACTGCCTTTAACAGTTCCAGAATCATACTCTCCTACAAAAGTTACGCCAGAAGTTGGTTCACTCATTGTTAGAGTGGTACCTTCAAACGTCACCACACCTAAAGGCTCATCCATAATGCCTTGAACTGGAACACTAAAAGAACCTGACATAGCTCCATCGGCAGCCATTGAAAGTGTCACATTGAAACCAATTTGAAGGCCCATAGCTAAAATTTTCCCTTCCCAATCTCCCAAAATGTCGTCCATCGAAACACCACCAGATTCTTCGGTAATGCCAGGTTCGGCAGCAACTTCGACCTCGACAATCTTTTCGACTTCTACGATCTTTTCAACTTCGACAATCTTTTCGACTGCTACTTCTACTATTTTCTCTACCTCAACAATTTTTTCAACTTCCACAATCTCAATTATTGGATCAGGTTTAGAGCAAGCGATTGTAAGTACTGCGAACAAAAACACGCTTATAAAACCAAATGTTAATATTTTCATAATTGTTATAGCCTCCAATTTATATAATCCGTAGATGAATGAATGTTACATTCAGAAGATTACAAAGACTATAATCTGTATGCATATAAAAACACAAGTTTGAACACAGGTATTGCAGCAGGAGTAAATAATGAAAGAGTATATCATCCCAGTAAGTTACGACTCCCTGGAGGAACGTATTGAAGCAATGGACCGAGATGGATTTGTTTATTTTCCTCAACTTATACAAAAAGATGAAGTTGAACAGCTTAGGTCGCATATGGAAGCACTTGAAGGAATAGAGGAAAGCTTCGACCAAGACAGTACTCAAGAACTTAATACAGACAGACATGGATCAAATTCTCCATTTTTAAACAAACATATAAACAATTGCTTCAACCGAGATCCGTTCTTCCTGAAATACCTAGATTATCCTGAAATAATTGATGTTTGGGAGGCAATACATGGTTCCG
The DNA here is from genome assembly GCA_009392275.1 of SAR202 cluster bacterium. Taxonomy (GTDB): domain Bacteria; phylum Chloroflexota; class Dehalococcoidia; order Lucifugimonadales; family UBA2962; genus UBA2962. Next base: position 22,865 of record VFGV01000006.1, read on the forward strand.
ATTGTCATGTAATAGCAATGACCTCATGGATTACAGGACCTGGACGTCCAGATCAGGAGCTTCATGCAGACTGGCAGCCGTATGCACTTCCAGAAGAGTACATGCAAGACCCGAGGGTAAAAATGCCAAATTACATAAGCACATTTCATATTTACCTTGATGATCTATATGAAGAACTAGGTCCAACAAAAGTAATTCCTGGAAGTCATAAAGCAGGAAGGAAGCCAAAAGATGGTGAGGATAACTGGAATGGCAAAACTGCAAAAAGCGTCATGGTTAAATCAGGAGACGCCACAATTCACAGAGCAGAAATCTGGCATCGCGGATCAGCAAATAAAAGCAATCAAAACAGATACCTCCTACAGACCGCATGTGCTCAAAGAATGATCACTCAGAAATTTCCCCCGTATTTATCAAGATTTAGGTTTAATGAAGATATACTAGCTCAAGCAACCCCACGACAATTAAAAATGCTAGGTAATCACGAGCGAGGAAATTTCGATTAATTGTTATCATCAACGATAGCTAAATCTGGTCAAATCCAAACCGTCTTAGGTCCAATCATGCCAGATGATTTAGGAATCACTATGACGCATGAGCATCTTTTGATGGATGTACCTGTTTATGAGAGTCATCCAGAAGAAGCTTCGAAATTACGTTTTAAACATGGCTCTTGGGATTTTGAAATGATAAGCAAAGGTAATGAACTATGGAGCGTAAACCGAAATAATTTAACTTTAAACGATGAAAATGAGATTATTCAGCAAGTCCTGGATTACAAATATTCAGGAGGTAATTCTATGGTTGACTGCACTAACTATGACCTTGCACAAGACCCTAATGGCTTAGCTAGAATTTCTAGAGCCACGGGATTGAATATAATAATGGGCTGTGGGCACTATGTACCGGCAGCTCATCCAAATGACATAGATTCAAAAACTAAAGACGATCTGACCAGAAGAATGGTCAGAGATATTGTCGACGGAATTGGCGACACAAATATACGCCCTGGCATCATCGGAGAGATAGGTAATATCTGGCCAATAACAGAGATACAACAAAGACTGCTGGAATCAGCCGCAGATGCTCATAAAGAAACCGGGCTACCAATTCTTATCCATCCTGGATCAGATGATCGGTCTCCATTAAAAATAATTGAAATCCTAGTTAATAGCGGCATGCGCACTGACTCTATTATTATGGGACATCTGGATTTCGCAATAAATTACAATTCTCGGGAAGCATTAAACGAATTAGCTCAAACCGGTTGTTTCATGGAATATGACATTTTTGGTTTTGAGGAAAGTGGGTTGCTATTTAAAGGTAACTATGGAGAGTTATCAAATGACCATAAGCGAATTGACACGATAATTTTCCTCTTAGATAAAGGTTATGGTAATCAATTAGTGATTGGACAAGACGTGTGCCTGAAAAGACATCAATCTAAATACGGCGGCAAAGGATATTCCCACATCTTGAAAACAATTGTCCCCAAAATGTTAAAAATCGGAGTGTCGCAATCTGATGTGGACAATATTTTGATCAACAACCCTGCTAATGCATTGCAAAAACGTTAGTAAATCAATCTTTTGCTAATTTTCCAACTTGCTCATCATTAATTTTGCCAATCGAATGAAGCCATTTGATCGTGTCAGATAATGTTTCAGAATATGGGCGTAAGGAGATTTTTAACTCGGCATTTGTTTTTGAATCATCAAATATGGGATCCCATTTCGCAAATCTGAATCCTTCTAAAGTTACTGGAACTCGAAATGGCAGAAAAGGGCTCAGTAGATCAATTAACCTAACTGGAATTTCAATTAACCAAGAAGGCACCATAAAATATCGGATTTTCCGACCTGTTAATTCAGATATCTTATCTATAAGATCTGTAAAGGGTATTCGCTCACCACTAATAAAATACCTTCTAGCACCTTTACCAGGCTCCATTAATTTAACATGTAGTTTTGCTAGATCTCTAACATCAATTAATGGGAAATGTGCTTTAATCAGTGGATTGTATCGGCCTTTAATTATATCGATAATAATATCAGTACCTTCCCCAAAATGTGGATCTTTAGGACCGATCACACATCCAGGATATGTGATCGTAATTGGCGCTCCTTGACTCTGATAATTCCTTGCAACTTTTTCAGCTTGGGCTTTAGACCCAACGTAGGTCCCTTTAGGATTTTTTACAGCTGATTCAGGGTTTAATTTTTCCCCATCGGGTGGCATTAAGGCTGAAACGCTTGATACGTATATGATTGGATCTAATCCTGCTCTAAAAGCTGCATCCAATATTGTTTGGGTGCCTTTTACATTTACCGTACGGATTTCTCTTGCTCGCCTTTTATCCATAGTATAGACAGCCGCTGCATGTACAATAGCATCCACTCCTTGTACTGCTCTCTCCACCGAATCTATATCAGTAATATCTCCAATTTCATACTCAATTTTTGAAACATCTATGCCCAGAGGCATTAATGCAGATTCAATACGATCGATTGAACGAGCAAATAATTTTACTTGATGCCCAGCGTCTAATAGAGCAGAAACGGTATGAGAACCGACAAATCCGGACCCTCCTGTTACAAGTATTTTAATGAACTTTCCTCCTTAAAAAGGTCTTTACGGCATCATTGAGAAGCTAACCCGATTGATTTGTTGGGCGTCAACTAAACCCTGTAATTTAAATCAATATGTAATTAAAACACACTAGTATGACTCATAATGTGTTAAATCATTATAAAACAAGCATAATGGTATCAATTTAGAACAATAGTATAAATGTTTGATTGACTCGGTGTGAAAATGCAAGAACCTATTTTAGAAATCCAGGGCGTCGTAAAAGATTTTGGAGGATTACGAGCAGTAAATCACTGCTCTTTTGAAGTTCAGCAAGAATCAATCACTGCACTCATCGGTCCCAATGGCGTCGGCAAAACAATTAAGACCAAAATAACAAAGAGACATTTTCATTGTGTAAATTCACAACAAGTATATTATGTATTTGAACGGTTTAATTAGTCATTGAACAGTTATTCCTTTATACTAAAGGATATTTTTATTTTAAGCATAACGATTTATTGAATGACTGGAGATGTAATTATGAAAATTAAAACAATTTATTTAGTTGTACTGAGTTTAGCTATATTTGCTTTGGCTGCTATGGCTTGCGGAAGCAGCGGTGGCACCTACAAAATAGGTTTGCTTAGCCCTCAAACAGGACCTATAGCAGTATATGCCCCAGGTTTTGAAGATGCGGCAAATGTTGCAATCGCAGAGTTAAATGACAATGAAGAAGGTAACGTTTTTGAGTTAGTAGTTGTTGACTCGGGATGTGATGGTACTCAAGCGGCAACAGCTGCTCAGACTCTCATAGACTCAGGTGTTGTTGGTATAGTCGGAGCTGCTTGTTCGGGAGCTACTCTTGGAGCAATAGCAGTTGCAGCAGAAGCTGGGATTCCAATGGTTTCCTATGCGAGCACTTCTCCAGCAGTCACAACAGCCAGTGATAATGGATACCTATTCAGGGTAGTTCCTAGTGATGCTCAGCAGGCAATTGCGTTGACCGCAGTTGTAGCGGATGGTGGAGACACTAATCCCGCTGTCGTATACATGACTAATGACTATGGATCTGGCCTAGCGGATAACTTCGCTGCTAACTGGTCTGGTGACGCATGTACTACAAACGCATATGACCCAACAGAAGGTTCATACGACGCATCTACTATAGCCCAATCGGTTATTGATGCTGGATGTGATTCAGCTGTTCTGATTTCATACGCTACTGATGGTGCAGCAATCATCGAGGCCTTGAAGGGTCAAGGTTTTTCAGGAACTATCTACGGGGCCGATGGCATTGCAGACGCAGCGTTTGCTGATGCTTTCACTGATGCTGCTGCAGTAGCAGGAGTAATCGCAACCAAGCCTCGTCCAGGTGCTGAATCCTCAGTTCAAGCAACTTTCAATTCGGCTTATAGTGCCGCTGGAGGAGATGCTGAAGGAATATACACCCATGAAACCTATGATGCTGTCAAAATCATTGCTCATGCTGCTTTAGAAGGTAGCGATGACATTCGCGATGATCTTGCTAGTGTCGGATCTAATTACGATGGAGCGAGTGGAGTTCACACTTTTGACTCCAATGGAGACGTAGCCGGTACTGGGTATGAAGTATGTCAGTTTGACCCTGCATTTACTTGTACTCGTGTATGGACTGCTAGCGGGGGCCTAGCTAGTCAATAAATAATTAGAAGTTTGAGTTAAGAATCATAACCCGCCTAGTTTAGGCGGGTTATGATTCTTAATTTTTACAGTTAGTATCTTGGATTTTAGTATGGCATTTTTGTCAAATAATTTCAGGAAAATTCATATTGCTCATAGTTGGTTAATCCTCTCTTTATTTCTTTTTATTGATAGTTATATAGGGTTAAGATTTGGCTCAGGTTTACTCTCATGGAGTGGTATCCTAAAAGGTGATATTCTTTGGATCCTTCAGTCATTAGAAATGATGGCATTTGGGATAGTAATCGTAAATAAGGCTGTCAAAAGTTCAACCGGAAAATTTAAAGCTTTGGCATTGGTTGCAACCCCTGTTTTTCTCTTCTTACTAGCTTTATTCACTCTAGACACTTTGCTTAAAGGCAAAGAGATCACCACAATTTTTTATTATAATTTGTCATCGATTTCTCTTAGCGCCCTGTACTGGTCGGCAGCATACATGACCGTTGCAGTGGGATTAGCACTCACATATAAAGTACAAAAATATGGCAATTTTGCTCAGGCAGAAATCATGTTACTCGGCTCTTACGTCGCCTTAATCATGATGTGGTCAGATATGTTTTTCCCTATATCTGACGCTTCCAGCGATGGAATTCTAAATTATAGATTATTGGTCGCATCAGCGATTTCAGCATTTGTTATTTGTGGATTTGTTGGGGTGATCATTGATAAATCAGTTTACAAACCACTACGAAAAAGATTTGCTTCTGCCCAGGTGCTGATGATCACATCCCTGGGAGTTGCCATGGTGATTAGAGCAATTTTGTACATGAGATTCTCAGCGAAAACTTTTCGATTTATTCCGGATAAAGATTGGCGCTTATTATCCTCAAATGTTGAAGTGCCTACACAAAGGGTTGATGTGGTTGTAGGCAGTAGAGTGGAAGAACCTTTTATTAATATTGTTAGTAACATTGGCCCTTATGGTTTCTCTTATTCAAAAATCGCCTTGGTTGTCGGAGTTCTCATAGCGATTTCTTTATTAATGTTTATTATGCACAAAACAATTCTTGGAAAGAAAATGAGAGCCGTTTCAGACAACCCTGATTTGGCTTCTACTAGCGGGATAAATGTTGAAAATATACACTCTGCAAGTTCCTTTTTATCGGCAGGTATATCTGGACTGGGTGGTGCTTTATTAGCCGCGATCCTGCCTGTAAATCCTGAACTAGGCCTATCCTTATTGTTACCTGCATTTGCTGTGATAGTACTGGGTTCAATAACTTCGATACCTGGTGTAATCCTCGCGGCTTTCATTATTGGGATTGTTAGAGCTATATCAGAGCCCTTACTCATTGGTGCGGGGAATGCTCTTGATAGACCTACGGCAGGAGGGTTTGCGGAAGTAATGCCTTTTATATTTTTAATTGGAGTGCTTTTATTGATGCCTAGTGGGTTGGGCAATGCCCTACATAAATGGAATGTAAGTAGATTTAAGAACTTAGAGAAACAAAAGCGTAAATCTTTATTCTTTGTAACCGATTTGTTTGAGGTCTTCTCAAGATTTTTAACTATAGCTGTAAATTTAGTCGTGCAAAGATTGATGATAATAAAATCACACCGGCTGTTTCTTATTTATATTATTCAAGTCAAATCTTATATATTGGAACTTTACTTTGAGGTATTAAATCGAATTGGCAGTTACTTACAAATTGTATTGAATATGGCTAAGTGGTCCACACCACAGCTATTAAAAATAGACAAAGAAACCAATCGTGGATCATGGATATTTTTTGGTGTACTACTATTTGGCTTAATTCTTATCTCTATCCTTCTTCCCAGTGTCTCCTACTATACAAAAGTGATGCAAATAGCAAGAATTGTCGCTTTACTAGGTATTTTTAGCCTTCTCAGTTTCTCTTTAAATATTCATTCTGGATTTACAGGAATGACAAATTTTGGGGTGATTTTTTTCGCTGGGATAGGTGCAGTTTTAGTGGGGATCTTGTCAGCACCAATAGAAACAAATGGGTACGGATGGGGCACCCTCGAAGCTACGATATTTGCAGTTTTATTAGCTGCGATAATTGGTTGGTTAATCGCATATCCAACTGCACGCCTTAGAACAGATTACTTCGCTATCGTAACGATATCTTTAGGTGAGATATTGAGGATTTCCTTGCAAGCCGAACCTTTGCTTAGAGCAGGAACCGTAACGTCTGCGATGGGCATTTCTAATTACGAATTACCATTCAAAGATTGGTGGAATTCGGGTTTTGCTGATTCTGTAGGAAGCTTCATCGGTTTGCCTGGTCAGGCCCCTTATGTTTTACTTCTTGCAACTTTATCGATAAGCCTATGCTTTTTAACCTGGTGGATTATATCTTTATTACTGAGTTCGCCTTGGGGTAGAATCCTAAAATCCATTAGAGAAGACGAAGAAGTAAGCCAGCACCATGGTCACAACATACTTTCGCATAAAGCTGCCAGTCTAGCCCTTGGTGCAGCTATTGCGGCATTAGGGGGTGCTTTATGGGCTTGGTTAAACACAGCAGTGTGGCCCGACTTTATGAGCCCCATACGTTCAACTTTTCTAATATGGGCGGTGTTTATAGTTGGAGGAAAAGGCAATAACAAAGGGATGTTTATTGGAGCATTCATAATAGTACTTGTGGAGTTCATTTTTAACGTTTTGGTAGTTTCTCGTAGTAGCTCAGATTTGATTTTCCATTCTTTAACTACCTACATAGACAAGATTTTTGGTTGGATAATATATGATCTGGGTGGTTTGATATGGTCCGAAAGATCAATAATTGAAGCATTCCCTAAAGGAACCGTTATATTAGAGCTATCATATCTAAAGTTAGCATTGATTGGCTTGGTAATAATTGTAGCTCTAAGAATTGCGCCTAAAGGATTACTTCCTGAAATACTCTTTAAACCAAAACGAAAAGGGAAAGCAGGTGAAAATGAGTAGTACCGCAATTCATGTATCAGAATTAACTCATGACTTTGGAGGTCTCCGAGCTGTTGATAACATTTCATTTACTATTAATGAGGGAGAACTAGTAGGTTTAATCGGCCCTAACGGATGTGGGAAATCCACCACCTTTAATTGTATATCCGGGTTGTTGGACCCTACATCAGGTGAAATAGAAATTATGGGTAAAAGCACGAACAATCTTAGGCCAGACCAAATTAACAACCTTGGTATCACAAGAACGTTTCAGCATACTAGATTATGGAAAGAAATGACTGTTATTGAAAATATTCTTGTACCTCCTAATAATCAATTATCCAGTAATCCAATCTTGAGTTTACTAAGGCCAAATTCAAGAAAAGAAGAAGCAGAAAGGATTGAAAGAGCCTACCAAGTACTCGAATCGTTGGAGATTGCTCACGTTGCCGATAATTTAGCAGGTAAACTTTCTGGCGGACAAAGTAAATTAGTGGATATAGCAAGAGCTTTGATGGGATCTCCAAAAATTCTACTTCTAGATGAACCAGTCGCAGGAGTGGCAAGTGTTCTGGCAGAGAAAATATTTCAAAATCTACGAACTCTCGTTAATGAAACTGGTATATCGATTCTAGTAATAGAACATAATATGGATTTTATTCTTAGATTAGGCGTGGATAGAATAATTGTAATGGATTCGGGGAGAATATTAATGGAAGGCACTTCAGATGAAGTTCGAAGTAACAAATCTGTTATTGATGCGTATTTAGGTTCTTCAATAAAGTAAATCCTATGGAAAAGATATTAGAAGTCAAAAATATATCTGGTGGATATGGATCGGTTCAAATTCTTAATGGAATCGATCTTACAGTATATAAAAGCGAATTCGTAACTATAATTGGCCCTAATGGGTGTGGGAAATCAACTTTTATAAAGGTTATTTTTGGAATTGCCAATCTGTATCAAGGGGACATCATTTATAAAAATGAGGATATCACAGGAATCAGAGCAGACTCTCTTGTTAAAAAAGGTATTGGTTACGTGCCTCAAATAGATAACGTTTTTCCTTCACTCACTGTAGAAGAAAACCTACAAATGGGAGGCCTAAATTTAAGCAAGATTGAGATAGATGAAAGGATTGGACAGGTTTACGATATATTCCTTAACATTAAGCAAAAACCTTACCATTTGGCCGAATCTTTATCAGGTGGTGAAAGGCAAATGCTTGCAATATCGCGTGTCCTAATTTCTAACCCATCTTTTATCATGTTTGATGAACCGACTGCTGCATTATCACCAAAATTTAGAGAAATGATTCTTGAAAAAATATCTGACTTACGAAAAATGGGGATCACGGTACTAATAGTGGAACAAAATGCCCGTGCATCTTTAGCAATGTCAGATCGAGGATACATTTTTTCTAACGGAAAAGTGGTTCATACTTCGGATGCTGGAAACATGCTGAGTGATGATGATATAGGTAAATATTTCTTGGGCGGAACACAATAATTAGAGAAACTCTAATTCCTATCTATGCCCGAGCTAATTTCCTTAATAGACCACATATAAGATCTAAAAAAAGCATTAGGATCAAGATCGTCCAGGAAGCCAGACCATAGATCATTAGTTTCCACGATATTATCTTCATAACAAAGAGATATCTTCATCGTGTAAATTCACAACACGCATATTATGTATTTGCACGGTTTAGTTGGTGTCTTTGAACAGCTATTCCTTTAATTGGAGTTGTATTAAGGCCGAAATTAAACCGAGTACAACGCAAGCTATCCACATTGTGTCATAGGATTGATGTTGATCAAAAATCCTTCCACCTAACCAAGATCCTAAAAAAGAACCTATTTTACAAATCCATGACGTCGTAAAAGATTTTGGAGGCGACGGGCGGATTCGAACCGCCGAATAGAGGTTTTGCAGACCCCCGCCTTAGACCGCTTGGCTACGTCGCCTAAATACTAATACCGTCCCTATTATCACAGAATATCTTACTAACTGCTGGTGCCGAGGGGGAGACTCGAACTCCCACAGCCTTGCGGCCACAGCGCCCTCAACGCTGCGCGTCTACCAATTCCGCCACCTCGGCATCACAATAAAAAACTTCAAATCATGAAGGGTTAAGTAGTGTGACAGCTAGCATTAAGTGCTAATAGGTAACTTATTTTATATAAACAGTGGGTAGAAGTAAAAGTCAGTCCAGCGTCATCTAACAATGAAACTAACAATGAAACTTTCTTGAGTTGAATTTAAGAGGCTATATCAGACAGCAGATGTACAGGCATATCCTTAGTTTCGGTAATAGGCTTCGTGTAGTACTTTAAAAAAACCTTAGGAAT